>JAIXVP010000378.1 GCA_027482905.1 Opitutaceae bacterium
CGCGATGGAGATGAGCGTGCCCGACATGATCAGGCCGTAGTCGGTGCCATAGAGGCCGCGTAACTGGTTGATCGCCACGGAGAGCGGGAACGACGACGGGTCCTGCAGCACGATCTGCGGGCCGATGAAGTTGTTCCAGGTGCCAAGAAACGTGATCATCAGGTAGGCGCCTATCATCGGTCGCACCAGCGGCAGGACGATGGTGAAAAAGATACGGAACTCCCCTGCCCCGTCGATGCGCGCACTCTCAATGAGGGTGGCCGGGACCGCGTTGACCATCGCCTGGCGGAAGAGAAAAACCCCGAAGGCGGGCGTCAGACCGGGCAGGATCAGACCTGCAAAGCTGTTCAATAAACCCAGATCGTAGAGCAGCTTGTAACCCGGGGCCATGAGCAGCGAACCCGGCACGACGAGCGCGGCGAGCACGAGCGACATCACCAGGCCGCGACCCGCGAACCGAAACTTCGCCAGGGCGTAGCCGGCCAGCGAGCAGCAGAAGGTCGCGAGCAGGGCGGAGGTCGCGGCGAGGAACACCGAGTTGGTCAGGGCGACTCCGATGCCGAGTTCACGAAACAACCGCACGAAGTTGACCAAAGTCAGCCGGCCCCAGGCCACACCAAGAAAACCGTCACCAAGGGGCAGGAAGTTGGAGGTGAAGATGTCGGCGTTGGTCTTGAAGGCCGCGCAAACCAGCCAGGCAAAGGGGATTAACGTAAACACGCCCGCGACCGTGAGGGTGACGTAGATCGGGAAGAGCAGGAGTTTCTGACGTTGGGCGTTGGAGAGGGACATGGGTGGAGGCGGGCTACGGGGGCGACGGCGGCGGGGAGAAGGAGGCTCAGCTCTCCTCCTGGCGTTTGTTAAACCAGCGCTGGCCCAGGGCGAAGGAGCCCATGAGGAGGGCGAGGACCCAACCGACGGCGCTGGCGTAGCCGAGATCTCCCGTGACGAAACCGTTGTCGTAAAGATACATCACGATGGTGAGCCCGCGGTTGTCCGGTCCCGCGCCGGTGAGCAGGATGTAGGGGAGTTCAAAAAGCTGAAGCGAACCCAGGAGCGACATGAGCACCACAAAAGTCGCCACCGGAAGGATTTCCGGGAGCACGATGTGACGGAAACGGTGCCAGGGGCCGGCCCCGTCGAGCGCGGCCGCCTCCATCAACTCCTCGGGGACGCCCTGCAAGGCGGCGAGGAAGTAGACCATGTTGAAGCCGGCGTAGAGCCAGAGGGCGGCGAGGATGAGCGCCGGCATGACGTAGACCTGGAGCCAGGGAAACTCGGGGTCGAAAGCGGGGAAAAAATCGTTCAAAACGCTGTTCACCAATCCGGTGCGCGGCGCGAAAATCAGGGAAAACAGCAGGCCGACAAAGACGAGGCCGACCAATGAGGGGGCGAAGAAGACCAGCCTGAACACCGTGCGGCCGCGCAGGCCGGGACGGTTGAGCAGGAGGGCCAGCCCGAGCGACACGGGAAGTTGCAAAAAAACCGAGCCAGCCGCGAACATTGCGGTGTTGCTGACGGCTTTCCAGAACAGCGGATCATGTAGCAGGAAGGAGAAGTTGGCAAAGCCCACCCATGCTGTGCTTTTGGGGCCGAACGTTTGCTGACAGGCCAAGACGACCGACTGGATCAGCGGCCAGACCATGAACACGCCAAACGTGAGCAAAAACGGCGCTAGGAACACCCAGGGAACCCACACCGGTTCGGCGCGGTAGCGACGGACGACGGCGGGCGGGGCGGAGGTGAGGGGGGCGGCGGGGACGGACATGGGGCGAGGGGAAAGAGCAGTCGGTCGGGATTTCAGCGGGCGGGTGCGTCGGAGCGCAGGAACACGTTGCGGTTGATCATCTTCTCGACGCGCATTTGCGCCTCCGCGAGGCGTTCACGGGCCTCGGGCAGGAGCACCGCGGGGTCCGAGATGTCCTCGCGGGATGCGCGGTCGGCCAAAGCGATCAACACTTCGTTGACGCGCAGCAGAGCGGGCAGGTTGTAGGGCGAGGCCGGGCGAGTCGGGACGTCGCCGGCCTGGGCGATGTAAAGCTGGCCGCTGGGCTGGCCACCGAAGAAGGGGTCGGGCGCGGAGAAAGCGGGATGCGACCACGAACTCTTGAAGGGCGGGATGATGGTCGTGCGCTTAAAAAACTCCGCGTGCACCTCGGGATCGAGGTAGAGGCGCTTGGCCAAAGCCCACGAGGCGTCGAAGTTTTTGCCGGCCTTGGTGATGCCGAGCATCGTGCCGCCCACCACGCTGGTCCGGCGCCCGCCTTTCTCCCAAGCCGGCAGGGGCATGAGGCGGAGTTTGCCGCCAAGATCGGGCATATCGAGTTTCCAGATCCCGGCCAGCCAGTCGGGCATGAGCGCGGCGACGACCACACCGCGCAGGCGGAGGGTGTTGCCGGCGGCGGTGAAGTCCGGCGCGTCCACCGCGACGCGCCCGGGGCCGGCGCACCAGGTGGCGAGACTGGAGAGGACGAAGGCGTTGCGTTCGGTGGCGATGGCCACGTTTTCCTTCGCGTCGAAGAGTCCCCCGCCGGCCTGAAGCAGGAGCAACTCCATAAGGTCACGGTTGTTAGGCCAAAAATTCAACAGGTAGCGGTCCGGGCGCCCGTCACCGTCGCCATCCGCCATGAGCGGACGCATGGCGGCGAAAAACTCCGCCCAGGTCTCGACCTTCGAAAGGTCGATGCCGGCCGCCTCGACCAGGTCGGCGCGGTAGGCGAGCATGACCGGGTGAACGTCGTGCGGGAGACCGAAGATGCGGCCGCGCGAAGTCCAGGGAGCGAAGGAGGGGCCGTTGATTTTTTCCATCAAGCCCTCCGCCTTCAACAAGTCGGTCAGGTCGACGAAGCCGACATCCTCCAGCGGGCCGGTGAAGGCGCGGCAGGCCATGGAGCGCTCGGTCTCCACCAGATCGGCCACGGGGGTGCCCGACATAAAAGCCGACAACATACGACGCTCCAGCGCCG
Organism: Opitutaceae bacterium; assembly: GCA_027482905.1. Taxonomy (GTDB): domain Bacteria; phylum Verrucomicrobiota; class Verrucomicrobiia; order Opitutales; family Opitutaceae; genus IMCC26134_A. The sequence goes on from JAIXVP010000378.1 coordinate 2,967, forward strand.
GGCCGTCGATGAGCAGGCTCTCGACCCGGGTGGCCGCCGTGGGTTGTTCGGCGTTCCACTTCGCGAAAACCGGCACGTAGACCGCCACGTGGCCCTTGGCGAAAAGCCAGTGGCTCATGCCGGACGCCCGCACTCCGGGCCGGCCCGCGATCAAACCGGCCGCGCCGAGCGCGAGCGCGAGCAACACCCAGACGGCCGGCGTGGTGACGGCGAAAAACGCGCGCAAGCGGGAGAGGACGGACATGCGGGGTAAAGGGGCTGAGGAAAACCGCCGGGCACCGGAAAACGCGGACCGGCGGGTCGCATCAACACAGCGGGCGGAGAGGGTATCCAGACCAAGGCTTTACCGCTCGCCGGCGGCAAGCGATTTCATAAAATTGCATGATAATGCATGACCCCATCGCGAAGGGTTCGCGGTCGGAATCCGCGCCGGCGGGCCGGGCCGGCGGCCGGCTCAGCGGACGGTGCGCACCTGGATGCTGTCGACCAGGCGGTCGTGGGTCAGGATGTCGGTCGCGACGATCAACTTGTCGCCAAGGTGCAGGCGGCCGGAGCGGACGAGAACGGTGATGGCGTTTTCGATCGTGTCGTTGGGGTCGGACCCGAGCGTGAGCTGGACCGGCTCGACCCCGCGCAGCAGGCGCATCTGGCGCAGCGTCTCGACCGAGTTGGTCATGGCGAAGATCGGCGCGTGCACCGGACGCATGGCGGCGAGGCCGGCGGCCATGAAACCGCGGCGGGTGAAGGTGAGCAGGGCCGAGCCCGGGATCTGGTCGGCGAGGTGGACGGCGGCGGCGAGGAGCTTGAACTTGTCTCCTTCCAGGTGGGCCGGGTCGGGCATGGGCAAGGTGTCCTCCCACTCCACCCGGCGGGCGACCTTTTCAAGGATGGCGATGCAGTCCATCGGGTATTTGCCCACGGTGGTCTCGCCCGAGAGCATCACGCAATCGGCGTGTTCGTGGACGGCGTTGGCCACGTCGGTGATCTCGGCCCGGGTCGGCATGGGCTGGGTGATCATCGACTCCAGCATGTGGGTGGCGATGATGACGGCCTTGCCGTGGTCGAGGCAGCATTTGACGGCGCGGCGTTGGATCGAGGGCAGTTCCTCGAAGGGACACTCGATGCCGAGATCGCCGCGCGCCACCATGAGGGCGTCGGTCGCGCGCACGATCTCGTCGAGATTGGCGATGGCCGACTGGTCCTCGATTTTGGCGATTATGCGGGCGGAAGAGTTCTGCGAACGGAGAAACTCGCGCAGGGTCTCGATGTCCGCCGCCTCGCGCACGAAGGAAAGGGCGACGAAATCGATGCCCTCGGCGATGCCGACGAGGCTGTCGGCGCGGTCCTTTTCGGTGAAAGCGGGGAGATTCACCTTCACGCCGGGCAGGTTGATATGGCGGCGGGATTTCAGCTCGCCGGAGGTCAGCACGCGGCAGCGGATGTGGGCGTTTTTCTTCTCCAGCACCTCGAGGCGGATGAGGCCGTTGTCGACCAGCACGGTGTCGCCGATCTTGATGTCGTTGACCAAATCCAGGTAGTTGACGTTGACCGAGCGGACCTCCTCGGCGCCGTCGCGCTCCGCCCCGGGCCGGACGGTGAAGTCGAAGATTTGCCCCGCCTCCAGCACGATGGGGTGGTCTACGTCGCCGGTGCGGATTTCCGGGCCCTTGATGTCCATCATGATGGCGATCTCGCGGCCCACCCGGGCCGAGACCGCGCGGATGCGCCGGATGACGGTGCGACACCACTCGTGGTTGGCGTGGGCCATGTTGAGGCGGGCGACATCGGCGCCGGCGAGGATGAGTTTTTCCAGCATCACCTCCGACTCCGTGGCCGGGCCGAGGGTGAAAATGATTTTGGTGCGGCGAAACTCGGAAAATGAAGAAGGCGTGGTGGTTGTCATGTTCACGAACCAGCAAAGCCCACGCCACCCCCGGAGCCAGCCCCGACTGCCCCGGGACTGTGCCTATCTTGTTAACCCGTTGCGCTTTTTTGCCAAATTCGGGCTTTCGCGCCGTTTTTGACCAGGCCGGCTCACCATTCCCAGGCGGCGGTGCCTCCGCCGGGCGCGACGATCTCGAAGCCGCACGCCTCGCCCAGCCGCGCGCGCAGCCCGGCGAGCTCGCGTTCCACCGCCTCGCGGCTGTTGCAGTCCCGGCTGAGGTGGGTGAGGAAGACCCGCCGCCAGCCGGCGTGCGCCGTCGCCTCCAGGAGCTCGCGCGTGGCGCCGTTGGAGAGGTGGCCGTGCCGGCCGGAGATGCGTTGCTTGGTGCTCCACGGGCGGCGGTGGTCGGCCTCGAGGAGCTTGGGGCAGTGGTTGCTCTCCACCACCACCACGTCGCAGGCCCTCAGGTGGGCGTAGACCCCCGCGGGCACGTGCCCGAGGTCGGTCAGCCACGCCAGCGAACGGCGCGGGGAAAACAGATCCTGCGCGTCACCGTGGGCGAAACAAAACCCCACCGGCTCCTGCGCGTCGTGCGGCACGGCGAAGCTCGTCACCTCGAGGTCGCGCACGCGGAAGGTCGTGCCGGTCTCGAAAAGCCGCCAGGTCGCCTCGCGCCCCGCTTTTTGGCAAACCGCGCGGGCGGTGGCGGCGTTGGCGTAGATCTCAGTGCGCGGGTGTTTTTTAAAACCCTCGATGCCGGCGGCGTGGTCGCCGTGTTCATGGGTGAGGAAAACCGCGTCGATCTCCTCCAGGCGCGTGCCCGCGTCGCGCAGCAGTTCCCGCAGCCGCCGGCACGAAAACCCCGCGTCGATGAGCACCCGCGCGCCCTCGGTCTGCAGCAGGGCGCAGTTGCCCGCGCTGCCGCTACCGAGGATTTGAAGACGCATCGCCATGGAGGCGCGCAGGCCTAGCCCCCGTCGCCCGGGCCGCCAGCCCAAAAGCGCCGCGCCCGTTGACCGCGCCGCGCTTTGCTGCTCGTTTGAATCCTTTTCATGGCCAAGTCCGCTCCCAAATCCCCCCGCGTCCGCCCCGTGGTCCGCCCCCTTCGCGGCACGGTTTTCATCACCCGGCAGGTGCATTTCAACTCCGCCCACCGCCTCTACAATCCCACCAAGAGCCAGGCCTGGAACGAGGAAAAATACGGCCTCTGCACCAACCCCCACTGGCACGGCCACAACTACGTGCTCGAGGTGACCCTGGCCGGCGAACCCGACCCCGAGACCGGTTACATCATGGATCTCGGCGCCCTGAAGGCCGTCCTCGAGGAGCAGATCCTCAAGCCCTGCGACCACCGCAACCTCAACGACGAGGTCCCCTTCCTCGCCGGCGTCATCCCCTCGACCGAGAACCTCGTGATCGCCTTCTGGGAACGCCTCGAGCCGCACATTCCCGCCGGCCGTCTCCATTGCGTGAAACTCTACGAAACCCCGCGCAACTTCGCCGAATACCGCGGCCCGAATCCGACGAGCTAACTTTTCCCCTCCCCGCGCCAGCTAACCCCGCCCGCGCCGGGGCTCCGGTTATCGTCCCAACCGCCTGGCCGTCCGTCCGCTCAAAAACAAAAACGACATGCCCGCCCGACCCGCCCGCCGCTCCCGCTCCGCCAAGTCCGCCAAAAGCGCCGACCCGGCCGCGACCAAGACCATGTATCTGCACCGCGTGGCCGGCGGCCCCGCCCCGCGCGTTGTCCGCGCCTATGACGCGGCCTTCACGGCCACCCCCGCCTACCGCGCGACCCTGCCGGACATGATGGAGGCGGTCGACGCCATCCCCGGCGCGCCCGTCGCGATCCAGCAGGTCGGCGTCTCCGGTTTTAAACTACCGCTCCGTCACCCCGCCCGGGGCCGGCGCGCCGCCCACACGCTCGAGACGACCGTCACCGGCACCGTCTCCCTCGCCGCGCACCTGAAAGGCATCAACATGAGCCGCCTCGTGCGGTCGTTCTACGACCACGCGGACAAACCCGCCTCGCCCGATTTCGTCGCCAAGCTCCTCGGCGTCTACCGCCGCGAGGTCGGGGCCCTCGCCGCCCGCCTGCGCCTCGATTTCTCCTATCCGATCCCGCAGCGTTCCCTGCGCAGCGGCCTGGTCGGCTGGCAGTATTATCCCGCCGCCTACCTCGGCCGCATCGACGAGGCCGGCCGGGTGCGTCGCTTCATCGAGCTGGATTTCACCTACTCCTCCGCCTGCCCCTGCAGCGCCGAGCTGGCCGAGCACGCCCGCGACGTCCGCGGCGTCTACGGCATCCCCCACAACCAGCGCTCCAAGGCCCGCGTCCTCGTCGAGCTCGCCCCGAAGGCCCGGCTGCATGTCGAGGAACTCCACGCCCTCGTGCTGCGCGCCCTCGTGACCGAGACGCAGGTGATGGTGAAACGCGAGGACGAGCAGGCCTTCGCCGAGCTGAACGGCGCCCACATCAAGTTCGTCGAGGACGCCGCCCGCCTGGTCTATGCCGAACTCGCCGGGGACAAACGCATCGTCGATTTCCAGGCCGCCTGCTCCCACCTCGAGTCCCTGCATTCCCACGACGCCGTGAGCGTGATCGTGAAAGGCGTGCCCGGCGGCCTCGCGGCCGACTTCGACGCCTTCCCGAGCCTCGTGTGTTGAACGCGGGGGCGCCCGTCCCGGCGCCAGCCAAGCGGGTAAAACCCCATACGCGGCGAGCGCGGCGGAGGTTAGGCTGGTGTTTGCTCCACTTACACCATGAAACCAACCCTTCTCCTCCTCGCTTTGGCCGCGTCAGCACCCGCACTCTATATCGCGGGCTGCGCCAGCTCCGGCTACAATCAAGCGGGCGACACGTCCAACTCGCTGCAAAAAGCGGCCCGCGCCATCGACAAGGGTGACACCCAGATCGACACCGTGCTGCTCGCCCTCTCCGACCTCGTGAACAACCCCGGCCCCAACTTGAAGCCCCAGTTCGACAAGTATGATACGGCGGTCGGCAAACTCGAGTCGCTCGCCAAGGAGGTCGACCACGACACGACCAAAATGCGCACCGAAGGCGCGGCGTATTTCCAGAATTGGGACGCCGAGCTGGCCAAGATCCACAACGAGGACATCCGGAGTCGCAGCGCCGAGCGCCGCACGGCGGTGAACGAGCGCTTCGACAAGGTGCGCGTCAGCTACGTGCGCGCGCAGAACAGCTTCGAGCCCTTCCTCTCGGACCTGAAGGACATCCGCACCGCGCTGAAAACCGACCTCACGGCCGGCGGCGTGTATGCGGTGCGCAGCACGGCGAACAAGGCGAAGACCGACGTGAACCCGCTGCGCGACTCGCTGCGCTTGCTCTCGGCGGACTTCAAGGAGCTCGGTGTCTCGCTCTCGACGGAAACCGCCCCGGCGAAGTAAGCCGTCCCGAGGCGCCGCCGGCGCCGCCCGCGATCACAAAGGCCCCCGACTCGCGTCGGGGGCCTTTTGTTTCGAACCGAACTTACGGGGCGGCGGTCAAACCGCGGCCACGCGACCGGAACGGCGGCGCCGGCCGATCGCGGCGACGGCCACGACGACGGAGGCCACAAACGCGGTGGCGGCGGGCTCGGGAACGACGGCGGGCGTGTTGATCTCGTTGGTGTCGAGCGTCACGGTGCCGTTGAGCGCGAAGACGCGGCCGTCGACGCTGACACCCGTGACCAGCGTCTCGCTGGTATGGGCGATGATCGTGCCGGCGAAGGAAGTGCCGGCGCCAAGGGTGGCCGAGCTTCCGACCTGGAAATACACGTTGGCCGCGCGGGCTCCGTTGATGAGGTTGAACGAGGCCGAGCCGGTGGTCAGGGTGCTTGCGATCTGGAAAACGAAGATGGACGCGGCTTGTCCCTGCCCGTCGAGGGTCAACACTCCGTTGAGCAGCGCGGAGGAGCTGTAGCGATAAACGCCGGCGGAAAGAGTCAGGCCACCGAGGTTTTGCCCGGTGAGATTCTGATCGAACGACAGGGCGGCAAGCGCGCCGTAGGCCGTGGCCGCGTCGCTTTGGGCGGCGATCGCGTCGGCGTCGTTCAAGTGGATGGAACCCAGGACAACCCCCGGACCAAACCCGGTTGCGATCGCCCCCGGGGCGACGCCAAGGTCTCCCGAAATCGTGGTCAGTCCGGTGTTGCTGACGGACACTCCGCCAAGAACGGAGAAAGCGCCGGCGGAGCCGAGCGTGATCTGGGCGTGGACGGGCGCCGACAAGCAAACGAGGGCGACGGCAAGCCCACCCAGGCGACGGGGCGTCGCCAAGCGGGTGCGAGAAAGTGAGGCGATGGTGTGCATTTTTATGGGAGCGTTTATGTGACGCGATCGCGAGAGAGCCCACGGGCGCGCTCGGGCAGTTTGCGCGCGAATGAATGGCGCGACGCTGGCGTGATTCCCTACTTCGCCTGCGCCGAGTGTGCCGAGGCCCGCCTACCGCCGCGCCGCCACCAGCGCGCTCGGCGGCACGCCGTGCACCGCCCGAAAACTACGCGAGAAGTGGAACGGATCGTCCATGCCGACGCTCGCCGCCGCGTCCTGCACCCGGCCGCCCTTTTCCAGCAAATAGGCCGCCGCCAAGGCCATCTTCCGCCGCCGGAGATACTGGTGCGGGCTGACCCCGAGAAAGCGCCGGAACAAGCGGCACACACTCGACCCCTCCAGCCCCGCCGCCTCCGCCACGTCGTCCAGCCGGCTCCATTCCGCCGCATGCGCGTCGATCAGGGCCCGACAGCGCTCAAAGTTGTCCCGCGCTGCCGCCGTCGCCGCCCTCCGGCCCGCGCCGGCCGCCCGGACCGGCTCCTCGCCGATCTTGAGCAACAACACCTCCGCCAGCCGCGCGCAGATCGCCGGCGCCGCCGGCCCGTGCCTGCGCCCCTCGCGGGTTACATCCTCGGCCAGCTCGCGTAATTCGCCCAGCGCCGCCGCCCGCCGCGCCCGCCCCTCCAGCAAACCCGCCCGCGCCACCGCCCGCGCCACGCCCGGCCCGGCCAGCGCGAAGAAAAACTTCTCCAGCGGCGCGTCCGCATCGGTCTCGATCCGACACGCCGTGCGGGTGCCGCTCGCGAAACACACCCCCGCCTCCAACCGGTGCTCGGTCCCGTCCAGCCGACACCGCCCCCGACCGCCCGTGACCAACTCCAAAACGAGATACGGATAACGTGTCCGCGCCACCGCGTAGTCCGGCCGGCAACGCTCCCACCCGCCCAGCACCACCGAGACCCGCTCGCGCCACGGCCCCGCCAGTTGAAGGAAAAACACCCGGCTTTCCGCCACCTGGGCGGCCAGCAGGGAGGCGTCGGGCTGTGAGCCGATATTATCCATGCCGAGGTCGTTATCATCCATTCCGCTTCGTTGCAAACCTGCTAGAGTAGCCGGGTCGTTATTCGACAAACCCCGCGCCGCCTCGCGCGCTATCCCCGCCCCCCCCCCCCCCTTCTCCCCCCCCCCCCCC
>JAIXVP010000217.1 GCA_027482905.1 Opitutaceae bacterium
GCCCAACGTCCACGCCGACCAGATCGAGTGGATGTGCCGCCACTTGACCCGCCGTGCCCTGACCGAGGTCTCGCTCCACACCCACAACGACCGCGGCACCGGCGTGGCCGCCACCGAACTGGCCCTGCTCGCCGGCGCCGACCGCGTCGAGGGCACCCTCTTCGGCAACGGCGAACGCACCGGCAACCTCGACGTCGTCACGGTCGCGCTGAACCTCCACACCCACGGCATCGAGACCGGCCTGGATTTTTCCAACCTCGCCCACATCCGCGAGGTCTACGAGCGCTGCACCCGCATGGAGGTGCCGCCCCGCCAACCCTACGCCGGCGACCTCGTTTTCACCGCCTTCAGCGGCTCGCATCAGGACGCCATCAAGAAATCCTGGCCCTACCAAAAACCCGGCCGCCCGTGGGACGTGATCTACATCCCGATCGACCCCGCGGACCTCGGCCGCACCTACAAGGCCATCATCCGCATCAACTCCCAGTCGGGTAAAGGCGGCGTCGCCTACATCCTCGAAACCGAGTTCGGCTACCAGCTGCCCAAACTCATGCACAAGGAGATCGGCAAGGTCGTCAACGACCTGGCCGACCGCGAAGTCAAGGAACTCGCCCCGGCCGAGATCCTCGCCGCCTTCCAGCGCGAATACCTGGAACAACCCGCCGCATCGGTCGCCCTGCGCGCCTTCCGCACCACCGAACGCGGCGAACGCGTCTCCTGCGAGGCAGCCCTGATCGTGCGCGGCGAAGAGGTGGCCCTGACCGGCCAGGGCAACGGCCCGATCGACGCCTTCATGCGCGGTCTGGTCGCCACCGGCCGCCTTCCCGCCTGCGACGTGCAAAGCTACAACGAACACTCCCTCGGCGGCGGCGCCGAGGCCCGCGCGGTGAGCTACATCCAACTGAAGTTCGCCGACGGCCGCAGCCTCTTCGGCGCCGGCGTGGACACCAATATCGAGGTCGCCTCGATCCGCGCCATCGTCAGCGCCCTAAATCGCGCCCTGGCCTGAATTCGACCCACAGGTCGGCACCTGATTTTGTGAAAAATCGGTCTTGCCAGACCAGACCAGACTTGGTCTGGTCTGGTCATGAAGACGATTAACATCCAAGCCGCCAAGACCCACCTTTCGCGGTTGGTCGAGGAGGTGGTGGCCGGCGAGGAGATCGTGCTCGCCAAAGCCGGCAAACCCCTCGTGCGGCTCGTGCCCTACGCCCCGGCCCGGGCCGTCCGGGTTGGAGGCCAGTTGGCCGGCCAGATCTGGTGCGCTGCGGATTGCTGGGCCCCGGATGAGGACGTGTTCGCCGCCTCGATCGAGGCTCCGCTGCCGGCGCCCGTCCCCTATCGTTACCCGATGGCGGAGCCCTTCGACTCGCCGGGGCAATACGTCGCCGAGCCCAGCCCTCCGCCCACCGCCTGAATCATGCGCCTCCTCGCCGATTCGCATGTGCTCATCTGGTGGGCGGAAAACCCCGCCCAGCTGACGCCGGCGGCCCGCGCCGCCATCGCCGACCCCGAGAACCACGTGTTCATGAGCGCGGCCTCGCTCTGGGAAATCGGCCTGAAGGTCGCGAAGGGCAAACTCCGCGTGCCGGCCAACTTCGCCCAAATGTTGCGCCTGGGCGGTTTCACCGATCTGCCCGTGCACGCGCGCCACGCCGAACGCTCGCTCACGCTCCCGGCCGTCCACACCGACCCCTTCGACCGTATGCTCGTGGCGCAAGCCCTGGAAGAGGGGCTGACCCTCGTCTCCTGTGACCAATGGATCGCCGGCTACGGCGTGCGCCAGATCGTGGCCTGAGCCGCGAACCGGTGCACTTCATTTCCGGCGGGCCTCAGGCCCGGTCCACCCGGCGAAACAACCAGCATCCCACCGCCGCGTAGAGCAAAGGGGGCAGCCACACCCAGACCTCGGGATGCAGCTCGGGGCTGCGCTCCAACATGCGCGCGAGCGCGTCGAGAAAGTAGTAGCCGAGCACCAGCGCGACCGCGAGGCCAAGGTTGGCCGAGGTCTCCTTGCGCGAGACCTTGATGCCCAGCGGCACGGCGATGACGGCGAAGGCCAGCACCGCGAAACTACCGGCGGCCTTGGAACTCATCGCGACGTCGATGCGGGTGAGATCGCGGCGCTCCACCGCGCTCGCCGCCTCGCCCTTGGCCGTCAACTCGGCGTGCCGCGCGCGCAACTGGGCCAGGGTCATGAACCCGATTTTTTGCCCGACCTGCATCTGGCGAAACACCCCGTCCAGCGGCAACTCGACCGTCAGCGAGTCGGAGTTACCGATCGGTTGCGGGCGCGAAAAATCCTCCGGATTGTCCTTGGCGCGGGTCTCGGCGCTGGCGTCGAAAAGCGTGAGGATCAACCGGTCGTCCGCCTCGCGCAGCGCGATGGTGGCGCGCCGGGCCCGGACCATCCCGGTGACACGTTTCTGCGTATCGAGTTTCCAAAGCCAAAAGTCCTTCAACTCCGCCCCCCGGCGCTCGCCGACGTAGACCACGAAGCCGTTGAAATCCCGCACGAAGGTCCGCGGCACGATGAAGTTGAGCGGGTTCTGCCGGACCGCCTCGACCAGAGTGACACGATACGCGGTCTGGGCGCGGGGCATGATCTCAAAATTCAAGGCCAGGGCCAGGGCCACCCCCGCCCAAGCGATCACCCAGACCGGACGGGAAATGTAGCGCAGGCTCAACCCCGCCGCCCGCATGGCCGTGATCTCGTGCTGGCTAGACATCCGTCCGAGCACGAGCAGCACCCCGGTGAGCAGGCCGATGGGCAGGGCGTAAACCGCCACAAACGGAACCAACAACATCAACAATCGCGCCGCCGTGGCCGGGTCCAGCTGACCCGCCACGACGTAACCAAGCAGGTCCCGTAGCGCCTGGCCCGCGATCAACACGAACCCGAAGAGCCCCACCGCCGCCGCGCACGCCGCCGCGACGCTGGCGAGGATGTGGCGTTGCAAGAGTCCCATGGCGTTGCGGGGAGGAAAAGAGGGCGGAAAAAAGGCGGACGTTCGCGGCGCGAGGTTGCCGTTGCCAAGACTCCGGCGCGTGCGACCTTGTTTCCAAGCATGAAGTTCGCGCCCGCCAAGCCGGCCCTGACCGGCGAGACCCTCGAAACCCTCACCGCCCGCCTGAGCGAGCGCGGCGAGCCGGCCTTCCGCGCCCGCCAGATCCTCGACTGGGTCTACAAAAAACGCGCCCGCTCCTGGGACGAGATGAGCAACCTCTCCAAGCCCCTCCGCGCCTGGCTGGCGGAGACCTTCGAGCTGATGCCCATCGGCCTGCTCTTCGACAAACAGTCGCGCGACGTCACCGACAAGCTGCTCTTCGAACTCGGCGACCGCGCCCTGATCGAGACCGTGATCATCCGCGCCCCGCAGGAAGGCGTCGGCCTCGACGAGTCGCGCAAAACCATCTGCATCTCCACCCAGGTGGGCTGCGCCATGGCGTGCAAGTTTTGCGCCTCCGGCCTGGCCGGCCTGAAACGCGACCTCGAGGCCGGCGAGATCGTCGCCCAGCTCCTCCACGTCTGCTACCGCGAGGACGCCCACGATCCGCGCGCCCACGCCGGCCTCGCCACCTTCGACAACATCGTGGTCATGGGCATGGGCGAGCCCCTCGCCAACTACGACGCCGTCCTCCGCGCCCTCACCATCGTGAACGCCGAGTGGGGCCTCGGCTTCGGCGGCCGCCGCATCACGCTCTCGACCAGCGGACTCGTGCCGAAAATCCTCCGCCTCGCCGACGAGCCGCTGGGCTTCCGCCTCGCCATCTCCCTGCACGGCGCGACCGACGAGGTGCGCGAGAAAATCATGCCGGTGAACAAGGCCTACCCGCTAGAAAAACTCATCCCCGCGATCAAGGTCTTCACCGAGAAACACGGACGCATGGTGACGCTCGAGTTCATCCTGATCGAGGACGTGAACGACTCCCTCGACCAGGCCGCCGCCCTGCGCGACATCGCCGCCGACCTGCACGCCCACGTTAACCTGATTCCCTATAACACGGTCGAGGGCCTGCCTTGGAAACGCCCCTCCGGCAACCGCATGGAGCGCTTCGCCGACGTGCTGCGCGAGGCCCGCGTGCCGGTGACCCTGCGCCGCGAAAAAGGCCACGACATCGACGCCGCCTGCGGCCAACTCCGCCTCAAGACCGAAAAAGACCGCGAAACCCTCGAGGCCGCCGCCGGATGATCGCGCCCCGGCCAAAACGCCCTCCGTCCCGCACCACAGAGGAGCCCCTCGCCCGCTTCCTGCTTCTTTAGCACCCCGGTTGGGCGAATCCCCACTACCCATCCTCTTTTGAGACCACCCCTGCTTGAACGTCATTCGGCCCCGTCCATCGCCGTCGCCGGCGGGGGCATCGCCGTCGTCGCGTCCGTGGTCGTGTCCTATTTCTGCATCTGGGTGACCGGATTTCAGCCCTCCAACTGGCCGTTTATCATCACGGTGACGATCCTCTGCCCCGCCCTTATCGCGCCTCCCATGGTCTACATCTACGCCAAGGCGCTGCACGAGGTCGCCCGGCAGCGGAAGGCGCTTCTAGAGTCGAACGCCAAGCTGGAGGAGGCTTTGGGCGAGGTGCGGGAGTTACGCGGTCTGCTGCCCGTCTGCGCGTGGTGCCACAAGGTGCGCGACGACGAAGGGTATTGGAACCGGGTGGATTCGTTCCTGGAAAAACACACCCGCGCGCAAATCACCCACAGCATTTGCCCGACCTGCCAGTCCCAGGAATTCCCGGCGCACATTCCCAAGGGCTAGAACCGCGAGCCCGCCCGCCGCCGGCAGGCCGTCCTCGCCCACAACAAAAAAACCGGCCGCCCCCGCGAGGGAGCCGGCCGGTCGGAAAAGGTGCCGCGACAGACGCGGACCGGAGGGACTTACTTGATCTCCTTGTGGACCGTGTGGCGCTTGAGGAAGGGGTTATACTTCTTCTTTTCGATGCGCTCGGTGACGGTCTTCTTGTTACGGAAGGTCAGGTAGCGGGAGGTGGGCTTACCCTCTTTGCGGGCTTCGGTGCATTCAAGGGTGACGAGTTCTTGGGCCATGGTGGAATTGGTTAAAGGCGAGAGCGCAACGCCCGCCCCCGCCCGGCGCAAGCCCCGATTTCATTCGCCCAAGGCCAACTACGACAAATCCCGCAGCGAGCCGAAATCGGGGTCGTGCAGCCGTCGGTAGGTGCGCACGATCATGCCGTCGGTCAGGCCGGCCAGCCAGTCGCAGATGCGGCGCGCCTTGCCCGGCGTCGTCGCCTCGGCGTCGACCAGCCGCCCCACCCGCGGGGGGAGCAGGCGGATGACGCGTTCGCCCGGCTCGACGTAGTTGCCCCAGGCCGCGCCCCAGAGATCGAAGAGGACCTTGCGCGCCTTGTGCTCCATCTGCTGGAGCTGGGGGCTCTCGAAGATGATGTCGTTGGCCATGCGCTTGTAGAACGCCGCCTCGCGCTCCGCCTCGGCCGCCACCACCAACTCGAAACGATAGCGGTTGGTGCGCGGCGCCATGGGGTTGCCCGCCGCCCGGTCGCGCAGTCGGCAGCCGGTGATAAAACGCCCCGTCTTCTCGGCAAACACCTCCTCCAACCGATCGGTCCGAATTGCGCCGAACAACACGTCCAGGTGGCGCTGCCGCTCGGCGTCGATCCCGACCTCCGCCGCCCAGGCCTCGATCCGCTCGATGGTCAAGAAGCCCGCGCGCACCCCGTCGACGATGTCGTTGAGCGAGTAGGCCGCGTCGTCCGCCCAGTCCATGATCTGGCACTCGACGCTCTTGAAGTGGTTCAAGGCCTCGCCCGCCGCGAGCGAGGCCGGCGTCGCGCCGCCGAAGACAAAATCGCGGTAGATCACCTGCGGGTCGTAGAGGAAATGATTGCGCGGGGGCGTCGGGTATTCGCGGTAGAGTTTTTTGTATTTCAACACGCCGTCGAGCAGCGCGCGACTGGGCTGCATGCCGCGCACGCCGGACTCGTTCTGATACATCGTCTCGGTCAACAGGTGCAGGGTCTGGGCGTTGCCCTCGAAGCCGCCGTGGGGCTTCATCAACTCCTGCAGCGTCCGCTCGCCGGAGTGGCCGAAGGGCGGGTGGCCGAGGTCGTGGGCGAGGCACACCGCCTCCACCAGATCGCCATCGATGAAAAAATCCGCCGCCAGCGGCTCGCCGCGCGAGAGCAGCCAGGCACAGATGGAGCGGCCGATCTGCGCGACCTCCATCGAGTGGGTCAGGCGCGTGCGGTAGAAATCATACTCGCCGGAGAGAAACACCTGCGTCTTCGACTGGAGCTTGCGGAAGGCGTGGGCGTGGATCACGCGGTCGCGGTCAACCTGGAAACAAGAGCGGTAGTCGGGCTTGCGCGCCCCGCCCCAGGTTTCCTGATCGAAGGCGCCATAAAAACGGTTGGACATGCGGGGTGTTGGCCCGGAGCCAAACAGCCGGCGCGCCGCGCGCAAGATTGCCCTCGGCCCCGCCCCGCCCCCACCATGCCGTCATGTCCAAGGCCGCCTCGAAAAAATCCCCCTCGCTCGCGCAACTGCGCATCGCCGCCCAAAACGCCGCCGCCCTCGCCTACGCGCCCTACAGCGGCTTCACGGTCGGCGCCGCCGTCTGGACCGACCGCGGGCTCTTCACCGGGGCGAATGTGGAGAACGCGTCCTACGGCCTGACCAATTGCGCGGAACGCACCGCGATTTTCGCCCCCGCCGCCACCGCGGCCCTCCGTGTCGAACGCGTGATGGTCTACACCCCCCCCCCCTCGCCCA
>JAIXVP010000332.1 GCA_027482905.1 Opitutaceae bacterium
CCTATGCCACCTGGCGCTCCGCCCGTTTCACCCCCGCCGATCTGGACGACCCGCGCGTCTCCGGCCCCACCGCCGATCCCGACGCCGACGGCCTGCCCAACCTCCTCGAATACGCCCTGGGCGGCGAGCCCCTGGTCCCTTCCGTCACCAATTACCAGTTACAAATATACGCCTCCCGCTTGCGGCTCGCCTTCCCTCGCATCCCCGACCCCGCCCTCGTTTATACCGTCGAAGCCTCCTCCGACCTCGTCACGTGGGAGGCGCCCCCCGTTTTCACCTCCACGGGCTCCGCCAACCTCGCCGGTCCCGCCCTCGCCCCCGACACCGTCTCGCTCGGCCCCGATCATCCGCGCCGTTTTCTCCGTCTGCTCGTCACCCGGCCATGATCCCGCACCGGCAAAACCGCGCCCGCCGCGCCTTCACCCTCGTCGAGCTGCTCACCGTCATCGCGGTGCTCGGCATCCTCTCCGCCATCCTGCTCCCCGCGCTCGGCCGCTGCCGCGCCGCCGTCCGCACCTCCCGCGAGGTCGCCGCCGCCCGCCACCTCATGCAGGCTTACTTGCTCGTGCCCAACGACCGCCGCGGCGACCTTCTCCCCGGCTCCAAAAACGAAGCCGCCTACGACGAACAAGGCGCCCCTCTCGGCGCCTTTTCCTACCGCTGGCCCAACCGCCTCGCCCCCTACCTCGGCAACCGGCTGAAAGAGACTCTCTTCGTCAACGCCCAGGCCAGCTACTACGCCGCCATCATCGCGACCAACCCCGCCCAAGCTTCCTATCTCTACAGCCTCACCCCCTCCTTCGGCCTCAACCTCGGGCATGTCGGCGGCATCACACTCGGCAGCGGCGATCTTGATCGCAGCTACGGCCCCATCACGCGCCTGGAACAATGCGCCGCCCCCTCGCGCCAACTCGTCTTTGTCTCCGCCGCCAACCGCTCCATCGACCCGGATGCCGGCTATTTCGAGGCGCGCTCCCCCACCCAGGCCGACTGGCCCGCCACCCACGCCGCCGACGCCAACGACGCCGCCCGCGGTTGGGTGAGTTTCCGCCACGGCGGCGACACCTCCGTCGTCGCCTGGCTCGATGGCCACGTCAGCCGGGAAACCTACGCCACGCTCCGTGACATGCGCCACTGGGCCGAGCCCGCCCGTCGCGCCGACGACCCCGCGTGGCGTCGCCCCTGATTCGTCAGGCCCCGTTTCTTTTTCCCGTCATGAAAAATCCATTCGCCCTCCGCGCCTTTGTTATCATCGCGAGCCTCACCGGCTCCGCCCTCACCGCCCACGCGGTCGGCTACGCCGGCGATTTCCTCGTTCCCTCCTTTACCGGCACCACCTCCACCGACGGATGGTATGATCTCAACTCCACCAATTTCCCCGGCTACGGCAACTTCGGCACCACCAACGCCGCCTGGCCCGCGCCGCTCGGCTCGAACCAATCCGGCTCCGGCGACGCCACCTGGGCCAAACTCGCCGGCACCTCCGGCTACCTCACCTCCGCCGCCTCCAACGTCCTCTATTCGCCCAACTCCCTCGGAACCTTCACCGTCGCCGATGCCACCCCCGTCGCAGGCCTGGCCAACCTGCTTTTCCAGGTCAGCTCCACCGGCGATCTCGGCCCCACCGCCCCCACCCTGGACTTCAACGGCGGCGATCAAAACATCCTGCCCGCCTTCGTCCAACTCGTGTTCTCCGGCGGTGTCACCACCGCGTTCGGGCCCGCAACCCAATACGTCTGGGCCTACCAATGGGACCTCACCTCGGCCGGCACCGTAAACAACTTCGCCGTCACCTGGAACACGGCCGAGCCACACAACCTCACCTTCGGCGTCCGCCTGGACCAGGGCGACACCTTCGCCGCCGCCATCCCCGAGCCCTCCGCCTACGGCGCGCTCGCCGGCCTCGGCGCGCTCGGCCTCGTCGTCGCACGCCGCCGCCGCGCCTGATCCGAAAACGTGGCGGGAGCAACCTGCCCCCTGCCCGATCCGCAGGGGCATCCCGCCCCTGCGGCTTCAGTCCCTCGTCCCGCCTTACCCAACCACGACCACCACTCATGATCACCACCGACCAGCCCACCGCCTCCGCCCTCACGCCCGCCGACCGCGCCCGCATCCTCTCCCACATGAACGAGGACCATGCCGACGCCGTCCTGGCCTACGCCCGCCACCTTGGCGCCCGCCCCGCCGCCACCGCCGCCGCCCTCGCCGCCCTCGATCCGGAGGGCATGGACCTCGTCGTGACCGAGCCCGGCGGCGATATCGCGGTTCGTATCCAGTTTTCCACTGCGCTCGTCGACGCCACCGACGCCCACCACACTCTCGTCCGGCTCGCGAAGGAGTCCGCCGCCGCCCTTCGCGCCGCCGCCCCGGCCTCCACCGCCCCCGACGCCAAGGCCGCCGCCGCCCTCGAGCGTGCCCGCGACGCCGTCGCGTTCCTGCGCGGCACGCTCAAGACCATCCAGCTCGGCACCGTCTCCGCCGCCGGCGAGCCCGACTGTTCCGTCGCCCCCTATGTCGTCGCCCCTTCCGGCGACCTCCTCACTTATGTCAGCGACCTCTCGCTTCACACCGCCAACCTTCGGGCCAACAGCCATGCCACCGTCCTCGTCATCGAGGACGAGGCCACCGCCGGCCACCTCCTCGCCCGCCGCCGCCTTACCATCGCCACCCGCGCGACCTTCATCCCCCGCGAGCACGAGGCCTTCGCCCCCGGCATGGCCGCCCTGCGCGGGCGCTTCGGCCCGGTGATGGAGCATCTGGAGAAAATGCACGACTTCCACCTCGTGAGTCTCGCCCCCGAGCGCGCCCGCCTCGTCGCCGGCTTCGGCCAGGCCTACGACACCGACCCGCGCGACTGGACCCGGCTACGCCACGTCAACGACCAGGGCCACGCCAACGCCCCCGCCGCCCACAAGTCCTAACCCGCTCAACCCCCGGAAAACGTAACCATGTTGGTTACACCTCCCGCCCACCCGCTTCCCCGCAGCCAGCCACCACCATCTGCCCATGCCTCCGCTCCGCCTTCTTTTTGCGCCTTTTGTGCTTTTGTCGATCGTTCCGTCCGTCGGTTTGTCCGCCGCTCCCGAGCGGATCGTCACCCTCGGCCCCGCCGTCACCGAGACCGTCTTCGCCCTCGGCGCCGGCGCGCAGGTCGTGGCACGCGACACCTCCAGCACCTACCCCAAGGCGGCCCGCGCCCTGCCGGATATCGGCTACTTCCGCACCATCGGCGCGGAGGGGGTCCTTTCCCTCCGCCCCACCCTCGTGCTCGCCGCCCACGGCTCCGGCCCGCCGGAGCAACTCGAGCTTCTGCGCGGCTCTTCAGTCCCCTTCCTCCATTTCAATACGCCACCTTCCGCCGACGCCACCCTTGCCCTCATCACCGAGATCGGCGCCGCCCTGCACGCTGAGGCCGGGGCCGCCGCCCTCGCCGCCACCGTTCGCGGCGAACTTGCCGCCGCCGCGGCGCTGCGCACCGGCCGTCCCGCCCTGCGAGTGCTTTTTCTGCTCGGCGCGCCCGGCGGTGCCGCCGGCCAAGCCGCCGGGGATCGCACCGCCGCCGCCGCCTTCCTCGCCCTCTGCGGCGCGGACAACGTCTTCGCCGGCCAGCCCGGCTACCGCACCGTGTCCGTCGAGAGCGTGCTCGCCCTCGCTCCCGATCTAATCCTCGTCGGCATCGACCTCTCCACCCCCGGCCACACCCTCCCGGACTGGCTCGCCAACACCCCGGCCGGCCAGGCCTCCCGGGTCCATACGCTGCCCCTCTCCCACCTCGCCTTCGGCCCCCGTCTCGGCGGAGCCGTACTTGAAACCACCCGCCTGCTCTACCCCGCCACGCCCGCGCCCGCTGCGGCATCCACGCCTTGATCCGCCTCGCCCGTCAGCGCGCCCGGCCGCGCCTGCTCCTCGGCGCGCTCGCCGGCCTTGTCCTCGCCGCCGCCCTCGCCGCCGTCTGCCTCGGCCCCCTCCGCCTCGCCCCCGGCACCCTCTGGCAAGCCGCCACCGGCGGCTTCGCGGACCTGACCGCCGTGGACCGCTCCGTGCTGCTCGATCTCCGCCTGCCCCGCGTCCTCGGGGCCATCCTCGTCGGCGGCGTGCTCGGCCTGTGCGGGGCCGCGATGCAGGGCCTGTTTCGCAATCCCCTCGCCGACCCCGGCCTCATCGGCGTCACCTCCGGGGCCTCCTTCGGTGCCGTCGTCCAGGTGAAGTTCGCCGCCACCTCGCTGGCCGGCGTATCGGCTTTGTTAGGACAGTTTTCCCTGCCCGCCTTCGCGCTGGCCGGCGGCCTGCTCGCCACCGCGGTCATGCACCGCGCCTCGCGGGTCGAGGGCCGCACCGTGGTCGCCCTCATGCTGCTGGCGGGCGTCGCGCTGAACGCCCTCTTCGGCGCCGGCATCGGCCTCGTGCTCTTTTTCGCCGACGACGACCAGCTCCGCCAGTTCACCTTCTGGACCCTTGGCGGACTGGGTCGCGTCACCTGGCCCAAACTCGCCGCCGCCGCTCCCTTCCTGCTCTCCGCCGCCCTGCTCATCCCCCGCGAGGCCCGCGCGCTCAACGTGCTCCTCCTCGGCGAGGCCGAGGCCGGCCACCTCGGAGTGACGCTCCAGCGGGTAAAGACCCGCCTCATCCTCGCCACCGCCGCCGGCGTCGGCGCGGCCGTGGCCCTGGCCGGCGGCATCGGCTTCATCGGCCTGGTCGTGCCCCATCTCATCCGCCAGTGGCTCGGCCCCGATCACCGCCGGCTCCTGCCCGGCTCAGCCCTTCTCGGCGCGGCCCTGCTCCTGCTCGCCGACCTCGCCGCCCGCCTTGTGGCCATACCCGCCGAGCTGCCCGTCGGCGTGCTCACCGCCGCCCTCGGCGCGCCGGTATTTCTCCACCTGCTCCGCTCCCGCCGTCATGCCCTCGTTTGATGCAAGCTCCTCCCCCGGCCCGGTCTTCCAGGCGGACGCCGTCTCCGTCCGGCGCGGAGGACGCCTCGTGCTCGACGCCGTTTCCTGCGCCGCTCCACCAGGCCGCGTGCTCGCCGTGCTCGGCCCGAATGGCGCCGGCAAATCCACGCTCCTCCGCCTCATCGCGGGCGAGTTCGCCCCCGTCTCCGGTGGCGTCGCCTTCGCCGGCCGGCCACTCCCGTCCTGGCCGCTTTCCGACCTCGCCCTGCGCCGCGCCGTGGTCGGCCAACACAGCGAGCTGGCGTTCCCTTTCAGCGCCCGCGAGGTCGTGCTTCTCGGGCGCACGCCCCATCCCGGCCGGGGCGACGCGCCGGTCGATCGCGCGGCCGCCGATCGCGCCCTCGCCGCCGTGGATATGGCCGGCCGCGCCGCCCAAGACTACCCCACGCTCTCCGGCGGCGAGCGTCAGCGCGTGCATTTTGCCCGCGCCCTCGCCCAGCTCGACGGCGCACCACCCGGCCAACGCGCCCTCCTGCTCGACGAGCCCACCGCGAGCCTCGATCTCGCCCACCAGCACGGGGTGCTCGCGCTCGCTCGCCGTCTTGCGCGCCAGGAAGACCTCGCCGTGCTCATCGTGCTTCACGACCTCAACCTGGCGCTCGCCTACTCGGATGATGTGCTCGTGCTCCAGGCCGGTCGCGTCGTCGCCGCCGGCCCAGTCGCCGTTACCGTAACCTCCGCCCTTGTCCGGACGGTGTTCGGGATTGCCGCGGACCTCCAGCCCTCGACCGCCCTAAACCCGGCCTCGCTTCGTTTTCAGACTTATTCGGGTCTTGAGTAGGCGACGCGTAAAACCTCCGCTCCACCTTGGTCCCGCCACATCGAACCGCTAATTCAATGCGCCGCCTCCGTCCCCTTGTCTTCTGGCTCCACCTCGCCGCCGGCCTCGTCGCCGGCGGCGTCATCCTCGTGATGTCCGCCACGGGCGTCGTCCTCGCCTTCGAGCGCGAGATCGTGGCCTGGGCCGAGCGCGACGCCCGCCTTGTCCGGCCGCCCGCCGCCGGCGACGCCGCCCTCCCGCTCGACACCCTCCTCGCCCGCGCCCGCGCCGCCGCGCCCGCCGGGTCGAAACTGGTCGACCTCACCCTCTCCGCCGATCCCGCCGAGGCCCTCGCGCTCAACTTCGGCCGCGAGCACGGCGTGTATTATCTGAATCCCTACACCGGCGAGCTTGGGCGTCCCGCCTCGACCCGCGTTCGCGACTTTATGCGGGCGATGGTCGAGCTCCACCGCTACCTGTCCCAGTCCGGCGACAAGCGCCCTCTCGGCAAGTCCGTCACCGGCGCTTGCAACCTCGCCTTCCTTTTCCTCGCCGTATCAGGCCTCGTGCTCTGGTGGCCGCGCGCCTGGAACCTCCGGACCCTGCGAGCCTCGCTCTGGTTCGTGCGCGGCGCGCGCGGCCGCGCCCGGGACTGGAACTGGCACAACCTGGTCGGCTTCTGGTCGCTGCCCGTCCTGGTCGTGCTCACGGCGAGCGCGGCGGTCATCGGCTACCCCTGGGCCGGCGACCTGGTCTTCCGCGCCGTCGGCGAAAAGCCCCAGAGCACGGGTTACATCCTGGCCCCCGCCGCCGTGATCACGCCCCCCGTCCCCGAAACCCCGCGCCTGGGGCTCGCGGCCGCCCCCGCCCGCGTTCAAGGCGCCCC
>JAIXVP010000400.1 GCA_027482905.1 Opitutaceae bacterium
GCGAGGACGAGGGTGCCATCGGCGGCGAGGATGGCGGCGATGGTGGCAAAGGTTCCCTCCGCGGTCAGGCAGACATGGCCCGGCGTCATGCGCAGGCCGCGGAGGTCGAGGACGGTGCGAGTGGTGTTCTGGAAGGTGCGGGTGACGCGGGAGGGTGCGAGGGCGCCGCGGCCGTGCTGGGTGGCGGGGTCGAAGGCGAGGACGAGGTCACCGATGCGGATCTGCTCGATGGGTTTCTGGGTGCCATCGGCCATGAGGATGGGGGTGCCGGGGAGGAAGCAGCGGGGGGGCTCGGCATTAGTGCTGAAATTTCGTTCCCTTAAAAATTCACTAACGGGGTTAGTTTGTGGCGCTCCAAGCTGCGTGCTCAGCTCTTCGCGTAACTCGATGAGGCGGTCTAGCGATGCTGCGCCACGAGTGCTCTGCTCATTAACGTAATTTTCTTCTCGAGCGAGCGTTTCGCGGGCGACAATGGAAGTCGTCAAAGCCCCAGCAATCTGGTCCTGCTGAATTTCACTGGGCGGTAAAGGAAGCGGGCGAATTGCCCTAATGGTTTCAATGGCGGTGTTGGCCTGTGAAACCGCCGCATCGGTTTGTGCTTGTGATAGTGTAGCGCTATTTGCGGCGTGAATGGCAGCGTTTCTGGCCTCCAGCGATGCGGCGTAAGCCTCGGCTGCGAGGTCGTTCGCTATTTGTCGATTTGATGTGTCGATCGGGAAAAGCTCCGCGAATGCTGCAATTTCAGAATATAATCTCTCTGCCTCACGCGCATACAGCTCAGTTTTTTGAGCGATTTCCTGGACTCTTGCGTTGGCGGTAAATGTTTGTGAAGCCGCCTGCGCTGCGGCGCTGGCTGCTGTCGATGCGCGGGGGTGGCCTACTAACATTCCGAGTGCAGCATCGACTGCAGTTTCTACTCTAGTGGCCCATTGTGCTGCGCCAATAATTCCTTTAACTTGAGGCGGAACTAATTTGCTTAGAATTGATAGCAGTAGGGAAGTGGTGCTGGGTAGCGGATTTGTGGTCATTGTTCGTGCCTCCATTCAGCGGCGTTGGGTCTGGCTATTGTAGAAATTTGCAAACTGCCCAATTATGCTCGTTATTTCGTTGTTTATGGGGTAGTCCTGCTGATCTATTGCGTGCTGGACAGTGGAGGGCGGAAGTTCCCATATCAGTAGTTGACGAATGCCGAATGGGCGAGCATTTCTTAAAGACACTTCCGGCGCCGCCGCAAATCTGGTTGATATAACGCTTAAGCATTGGGGTTCTGCATTGTTGGTAGATGTGAAGTATGATCGAATTACAATTGAGAAGACTGGAATTGACAGTGTATTTCTTGCTGAAGACGCTGTTGTTGTGGTGCTTTCGACGCGGCCGACTCCTTCACCGGTGGGCGATCTCAGTCCTGAGTTTGTGCGTCTAATGTCCTCTATCGTTACCGCGACTTGGGTGGTAACCTCTGAGAAATTCATAAAATTTATCCCGTGCGTTATGAGCGAATTATTTGCGCGCTGGCGAATGTTCGCCAGATCCGGACTGCACGGGGACGCCGGGACGTTTCTGTCTATGCTCACAATAATCGTCGCGGCGCGATCATCCCGCGCTATGGCGCTTATCGGGCTTCCAACTATCAATCCAACGATCGTGAGCCACGTCAGAGATTTTTCGGCCAGCCTTGATTTACATCTGCAGGGCGCCCGCCGCCGGTTGGGATTGAAGTATCCACAACCCCGCATACCGCCCTCCGCTCCGCACCAGCTCCTCATGTGTCCCATCCTCCACCACCCGCCCCCGCTCCACCGTAATGATCCGGTCCGCCCCGCGAACCGCCGCCAGCCGGTGCGCGATGATGATCACCGTCCGCCCCCGCGCGATGCCGCGCATATTCTCCTGCACCACCCGCTCGCTCTCGTAATCCAGCGCGCTGGTCGCCTCATCCAAAATCAGCACCTTTGGCTCCGCCATCAGCGCCCGCGCGATCGCGATCCGCTGGCGCTGGCCGCCTGACAGGGTCGCGCCGCGCTCGCCGATTTCCGTGTCGTAGCCGAAGGGCAGTTCCAGGATGAAGTCATGCGCGCCCGCCAGCCGCGCCGCGCGCACCACCGCTTCCATCGGCGCGCCCGGCACGGCCAGGGCGATGTTGTCGCGCACGGAGCGATTCAGCAGCACGTTTTCCTGCAACACCACGCCGATCTGCCGCCGCAGCCAGGCCGGGTCCACCAGCGCCAGGTCGACGCCATCCACCATCACCCGCCCGGCTTCCGGCACATAGAGGCGCTGGATCAGCTTGGTCAGCGTGCTCTTCCCCGAACCGGAGGGGCCCACCACCCCCACCACCTGCCCGGCGGGGATGTCGAGCTCCACACCCTCCAGCACCCGCGGCCCGTCCATGCGGTAGCGGAAGCTCACGCGTTCCAGGCGGATATGGCCGCGCACCGGCGGCGGCTGCACGCGGCCCGCGCCGCCGCTCGGCTCCGGCAGCGTGTTCAGGATATCGCCCAGCCGCTCGATCGAGACGCGGAATTGCTGGAAATCCTGCCACAGCTGCGCCAGGCGGATCACCGGCGCCGCCACGCGTCCGGCCAGCATGTTGAAGGCGATCAGCTCACCCACCGTCATGCCGCCGTCCATCACCGCCCGCGCGCCGAAATACAGCACCGCCGCCAGGCCGATCTTGTTCACGCCCTGCACCGCCAGGCTCGCCCAGCTGCCGAGGTTCTGCGCGCGGAAGGTGGCGCCGACATAGGCGGCCAGCAGCTCCTCCCACCGGTTCTGCATCCGCGGCTCGACGGCCATGGATTTCAGCGTCTCGACGGCGGAAATGCTCTCGACCAGGAAGGACTGGCTCTCCGCCCCGCGGTTGAACCGTTCCTCCACCCGCCGCCGCAGCACCGGCGTCACCAGGATGGAGATCAGCGCGTAGAGCGGGATGGTCAGCGCGACGATCGCCGTCAGCAGCGGGCTGTAGATGTACATGATGGCGAAGAAGGCGAGGCCGAAGACGACATCGAGCACGAC
>JAIXVP010000107.1 GCA_027482905.1 Opitutaceae bacterium
ACGCCCTGGTGGGCAACCCGAATTGCGGCAAATCCACCCTGTTCAACGCCCTCACCGGCCTGAAACAAAAGGTGGGCAACTACCCCGGCGTCACGGTCGAGCGGAAAGTCGGCACCGCCTACACCCAGCACGGCCAGCCCCTCACCCTGATCGACCTGCCCGGCGCCTACTCGCTCGCCGCCCGCTCGCCCGACGAGGCCGTGACCCGCGACGTTCTGCTCGGCCGTCGCGCCGACACGCCCACGCCGGACCGCATCATCTGCATCGCCGACGCCACCAACCTCGAGCGCAACCTCTACCTCGTCCATCAGATCCTCGACCTCGGCCGCCCGGTCATCCTCGTGTTGAACATGATGGACCTCGCCGCCCAAGCCGGTCTGATCGTCCGCGCCGACCAGTTGAGCCGCGAACTGGGCATCCCCGTCATCCCGTGCGAAGCCGCCCACGGCAAAGGCCTGATCGAACTCAAGCTCGCCCTCTCCCGCCCCGACCTGCCCCTGCCCCGTCATGCGTGGGACATCCCCGCCGCCCTCGCGCCGGCCGTCTCCGAACTCCAGGCCTCGCTCAGCGCGCAGGATGGCAAGGGTCCGCTCGTCGCCCGCGCCGAGGCGCTCCTGCTCCTCACCGACCCCGACCCGGTGCGCGTCGCCGGCTCCACCCCACTCTCCGCCGCCACCGCCCGCATCCTCGAAAGCTGGAAACAACGCTGGGCCGCCGACGGCACCGATTGCTCCGGCACGCTCGTCGCCGCGCGTTACGACGCCATCGGCCGGCTCGCCCGCGAGACCATCGTCCAGCCCGCCGCCGGGGCCCGCGCGACCGACGCCGACGCGACCCTCGTGTTGAGCGACCGTATCGACGCCGTGGTTACCCACCCCGTCTGGGGCTGGCTGATTTTCGCCGCCATCATGGCGACGATGTTCCTCGGCATCTTCACTCTCGCCGGCATCCCCATGGGGTGGATCGAGTCCCTGATGGGTTGGATCGGCGAACACGTCTCGGCGCTTATCCCACCCGGTGATTTCCACGACCTCGTGATCGACGGCGCCCTCGCGGGGGTCGGCGGCGTGATCATTTTTCTGCCGCAGATCCTCATCCTGTTTTTCTTCATCGGCCTGCTCGAAAGCACCGGCTACATGGCGCGCGCCGCGTTCATCATGGACCGCGTGATGAGCCGCGTGGGCTTGAACGGAAAGAGCTTCATCCCCCTGCTCAGCTCCTACGCCTGCGCCATCCCGGGCATCATGGCCGCGCGCACCATCGAGGAGCCGAAGGACCGCCTCGCCACCATCCTCGTCGCGCCCTTAATGAGCTGCTCCGCGCGCCTGCCGGTTTACCTACTGCTGATTGCCGCGCTCGTGTCGTCCAACGAGGTTCCGCTCGGCACCCAGGTCGGCCTGATGCTGCTCATGTATTTCCTCGGCACCGCCGGGGCCTTCGCCTTCGCGTGGTTGTTCAAAAAAACCCTCCTGCGCGGCGCGCCTCCGCTTATGATCATGGAGCTGCCGCCCTACCGCCTGCCGCGCCTACGCGACGTCGCCTGGCAGATGTGGGAACGCGGGGCCGTGTTCGTGAAACGCGCCGGCACCGTCATCCTCGCGTTGTCCATCGTGCTCTGGTTCCTGGCCAACTTCCCCAAGGCCCCCGCCGTCGCCGAGGGCGAGCCGCCGGTCGACGCCCTCGCCCACAGCTACGCCGGCCGCGCCGGCCACGCCATCGAGCCGCTCATCGCCCCGCTGGGCTTCGACTGGCGCATCGGAATCGGCCTCATCCAATCCTTCGCCGCGCGCGAGGTGTTCAACAGCTCCATGGGCGTGATTTTCGCGGTCGAGGAAAGCGACGACGAGGCCGCCACCCAGGCCAACCTGCGCGACGCCCTGCGCGCCTCCGTGCGTCCCGACGGCACGCCCCTTTTCACGCCGCTGGTCTGCCTCTCGCTGATGGTTTTCTACGTCTTCGCGATGCAGTGCATCAGCACCATCGCGGTGGTGAAACGCGAGACCGCCGGCTGGAAATGGCCGCTCTTCCAGCTCGCCTACATGACCGGCACGGCCTGGGTCGCGTCCTTCGTCCTCTACCAGGCTGGCCGAGCCCTCGGCTTCTGAACCTCCACCCCATGGCCTCCGACTGGCAAACCCCGCTCGCCCTTCTCGTCGTCGCCCTTGCCGCCGCCGGCCTGCTCGCGCCCGCCCTGCGCCGCCTTCGCGCCGGCACCGAGGCCAAAGGCGGCTGCGCGTCCGGCGGCGAGGGCTGCGGTTGCTCGGCCGTGAAGAAAAACCTCCGCGTCAAATGAGCCTGCCCACCACGCCCCTCGCCCGCCTCCGCCTCATCGGCCTCCTGGAAGGCGCGTCCTTTCTCGTGCTCCTGCTGATCGCCATGCCGCTCAAATACCTCGCCGGCCAACCGCTGGCGGTGCGCTACGTCGGCATGGCGCACGGTGTCCTATTCCTTCTTTACCTGCTCGCGCTCGTGCCGGTGGCGCTCGACCGGCGCTGGGGTTGGAAAACCTGCGCGCTCGCCGTGCTCGCCAGCGTTTTCCCCGCCGGTCCGTTTATCTTCGACGCCCGCGTGCTGCGGCCGCTGGAGAAAAAGTAAGGCCGGCGCGCCATTCAGCGCGCCGGCCTTTGAAAAACCGGAACGGATTCGATGCGGCTCAATATTTCACGCTACAGCCGTAGGGCTGGGTCGAGGGCGTGGCCACGGGCTGGCCGGCCTTGAGGGCGGCGAGCGCGGTCTTCACATAATTTTCGGCGCCGGCGATGTCCTTGGCGTCGGCCGAGCGCTTGCTGTCGATCGCGCCCTGATAAACCAGCACGCCCTCGGGGTTGATGACGAAGAGGTGCGGCGTGGTCTTGGCGGCGTAGGCCTTGCCGACCTTGCCGTCGCGATCCCGCAAATACGCGGTGGCGGCGGCCTGGTTCTTCGCCAGCCAGGCTTTCACGGCGGCGTCGTCGAGGTCGCCCTGCTTGCCGGCGGCGCCGGAGTTGACCTGAAGCCAGACCACGCCGTCGGCGGTCGCGGCTTTCTGGGTGGCGGGCAGGTTGCCGCTCGAGTCGTAGTGCTTCACCACGAAGGGGCACTCCGGGTTGGTCCACTCGAGGACCACGGTCTTGCCCTTGAAGTCC
>JAIXVP010000236.1 GCA_027482905.1 Opitutaceae bacterium
AGATGGGGAGCCATCTTGTAGGTGACGGTGCCGGCGACGATCATGCAGTCCGCCTGGCGAGGGGAAAAACGGAAGACCTCGGCGCCGAAACGGGCGATGTCGAAGCGGCTGGAGGCGGTCGCCATGAGCTCAATCGCGCAGCAGGCGAGGCCCATGGGCATGGGCCACACGGAGCTGGAGCGCAGCCAGTTGATCACGGCGTCGACTCGAGTCACGACGATGTCGCCCTCGATCTTGGTGTTGTAGGCCAGCTCGGAATTTGGAGTTACCATGATGAGTGCGAGAATGGGCGGTGGACGTTGGCGTTCGTAAAGGCCGAGAAAGAAGCACGGCCCCGAGACCGCGCAAGCAGCATTTCCCGGGCGAGGCGCGGCATCGGCGTGGTTCTTTGTCGTCGCATGGTCCCGGCAAAATTTTCGCCATTGACCTCGGGGAACCGGGTGGGCTGTTCTGTCCCTTCGCCCATCGTCAAAGGCTTAGCGGCCGGCGGCGAGTCAGCAACCTGGAGAGGTGGCAGAGTGGTCGAATGCGCTCGCTTGGAAAGCGTGTGTAGGGAAACCTACCGAGGGTTCGAATCCCTCCCTCTCCGCCATTTTAAATACCTCGGGTTTAGATGCTTTGGCTAAGGGCTGGGCCGGGTCGGCACGGGTGAGTTGTGGTTCCGGAATTGGCGGTGGAAATTCCCTGAGCCGCGCGCAGGAGGTTTGGACGCGGCAAATCTGTTTTGCCGGCGGCGGTGGGCGGACGAGCAGGAAGCGTCAGTGTCCGCCGTCGAGGTCGCCGGGTTTGAGCATGCTGGCGAAGAGGTTTTTGTCGGCCGCCTTCATATAGGCCTCCAGCGGAGCGATGCTGTTGTCCTTCACCCGGGCCATCAGGCTCTGGTCCATCGTGGTCATGCCGTCGGCGCGGCCGTTTTCGATGATGGCGCGGATGTTGGCGATCTGGCCGCTGCGGATGGTATTGGGCAGGGCCTCGTGCTGGAGCAGGATCTCGTGCACCGCGCAGCGGCCCTTCGGGATGCGTTTGCAGAGGAGCTGGGACACGACGCCGGCAAGGCAGCCGGCGAGCATGACGCGCACCTGGTTCTGCTCGTCGGCGGGAAAGGCGTTGATGATGCGGTCGACCGTCTTCGGCGCGTTATTGGTGTGCAGGGTGCCGAACACGAGCATACCCATGGAGGCGCAGCCCAGGGCCAGTTTGATCGTCTCCAGCTCGCGCATCTCGCCCAGCAGGAGGATGTCGGGGTCGTGGCGCATCGCGCCCTTCAGGGCCGCGCCGAAGCTGCGGGTGTGCTCGCCCACCTCGCGGTGCACGATGGTGGATTTCTTGTGCTGGTGGACGAACTCGATCGGGTCCTCGATGGTGATGATGTGTCGGGCGAGGTTCGTGTTGATGTAGTCGATCATCGCCGCGAGCGTGGTCGACTTGCCGGAGCCGGTCGGGCCGGTCACGAGCACCAGGCCTTCGTTCAGGTGGCAGAGTTTTTTCAGGGCCTCGGGCAGCTTCAGGTCGTCGAACGACAGGATCTTCGACGGGATCTGGCGAAAGACCGCCGCCATGCCCCAGTGGTTGTAGAGGTAGTTGCCGCGGAAGCGCGCCAGGCCCGTGATCTCGTGGGCGAGGTCGAGGTCGCGCCGCTCCAGAAAATCCGCCCAGCGGTGAGGCGGGCAGATTTCCTTCAGGTAGGTCTCCATGCGCGCGGCGGTGATGGGCTCGTCGCCGATGGGCGTGAGGCCGCCGGAGATGCGGGACTTCGGCGGCAGGCCGACCGTGAGGTGGAGGTCGGAGCCGCCGCGCTCCAACATGGTGCGAAGCAGGGCGTCGATGGCGGGCATGGCGGGAAGGGCGGCGGCTAGGTGATGCGGGCCTTGAGCACGCGATTGGTGATGTTTTCCCGGGCGGTGGCGGCGGTGATCTTCCGGTCGGTGTAGAGCTGGAACACGACCGACTCCATCAGGCACATGCCGTCGCGCTGGCCGGTCTCGAGGACGTTGCGCAGACCGGCCATCTTGCCCTCGCGGATGAGGGCGGAAATGGCCGGATTGCCGATGAGGATCTCGCAGGCCATCACCAGACCGCCGCCGGCGGCGGGCAAGAGGCGCTGGCAGACGACGCCGCGCAGGCTCTCGGCCACGCTGGCGCGGATCTGGGTCTGCTGGGCGGGCGGGAAGACGTCGAGCAGGCGGTTGAGCGTGGTCGACGCGTCGCTGGTGTGCATGGTGCCGATCACGAGGTGGCCGGTCTCGGAGGCGCTGATCGCCATCTCGATCGTCTCGAGGTCGCGTAGCTCGCCGATGATGATGACGTCGGGGTCTTCGCGGAGGGCGCCTTTCAGCGCGGCGGCGAAGGATTTGGTGTGGGGGCCGACCTCGCGCTGGGTGACATTGCAGCCGATGGCGACCTGGACGACCTCGATGGGGTCCTCGACCGTGATGATGTGGTCGTGGCGTTTTTCGTTCAGCTCGGCGACGAGCGCGGCGAGCGTGGTCGTCTTGCCCGCGCCGACCGGACCGGTGACAAGGATAAGACCGTTATGGTAGGAAAGCAGTTTCCGGATCGCCTCGAGGTTGCGCAGGCCGAGGTCGTCGAGTTTGGGGACCTTGGCGGCGACCATGCGGTAGGAACCGGCGGCGCCGTTCTTGTGAAACATCAGGTTCACCCGGTAGCGGTTGGTGGCGTCGAGGGCCAAGGCGAAGTCGAGATCCTTGCGGTCGAGAAAGAGTTCGCGTTGGTGGGGCGCGAGCAGGGCGGTGTTGAGGCGCAGGGCCTCCTCGGGGGTCAGGGGCTGATCGTGGATACGTTCGATGGCGCGCTGCTTGCGGATAAAGGGTCGGGCTCCGGCGGAGAGATGCAGGTCGCTTACCCCGTCGCGGGCGCAGACCTTGAGCAGGTTGCGCAGGGCGGCGTCCAGTTCGGAGTCGGAAAGCGCGCCGACCCGGGCGAAGGGGAAGTCATCCAAGCGGCCGGTCACCGGGGTGGCGGCGGAGGCGGCGGGCGCGATGAAGGGCGTGCTCGTGTCGACCGGGAGTGGCGGGGTCGAAGGGTTCCTCGCGGGGGCCGATTCGGCGTGGATGGGCGCGACGTCGGGCGGACGCGGCAAGGGCGACGAGGTTCCCGTTCCCCGGGTCGCGAAGGGATCGTCCAACGGAGGACCCACCTGACCTTTGGTCTGGGCGAGACCGGCGATGCGTTCGAGGACCTCAAGCTTGTCCTCGGGCACGATATGCGAATCGAGAAAGTATTGCGCGTAATCGAGCAGGTCGACGTCTTCGCCCAGCTTCATGCGGGCGCCCAAGGCATCCTTGAGCGAGAACAGGCCCTGATCGATTCCCAACCGGGCCAACCAGATAATCGACGCGTGCATGGGATTTGCAGGATTACAAACGCGGCCCATCTGTAAATTGCATTTCAATCCACGCTGACTTGAAACGGAGGCATATCACACCCGGGGCACGGGCAAGCGAAGGGGCACGGTCAGCGCGGCGAGAGGCGGTCGGGTCTTGGAGAAGCGAACGAAGGCCGGTTCGGGCCGGCCCGTCGATTGCACCGAGCCGGATCTATCACGACTCGCGGTCGAAAAAATCCTTGGTGCCCCCACGGGGAATCGAACCCCGCTTTGAAGAATGAGAATCTCCTGTCCTAACCGATAGACGATGGGGGCGGAACCAACGGATGGGGGAACATTGAGGACCGGTAACCGGCGTCAAGTCCCGGTTTTCGAGTTTTCGTAATTCGGTGTTTGCGGAGCGGCGGTCGACCAAAGGCGCGGCCCGGGCGAAGGCGGGAGGGGCCGTCGCGCCGGTCAGGGCGTGCGGGTGACGGACACCCGCAGGAAGCGGCGGGGGGCGGCGTCGGACGCGACGGCGTCGCGGTAGGTGACGGTTTCGGTGCCGTCGCCGTTGGCCGTGGCGGAGCCGACCTGGATCGCGTCGGGCGTCCAGGTCGGCGTGCCGGCGAGGTCGGCGGTGCTCTGCACGGCGTAGGCGAGGTCGAGGGCGGGGGCGCGGCGACGGAAGGTGATCGTGAGGTAGTTGGCTCCGGATACGTTTTGCACGGCGGTGGTCCAGGCGGCGGCGGAGTCGGCGACGCGGGGTTCGCGGCCGAGGGCGAACTCGGTCAGGTTGTTCAAGCCGTCACCATCGGGGTCGGCGGTGTCGCCGCTGATCGCGGCGTCGGCCAGCTCGAGCGTGGTGAAACGCGTCGCCTGCCACGAGGTGAAGGCGGTGCGGATGGTGACGACGGCTTGCTGGCGATCGCCGAGGAGGGCGCCGCCGAGCTGGGGCGCGCCGAGGTTGACGAGGAGGGTTTCGGGGGTGTCGGTGGCGGCGTCGAGGGCAAGCGGGACGGTGAAGGTCTTCGCGGCGGTGTCGCCGTCGGCCCAGGTGACGGCGCCGGTCGTGACGGTGAAATCGCTGGCGGGGGTGGCGGTGCCGCCGCCGCCGTGGGCGGTGGCGTAGCCGAGGGCGAGGGCGCCGAGCGAGCCGCCTACGCGGTTGACGGTGAGAGTGGCGAAGGTTCCTTCGACGCCGCCGTAGGCGTCGGCCGAGAACTGGAGGACGCCGGGCAGGCCGGCGAGGCCGGGGACGAGGCGCCAGAGGGGGCCGTCAGGCGAGGCGCCCTGGAAGGAGGCGTAGTTGCCGGCGAGGACGACGTTGCCGTCGGCTTGGAGGGCGAGGTCCTGCACGGTGGAGGCGTGACCGCCCGCGGCGGCGAACGCGGTGTCGAGCGTGCCGTCGGATTGGAGGCGGGCGACGCGGGTGGCGGTGACGCCGCCGATGGTGGTGAAGTCGCCGCCGATCAGAATACGGGCGTCGGGCAGCAGGAGGAGGGCGTAGGCGGAGCCGTTAGGGGTCGGGGCGAAGGCGGTGTCGAGCGCGCCGGTCGAGGTCAGCCGGGCGACGCCGGTGCGGGCGGTGTTGTTGAAGGCGGTGAAGTTGCCGACGATGAGAATCTTGTTGTCGGGCTGGACGGCGATCTGGTCGATGTTGCGGAGGCTGCCGGTGCTGCCGGAGGCATGGGCGCCGTTGGTGACGCCGGTGAAGGTGCCGTCGAGCGCGCCGGTGGACGCGACGCGGCAGAGGCCGGATTTAAACGGGTTGCCGCTGAAGTAGAAGGAGCCGCCGACAAGGAGTTTGCCGTCGGTTTGGAGGGCGAGGGAATACACGCTCCAGCCGGAGGCGGAGGCGAAGTCCGGGCCGACGAAGGTGGCGTCGAGCGAGCCATCCGGGAGAAGGCGGGCGAGGTATTCGCGGGCGGTGTTGTTGAAGGTGGTGAAGGCGCCGCCGACGACAATGCGGCCGTCGGGCTGGAGGAGGATGGCGTTGATAGTGCCGTTGGCGCCGGAGGCGGGGGCGAAGGTGGTGTCGCGGGAGCCGTCCGGCAGCAGGCGAACGATGCGGTTGGCGGTGGCACCGTTGAAGGTGGTGAAGGAGCCGCCGACGAGGATTTTGCCGTCGGGCTGGCGGGCGAGGGCGTAGACGGTGTTGTTCGCGCCGGAGCCGGGGTCGAAGGCGGGATCGAGCGAGCCGTCGGCGTTGATGCGGGCGATGCGTCCGTAATTGTAGACGGCGAAGTCGGCGTCCTGAAGCAGGGAAAACCAACCGGCCACGAGGAGGCGACCGTCGGGCAGGGCAAGGACGCGTTCGATCGTTCCGTTGATGAAATCGGCGGCGAAGGACGGATCGCGCGCGCCGGGGTCGGCCACGGTGACGGTGGTGGTGGCGGGATCGACGACCACGCCGCCGACGGGGGCGGAGAGGGTGACGGTGAAGGTCTCGGTGCCTTCGACGAGGGCGTCGGCTACGAGGGGCACGGTGATGGTCTTGGGGGTGGCGTCGCCGTCGAGCCAGGTCAGGGTGCCGGTGGTGGTCGTGTAGTCCGTGTCGGCGTCGGCCGTGGCGGCGGCGGTGGCGTAGGCAACGGAGACGGTGCCGGTGGAGTTCGCGGTGCGGTTGACGGTAAGGACGGCGGAGCCGCCTTGTTCGTTCACGACGTAGGTGGAGGCGGCCCAGGAAAGGCGGGGTTGGAGCGTGACCTGCACGTCCAGCCATTCGTCTGCGCCGGAGCCGCCTTGGGCGACGGGGCGCAGGGCGATGCCGGCGGCGGCGTCGTTGAAAGTGGTGTTGAGCGGAAGCGGGGCGTTGTTCGGATTGGTGCCGGGGGTGACGAGATCGAGGAGGTTGCCCTCCTGGTTGAAATTGTAGCCCCAAAGCACGTAGGCGCCGTTGTCGGCGGAGGCGTTGGACGTGGCGCGGCGGTAGCCGATCCAGTAATCGCGGGTGGTGTCACGGACGAGTTTCAGGGCGCGGGGTAGGGCGAGGTTGGCGGCGGAGGCGTCGAAGCGGTAGACGCGGAAGGTGCCGGAACCTGAGGCGACGGTGACGGAGGCGTCGGGAATCCACTGCAGGATGCTCTTGTTCCAGGGGCTGAAGTGGTTTTCGAAAAAGTCGCCGTCGCCCATCAGATCGAAGGGGTCGCCGTATTCGGTGGAAGAGCCGGCGAGGTCGATTGGGTTGGCGCCGGGGACCTGCCAGAGGTTGGCGTGGTTGAGGCCGTGGTTGTGGCCGAGTTCGTGGCCGACGACGCGGAGATCGAACGCGCCGTTGATCCAGAGGTTGGCGCCGATGACGTTGCCCAGACCGCCGTAAGTGATGTTGGAGTTGGCGAGGTCGCCCAGGTAGGTGAAGACGACGGCGACGCGATCGTAGGCGGCGGGATTGAAGCCGGCGGAGGTGGCGGCGGCCCGGGCGTCGTCGTGAAGGGTGGAGTTGTAGCCGTTGGTGCCGTTGCCGATCGCGTAGTAGGATGCGGTCTGGGGCAGGCGCAGGACGGCGGTGATGTCGGTGGCGGAATCAAAGGCGACGTCGCTGGTATTGAAGCTGTTCTCGCGCATGAACGCGGCGACGCCGGAGGCGCCGTTGATCACGTTGTCGACGTAGGCCGGGGGTGATCTGTTTGTTGCCGTCGAATTTATTGATCGGGACGCCGACGAGGTCGGAAAAATCGACGCGAATGACGAGGAGGGCCTTGGCGCCCTGGGTCCAGGCGGCGGTGGGGCGGCCGGAGACCGTGCTGGAGCCGGCGCCGGAGTCGGCGGCGTTGACCACGGGGTTCTGTTCGGTGGCGAGGAGGGCGGCGGAGAAGGCGGGCAGGTCGTCGGGGGAAGGCAGCACGGTGACGCGGCCGTCGGCTTCGACCGCCAGGCCGGCGGCGGAGAAACCGGGTTCGCCGGGCTCGAGCACGCGGAGGCGGGCGGGGCTGATCGCGAGGTGGCCGTCGAGGCCGATGCCGACGAGGGAGGTGGCGGGCAGGGAGGCGTCGCCCAGGCGGGACCCGTAGGTGTGGACGCGGTATTCGCGGCCGGCGATCACGGTGGCGCGGTAAAGATCCTCGGCGGGGTCGTGGGCGGCGCCGGGGGCGTGGAAACAGGTCTGGATGACGCCGAGTTCGGCGCGAGCGGAAACGAGGTCCTCGAGTTCGGCGGCGACGGCGGCGGGCAGTTCGGCGCGGCGGGCGCGCGGGTATGCGGAAGCAAGGGCGGCCTCGGGGTCGGTGCGGATGAGGGCGGCGAGTTCGGCGCGGCGAGCGTGGGCGAGGTCGAGGCCTTCGGGGAGGAGAGCGGGGCGGTCGGCGGGGGTGGTGGCGAGATAGCGGTCGTGCCAGGCGAGCAGGGCGGCGGTGGCAGGCAGGGCCGGACGGAACGGGGTGGGGGTGGCGACGGGAACCGGGAGTGCGGCGGGGGGCGGTGCGAGCGGTTCAGGGGCGGCCGTGGGGAGTTCCGTGAGGGGCGAGACGGCGGTCGCGGCGCCGGGGGTGGTGATTTCCGGGTCGGGGCGGAGGGCGAGAACGGTCAGGACGGCGGCGGCGAAGGCGGCGAGGGCGAGCCAGGGGCGAAGGTTGCGCGGCATGGCTTGGAGTCAGGGGCTTTTGCCGATTAATTGCAGGTCTTTTGTGGTGACGGAACGGTAAGAATGCGGATCCGGGTGGTCGGGCGGGTAGAGAATGACGGGCGTGGGGACAAAAAAGCCCGGCCGCGCGGGGAGGCGCGGGCCGGGCGGGAAGGGCCGGACAGGCGAACCGGACCGCGGTCAGCGGAATAGCTCCTGGTTGAGCAGGTTTTCGAGTTTCTCCTGCTGGCCGCTGCGCGGGGTGGGTTCGCCGAGCTGGTTGAGGACGAGTTTTTCGAGGGACTCGAAGGTCGCCTTGCCGGACTCGATCTCCTTGCCGAAGCCGGTGTCGTAACTGCCGTAGCGGTCGGCGACGTGTTTGGTGAACTTGCCCTCGGTGTTGATGCGATGGGCGATCTTCAGGGCCTGGGCGTAGGCGTCCATGCCGCCGATGTGGGCATGGAAGAGGTCGGCGAGGTCGGTGGAGGGGCGACGGAGTTTGGCGTCGAAGTTAAAGCCGCCGGAGCCGAGGCCGCCGAACTTCAGGATGCTCATCATGGCGAGGGTGAGCTCCTTCACGTCGGTGTTGAACTGGTCGGTGTCCCAGCCGAGGAGGAGGTCGCCGGAGTTGGCGTCGATGGAGCCGAGCATGCCGGCGGAGCCCGCGACCTCGATCTCGTGCTGGAAGCTGTGGCCGGCCAGGGTGGCGTGGTTGGTCTCGATGTTGAACTTGAAGTGCTTGTCGAGTTTGTAGGTCTTGAGGAAGCCGATGCAGGTGGCGCAGTCGAAGTCGTATTGGTGTTTGGTCGGCTCCTTCGGTTTCGGCTCGATGAGGAACTGGCCTTTGAAACCGATCTTTTTGGCGTAGTCGACGGCCATGGACAGGAAGCGGGCGAGGTGGTCCTGTTCGCGCTTCAGGTCGGTGTTGAGCAGGGTCTCGTAGCCTTCGCGGCCGCCCCAGAAGACGTAGTTTTCGCCGCCGAGCTCCTGGGTGACCTCGAGGGCCTTCTTCACCTGGGCGGCGGCGTAGGCGAAGACGTGTGCGTCGGGGTTGGTGGAGGCGCCGCACATGAAGCGCGGGTTGCTGAAGAGGTTGGCGGTGCCCCAGAGGAGCTTCACCCCGGTGGCCTTCTGGAGGGCCTTGGCGTGGGCGACGATGGTATCCAGGTTCTTGTTACTCTCGGCCAGGGTGGCGCCCTCGGGGGCGATGTCGCGGTCGTGGAAGCACCAGAA
>JAIXVP010000416.1 GCA_027482905.1 Opitutaceae bacterium
ACCTACCGCTACTACAACATGGACCAGGTGGTGGGGCAGGCGCTGGCGACCTTCGCGCGGATCCAGACGGTGGTGCCGCCCGCCTCCGCCAATGACGACCAGCGGCTGGCCCAAGCCGGCACGGCGGATTGAAGACAACGGCACGGCGGATTGAAGAAAGCCGGCACGGCGGATCGACGCCGCGTCGCGCCCGACCGGCAACGCATCACGCGGCGGGAAGGCTGGTGGCGGTGGGGTGGAAGGAAGGGGGTCTCCCCGCCCTTCGCCACCCCCTTGCGGGGCGCCGCTCGCGCCGGTCCCGCTTGCTTCTGCTGCTGAGCCTGCGCGCTGCGGCCCCTCACGGGCCGCCATGATCGCTCAGGGCGGGGTCCAGCCGGAACTCCGCGGCCAGGTGGTCCACCACCGCCCGGACGCGGGATGGCACCTGGCGCCGGGTCGGGAAGACGGCCTGGATGGGAAGCAGCGTCGGCGTCCAGCCCGGCATCACCGCCACCACGCGGCCGTCCCGCAACTCCTCCGCCAGCAGCCATAGCGGCGCCAGGTAGAGCCCCATGCCCGCCAGCACCGCGGCGCGCACCGCCTCGCTCGAACTGGCGCGGAAGCGGCCCTGCACGGGCACCAGCACCGGGCCGTCCGGCCCCTCGAAGGGCCAGGCCTCGCCGCTCGCGAGGCCCGTGAAGATCAGGCATTCGTGCCGCGCCAGGTCTTCCGGCCGCTCCGGCGTGCCGGCGCGCGCCAGGTAGCCCGGCGTCGCGACCACGGCGCGGCGCGTCAGCCCGATCCGCCGCGCCACCACCGCGGGGTCGGTGATGGTGCCGATCCGGATCGTCGCATCCAGCCCTTCCCCCACCAGGTCGGCAGCGCGGTCGCCCAGCTGGAGGTCGACGGACAGCGCGGGATGCCGCGCCAGCAGCGCCGGCAGCCGGGGCACCACCTGCAGCCGCCCGAAGGCGACGCCAGCGCCCAGCCGCACCCGCCCCGCCACCTCCCCACGCCGGTCGCCGACGGTGCCGATCGCCGCCTCCGCCGCTTCCAGCGCCGCCCGCGCCCGCGGCAGCAGCGCCAGCCCATCCTCCGTCAGCGCGACGCCGGAGGAGGATCGGTGCAGCAGCCGCGCGCCCAGCCTGGCCTCGAGATCCGCCACCTGGCGCGAGATCGCGGGCTGGGAGGTGTTGAGCGCCCGCGCCGCGGCCGAGAAGCCGCCGAGCTCCGCGACGCGCAGGAAGGATCGGAAATGCAGCAGCAGGTCCATGGCGCCCGATCCTGCCAAGGCTGCCGCGCCGCGCCCATACGAAAACCGGATGGGGGGAAGCCGGTCGGGCCGCGATCCGCCCGCGCCGCCACCGCGGCAAGGTCTCCTCACCGGCAAGGACGCCGCCCCGAGAGGAGAGACCCCGATGGCCCATTTCCCGACCCACACCGCCGATACCGCCCCGGAAGCCGCCCGCCCGACGCTGGCCGCCATCAAAGCGGGCTGGGGCTTCGTCCCCAACCTGCATGCCGGCCTGGCGGAGGCACCGGTGGCGCTGGAGGCCTATGGCACGCTGTTCGACCTGGTCGGCCGCACATCCTTCACGGCCGCGGAGCAGCAGATCGCCTTCCTCACCGTCTCCGCCATCCATGAATGCGAATACTGCGTCTCCGGCCATTCCATGCTGGCCGGCAAGGCGGGCGTCGCGCCCGCGGCGATCGAGGGGCTGCGGGAGGGTGCGGCCCTGCCGGATGGCAGGCAGCAGGCGCTGCGCGCCTTCACCGCCTCCCTCGTGCTGAATCGCGGCCGCGTCCCGCCCGGGGAGGTCGAGGCCTTCCTCGCCGCCGGCTACACGGAAGCGCAGGCGCTGGAACTGCTGGTGGTGATCGCCGCCAAGACCATCAGCAACTACGCCAACCATCTGGCCGGCACGAAGCTCGACGGCTTCATGGCGAAGACCGCCTGGATCGCCCCCTCTCGCCGCGCGAAGGTGGCCGCGTGATGGGCGCGCTGCAGCAGGACCTCGATGCCTTCCGCGCGGAGTGGGCGCGGAAGGCCCCGGAGGAGGCGCAGACGCTGATCGCCGACCAGATCGCGGCGCTGGAGGGTGACGGCGCCGAGGCGCGCATCCTGCCGATGGGCGCGTTGCTTCCCGACCTCACCTTGCCCGACGCCACGGGCCGCCCCCGGGCGCTGCGGGATTTCGGCCCGGCGGTCATCGTCTTCTACCGCGGCGGCTGGTGCCCTTATTGCAACCTCCAGCTCCGCGCCTGGCAGAAGCGCCTGCCGGACCTCGCGGCCCGCGGTCTCGCCTTGGTCGCCATCAGCCCGCAGCAGCCGGACCACTCGCTCTCCACCACGGAGCGCAACGCCCTGACCTTCCCCGTCCTGTCGGACAGCGAGGACAAGGCCGGCCAGGCCTTCGGCGTCAGCTTCGCCCTGCCGGAGGAGCTGATCGCCCTCTACCGCCGCTTCGGGCATGACCTGCCGGCGGTGAACGGCCCCGCGGGCTGGCGCCTGCCCATGCCGGCCACTTTCCTGGTCGGCCCGGATGGCCGCATCCACTTCGCGCGCGCCGAGGCCGATTACCGCCGCCGCGTCGATCCCGATGCGGTGCTGGCGCTGGTGGAACCCGTGATGGAGGCGGTGGCATGAGCGCGACGGTCATGAAGGCGGGCAGCCCGGCGCTGACGCCCACGCTGCGCGGCCTGCTCTGGGGGCTGGCGGCGGCGATGATCTGGGGCGGCTACCTCGCCTTCGCCCGCGCCGGCATCGTGGGCGGCCTCGCACCCCTGGATTTCGCGCTGCTGCGCTACGGCACGGCGGGGCTGCTGGTGCTGCCGCTGCTGCCGCGGATCGGGCTGCGCGACCTCGGCGGCATCGGCTGGGGCAGGGGGGCGGTGCTGGCGCTGCTGGCCGGGCCGGCCTTCATCCTCCTCGGCACCTGGGGCTACCGCTTCGCGCCGCTGGCCCATGGCGCCGTGGTGCAGCCGGCCATCGTCACCATCGCCACCATGGTGCTGGCTGTGCTGGTGATGCGGGAAGCCATCGCTGCGCGCCGCTGGATCGGCGTGGCGATCGTGGTGGGCGGCCTCGCCCTCGTCTCCGGCGCAGGCTTCGGCCAGGGGGAGGCCTGGAAGGGCGACCTGATCTTCGCCGCGGCCGGGCTGCTCTGGGCGTTCTTCACCATCGCGTCCCGCCGCTGGAAGGTGGATCCCTGGCGCGCCACCATCGCGGTCGCCGTCATCGGGGGCGCGGCGTCCCTGCCGCTGTGGCTGGTCTTCGGCGATGGCCCGGCGCTGCTGGCCCAGGGCTTGCGCGTGATCGGCACCCAGGCGCTGGTGCAGGGCGCGCTGTCCGGGCTGCTCGCCGTCTATGCCTTCGGCCGCGCCGCCGCCGCCCTCGGCCCGGCCCGCGCCGCGATCTTCCCCGCCATGGTCCCGGCGCTCGCCGTCCTCGCGGGGATCCCCGTCACCGGCGAATGGCCGGAGCCGCTGCAATGGCTGGGCCTCGTGACGGTGCTGGCAGGGCTTCCCCTGGCCATGGGGTTGATCCGCACCCGCCCCTGAACACGCAATGCGTGTGGATCATTCACCCATTCGTGCAGTCGGCCCCGAGCGAGATCAACAGCTTGCCGGGGTCGACACGATTCGTAACCCACGATTTCGCCATTCTTGGCGCCCAGCCTTCGCGCATGAGCATCCCGCCCCACCTCGCCGTCCACCGGTTCGGTCTTGGGCCCCGCGCGGCCCTGCCCGCC
>JAIXVP010000201.1 GCA_027482905.1 Opitutaceae bacterium
GGGGGACGGGGCGGCCATGCGGTGAAAGTTGGACGAGGAAGGCGTTTAAAGCGAAAACTTTGCCAACTCAGGCGGCTTCGCGGGGGCGGGACATGGGGCGGGGTTTGCCGCCGTGTTTGATCACGCGGGCGCGGAGGGCGGCTTTGAACTCCTCCAGGCCGTCGCCGGAGAGGCAGGAGATTTTCAGGACCTCGACCTTATACTTCTTCTTGAAGGCGGTGAGGTTTTTCTTCGCGGCGGGCAGGTCCATCTTGTTGGCGACGACCACGCGGGGTTTTTTCAGCAGCTTGGGGTCGTAGGCCTTCAACTCGGCGAGCAGGGTGGCGTAGTCCTGGCGCGGGTCGCGTTCGTCGGCGCCGGCCATGTCGAGGAGGAACAGCAGGAGGGTGCAACGCTCGATGTGGCGGAGGAAGCGGTGGCCGAGGCCGCGGTTCTCGCTCGCGCCGGCGATCAGGCCGGGGACGTCGGCGAGCAGCAGGCGGTCGTAGCTCTCGGGGTATTCGATGACGCCGATCTGGGGGTGGAGGGTGGTGAACGGGTAGGCGGCGGCCTTCGGGCGGGCCTTGGTGACGGCGCGGGTGAGGGAGGATTTGCCGGCGTTGGGGAAGCCGACGAGGCCGATGTCGGCGATTGACTTCAGGACGAGGCGGAAGTCGCCGGCCTCGCCGGGCAGGCCGGGGAGGGCGGTGCGGGGGGCGCGGTTGGTGGAGGAGCGGAAATGGGGGTTGCCCCAGCCGCCGTTGCCGCCGGCGCAAAGCACGACGCGCTGGCCGTCCTCGATGATCTCGGCCACGACGGCGCCGTTGCCCTCGTTGATCACGATGGTGCCGAGGGGCATGCGCAGGAAGGCGGATTTGCCCTCGCGGCCGTGGCAGTCCTTGCCCTGGCCGTGTTCGCCGCGCTCGGCCTTCCAGTGCGGCTTGTATTTGTAGTCAATGAGGTTGTTGGTGTCGTCGTCGCCCACGAGGATGACGTCGCCGCCGCGACCGCCGTCGCCGCCGTTGGGGCCGCCCCAGGGCTCGTATTTCTCACGCCGGAAGGCCACGCAGCCGCGGCCGCCGTCGCCGGCCTTCACCTTGATCACGCACTCGTCGATAAACATCGGCGTAGGATGGGAAGGGACGGGCGGGGGCGTCGAATGTTAATCTTGGGTGCCGACCGGCGCGGCGGGCGGGGGCGGGCGGAGGGAGCTTCAACCGCAGGCCTGGCAGACGAGGAGTTCGAGCGGTTCGGCGGCGAGGGAGAACCTCGCCTCGGCGGCGGCGGCGAGGAAGAAGCGCGCGCCGGGGCGCAGGGCGAGTTCCCGGTCGCCGACCTGGATGCGGCCGCGACCGTTGGCCACGACGAGCAGGCGGCCGTGGGCGGCGGCGGACCAGGTGAAGGTCGCGTGGACGACCAGGCGGCGGACCTCGAAGCAGCGGGTGCGGGCGTGGGCGAGGCAGCGGGTCTCGCGGTGCGCGGCGGATTCGCCGAGGAGCTCCGGGTCGACGCGGCAGCGGGCGGTCACCGCGGCCACGTCGCGCGGCTCGTAGTCGAAGACGTCGAGGCAAAAATCGAGGTCGCGGCCCATGTAGCGGGCCTCGGGCGGCACGACGATGCCCTCGCGTTCGAATTCGCAGCGCACGACCCAGTCGGAGGGCTCCATCACCTCGAGCAGGAGCAGGCCGGAGCCGAGGGCGTGGACCATGCCGCCCGGGACCCACCAGACCTGGCCGACCTCGACGGGGATGGGGTCGAAGCAGGCGTCCATGCGGGCGATGTCCTGGGTCGCGACGATCTCGCGCCATTCGTCGCGGGTCGGCGCGTGTTGGAAGCCGAGCCGCAGGGTGCCGGCGTGGCCGGGGCGGATGCCGAGGATGACGTAGCACTCGAGTTTGCCATGGGGCGAGCCGAGGCGGGCCTGGGAAAACTCGCGGGTCGGGTGGACCTGGGTGTGCAGGCGCATCGACGAATCGAGGAACTTGGCGAGGAAACCGAGTTGCGGGCCGAGGCGGTCGAGGTGTTCGCGACCGAGGTAGAACTCGCCGTGCTCGCGGAAGAGGTCGGCCAGAAAACGCGCGCGGCCGGCGTCGTCGAGGACGCGGCCGAGGCCTTCGCCCGGGACCTCGGGCATGCCGCGGTTGACGGCCGGGGTGGTGGAGGAGAGCCAGTCCTCGGGTTGGGCGCCGTCGGCGGGGGCGGGGCGGTCCTCCCAGAGGTCGAGGTGCAGGCCGCCGGCGTAGTTGCGCCGCACGCGGTTGTTTTCCAACGCGAGCAGGGCCTGTTTCATGAGCTTGCGGGTCCGCTCAGCGGGCGGTCTCGGCGTCGCGGTAGCGGCGGGTGCCGTCGCGCAGGGAGACGTAGGGATCGACGGCGGCGTTTTTCATCTGAGTGTAGAGGTCGAGAACGTCCGGCAGTCCGCTCAGGGTGTCGGTGACGGTGATGGCGGTCTGCCATTCCCACTCGAGTTCGCCGGTCCATTCGTGGTTGCCGAGGCGGATGTATTCCCAGCCGGTGGGGGACACCACGGTGTCGCCGACGCGGCCGCCGAGGTCGCGCACGCTGAAGCCGCCGAAGATCGGGATGACGAGGTAGGGGCCGTGCGGCACGCCGTAGAAGCCGAGGGTCTGGCCGAGGTCCTCGCGCGGCAGTTTGGCGATGTCGGGCACCTTGTCGGACTGGCGGATGAAGCCGCCGAGGCCGCCGAGGGTGTTGACCGCGAATTTTTTGGTCTCGAGGCCGGCGCGCTCAAATTTGCCCTGGAGCAGGCAGTTCACGAGGCGAACGGGGTAGCGGACGTTGTCGTAGAAGTTGGCGATGGCGCGGTTGACCGGGGGGCGCACGACCCACTCGTAACCGGTCACGGTCGGGCGGAGGACGCGGGTGTAGACGACGTCGTT
The DNA here is from genome assembly GCA_027482905.1 of Opitutaceae bacterium. Classification (GTDB taxonomy): domain Bacteria; phylum Verrucomicrobiota; class Verrucomicrobiia; order Opitutales; family Opitutaceae; genus IMCC26134_A. Next base: position 2,880 of record JAIXVP010000201.1, read on the forward strand.
GAACTTGAAGACGGCCCGGTTGAAGCCTTCCAGCGGATCGTAGACCTGGACGGAGTCGTAGTCGCCGTAGTCGTCGGCGAGGTCGGGCGCGGCGCCGGTGCGCTCGTCGATCGCGCGGCCGCTGGCGGGGACCTGGGCGCGGGTCGCCGGGGCGAGGGCGGCGGCGAGAGCGAGGGAAGCGGTGGTGAGCGCGAGGAGTCGGCGGAGGTGCATGGCGGGCGGAAAGGGTCAGCGCGCGGCGGGTTGGGCGACCTTGGCGGTGAGAGTTTCGATCAGGCCCCCGGGGCCGGATTTGCGGAGGATGGGCTCGAACTGGCCGCGGTAGTTGGCGATCAACGACACGCCCTCGGCGACCACGTCGTAGACGCGCCAGCGGGCCGGCGTCGAACCGGACTCGAGCTCCAGGCGGTAGACGATGGAGTAGGTGGCGTTCGCGATGCGGATGACGGTCGGAACCTCGACCCGGCCGGCCTTCAACTCGGTGGGCGCGCCATAGTTGATGTCGGGCGCGGCGTCGCCGGCGATGCGGTCGGCGTAGGTGCGGATCACGAGTTTGCTGAACAGGTGCTCCACCTTCGTGCGTTGCTCCGGGGTGAAATCGCGCCAGGCCGGGCCGACCGCGAGGCGGGTGGTGGTGGTGAAGGCGAAGTGTTTCTCCACCAGGGTGTCGAGCTGGGCGATGAGGTCGTCCTGCTTGGGTCGGTCGCGCAGGGCGGCGGAGACCTCGTCGATGCCGACACCCAAGGCGGCGCGGGCCTCGTCCACCGGGGCGGCGGGCAAGGCGAGGGCCGCCAGCAGGGCGGTCAGGGCAAGGGCGGAGCGAAGCGGGCGAACGAGGGACATGGTGGCAAGTCGTTGGAAAACAGACGTTCCAACCCTTTCCAAGAAACAAAAAAGGGCAACGGGTTCCGTGAAACCTCCGTTCGCCCGGAGCGCCGGGGCGAGGGCGCTCCCTCCGTCCGCGCGGAGGCGGGCTCAGCGCCGGCCGCTTCGGCTCTGCCAGTGGGCGCCGGGTTTGCCCTTGGGGGTGAAGGGGGTGGGGGCGCGGTCCTTGAAGCGTTGCTGGCCGCCGCTGCCCTTGCCGCCGGTGGTGCCGGGCAGGGGAGCGCCGACCTCCCGCGGCTCATGGCGCGGGGTCGGGCCGGTGGCGGAGAGCGGACGGGGCGGGGCGCCGTAGGGCGAGGACGGATGGGCGGCGGGGCCGGGGCCGCGGCCCCGGGACTGCGGACGACCGCCGCCGCCGCCGAACGAGCGTTGGTCGCGTTGGCGGGGGTCGCGCTCGGTCCGGGCCTCGCCCGGGGTGGGTGCGGTGGCCTTCGCCTTGTAGTCGAAGCCCTCGAGCTGGAGTTGCGGGATCTTGGCGTTGATGAATTTCTCGATCGCGCGGACCTCGCCGGTCTGGTCGGGGGACATGAGGGTGAACGCGTCGCCCTCGGCGGCGGCGCGGCCGGTGCGGCCAATGCGATGCACGTAGTCGTCGGGCGTGCCGGGGATGTCGTAGTTGATCACGTGGGTGACACCCTCGACGTCGAGGCCGCGGGCGGCGATGTCGGTCGCGACCATCACCTCGTAGCGACCCTCCTTGAAGCCGGCGAGGGCGTCCTTGCGCTGGCCCTGGCTGCGGTTGCCGTGGAGCACGGCGACGGAGTGTTGCTCGGCCTTGAGTTTCTTGGCGATCTTGTCCGCGCCGTGTTTGGTCCGGGTGAAGACGATCACGCTGCGGAAATCGGTCTTCTCCAGCAGGGCGAGCAGAAGGGGGAACTTCAGGTGCATCGGCACCGGGTAGATGGCGTGGGTGACGCTCTCGTTGACCGAGCGCTGGCGGCCGATGCTGACGCGGGCGGGGTCCTTCAGGGCGAAACGGGCTACGGCCTCGATCTCGGGCGGCACGGTGGCGGAGAAAAACAGCGTCTGCCGCTTGGGCGGGCACATCGCGACGATCTTTTTGACGTCGTTGATGAAGCCCATGTCGAGCATGCGATCCACCTCGTCGAGCACCAGGATCTCGAGGCGGTCGAGGCGCAGCGCCTTTTCCTGAAGGAAGTCCATGAGGCGACCGACGGTGGCGACGACGACGTCGGCCCCGGCGCGGACGTCGGAGCGTTGTTTGCCATAGCCCACGCCGCCGTGGAGCAGGGCGCGGCGGATATCGGTGAACTTGCCGAACTCGGCGAAGGACTCGTCGACCTGGGCGGCCAGTTCGCGGGTGGGCTCGAGGATGAGCACGCGGGGGCCGGCGGCCTGGTGGGGGCCGAGGCGGTTCAGGATGGGCAGGGCGAAGGCGGCGGTCTTGCCCGTGCCGGTCTGGGCCGAGGCGATCAGATCGCGGCCGGTCAACACGATCGGAATGGCCTGCTCCTGGATGGGCGAGGGCGTGGTGTAACCTTTGGCGGCGACGGCGCGGACGATGCTGGAATGGAGACCTAGTTTTGCGAACGGCATGGGCGATTGCCGTCGGGCGGGACGGCGAACGCGAGGGCAAAACGCCCGCCGGCCGCGTCGCCGTTTATTGGGCTGGACGCGGGCGTGACGCCGCCAAAGGTCGCGGCCATGATCCGCGTATTCGTCTCCGGTTGCTACGATATCATCCATGCCGGCCATGTGCAGTTTTTCCGCGAGGCGCGGGCGCTGGGCGACCACCTGACGGTGAGTTTCGCGTCCAGCGAGGTGCTCTGGATCCACAAGCGGCGCCGCAGCTCGCTGCCCGACGAGCACAAGCAGGCGCTCATCGCCGCGCTTGGCTGCGTGGACGACGTGGTGGTGGGGCGCGGGCACGACGAGGGCATCGACTTCCGCGAGGATTTTCTGCGCGTCCGGCCCCATATCCTGGCGGTGACGGAGGATGACAAATACACGCCGCTCAAGGAGGCGCTCTGCGCCGAGGTGGGGGCCAAATACGTGCGCCTGCCGAAGACCCCGCCGCAATTCGCGCCGATTTCCACCAGCGAGATCGTGCGCTGGATCAAGGCCCCCGGCGAGGCGCCCCTGCGGGTGGATTTCGGCGGCGGCTGGCTCGACGTGCCGGCCTACGCGCGGCCCGGCGCCTACGTGGTCAACTGCGCCATCTCGCCGACCGTCTCGCTGCGCGAGTGGGGTTACGAGCGCAACGCCGGCCTCGGCGGCAGCGGGGCCTGGGCGTTGTTGAACGGCAAGAACGGCGTCGGCTCCGAGCTCGACCTGGGCGTGGGCTGGCAGGATCCCGCCGTGATCGGCGAGACCGGACTGTGCGTGTGGCACAGCGGCGCCCGGCCCCAGCTCGAGGTCAAGACCGCCGGCGAGTTCCTGCGCGGGCGCATGGCGATCTACTGGACCGGCTCGTCCCACCACACGCCGGGCAACGTCGGCAAGACGCGCGATTACGACGCCATCGTGCGGGCCGGGGCGCTGGCGCGCGAGGCGGTGTGGACCAACAATCTCGACACCCTCGCCCAGGCCGTGCGGATCTCCTACGTCATGCAAATCGGCGAGGGCATGCAGCCCCTGCCCGGCGACCCGGCGGCGGGCGCGGTCGGCGCCGAGGCGCTCGGGGGCATCGCGCCCATCGCCTGGAAATACTGCGGCGGCGGGCACGGCGGCTACGCGGTCTATCTCTGCCGCGACGCCGCCGAGCGGGAGCGTTTGTGCGCGCGGCCGGGCTTCCGTCCGATCGAGCCCTACCTCGCGGCGCAGGGAGGCTAGCGAGGTCCTTCGGGACCGGAGCGATTTTTGTTCTCTGCTTTGCCGGGGCGCGCGGGCACGCTCGGGTTTATGGAAAAACGCCCCTTCGCCGAACTCGGTCTCTCGCCTGAAGTCCTCAAGGCCGTCGACAAGATGGGATTCGAGGAAGCCTCGCCCATCCAGACCGCGGTCATCCCGCTGCTGCTGGAAGGGCGCGACGTGGTCGGCCAGTCCGCCACCGGCTCGGGCAAGACCGCCGCCTTCGGCATCCCCGTGGTCGAGTGCGTCGACGCCTCGGTCAAGAAGGTGCAGGCGCTCATCCTCTGCCCCACGCGCGAACTCGCGGTGCAGGTGGCGGAGGAGATCGCCAAGCTCGCGTTCTTCAAGAAAGGCGTGCGCGAGGTGCCCATCTACGGCGGCCAGTCCTACGAGCGGCAGTTCCGCGCGCTCGACGCCGGCGCCCAGATCGTGATCGGCACGCCGGGCCGCGTGATGGACCACATGGAGCGCGGCACGCTCAAGCTCGACGCGATCAAGCTCGTCGTGCTCGACGAGGCCGACCGCATGCTCGACATGGGTTTTCGCGACGACATCGAGCGCATCCTCGCCGGCACGCCGGCCGCCGGGCGTCAGTCTTTGTTCTTTTCGGCCACCATGCCGCCGCCGATCAAGCAGCTCATCCAGCGTTACACCAACAATCCCGCGTGGGTGAAGATCGAGGCGCTCGCGCAAAACGCGCCCAAGGTGGACCAGGTCTATTTCGAGGTGGACCGCCGCTCCAAGGTCGAGGCCCTCACCCGCCTGATCGACCTCCACGATTTCCGCTACGGCATCGTTTTCTGCGCGACCAAGATCATGGTCGACGAGCTCGCCGAGATCCTCGCCTCGCGCGGCTACGCCGTCGACCGCCTGCACGGCGACATCACCCAGGGCCAGCGCACGAAGGTGATGGAAAAATTCAAGCGGCGCGGTTTCGAGTTCCTCGTCGCCACCGACGTCGCCGCGCGTGGTCTCGACGTCGACGATCTTGAAGTGGTTTTCAACTACGACCTGCCCAACGACGCCGAGGACTACACCCACCGCATCGGCCGCACCGGGCGCGCCGGCCGCACCGGACGGGCCTTCACCTTCGTCAGCGGACGCGAGATCTACGGCCTGCAAAACATGATCCGCTACGCCCGCCTGCCCCTGCGGCGCGAGCGCGTGCCCTCGCTCGACCAGGTCGAGGAGGCGCGCGAGAGCGTGTTCTTCGAGCGGCTCCGCGCGACCCTCGACGCGAAACAGTTCCGCCCCCAGGACCGCATCGTCGATCGTATGCTCGAGCAGGGCTACGCGAGCACCGACATCATCGCGGCCCTGATCCACCTCATGCAGGGCGGTCAGCCCGGCGGCGGCACGACGGAGGCGCCGGACGACCGTCCGCCCGCGCCGAAGATCAGCCGGCCCTACGACGACGAGAGCCGTCCGCCCGTGCCCGTGCCGGTGCCGGCCGCGCCGCCCCGCGCCGCCGCGCACAAGGCCGCCCCGGCCTTCGCGCCGGAGGCGGTCGCCGAACGCCCGGCGGTGAAGCCCACCAAACAAAAATACGACCGCGTGACGCGCACCGGCCGCGAGCCGGGCTACACGACCCTCTACCTGAACGTGGGTCGCAAAAACCTCGTCACCCCGGCGGACGTCGTGGGCAAGATCGCGGGCGTCACCCGCCTGCCGGCGGTGGTGGTCGGCGCCATGGACATCCATCAACGCCACACCCTGGTGGACGTGTTGGCGGAGCATGCTCCGCTTATTGTGACCAAGATGGAGGGCATCCGGGTGAAGAACGTCGCCTTGGCGCCGGCGGTGGCGACCGACGCGCATCGGGCCGAGCCGCAGGACTGAGTTTCCGCGGCTGATTTTAAGGAGGTCCTCAGAACTCCGGCGGAGATCTCAGGACCTCGCTTTAGGATAAAGGCGGGAATCGGTCATTTGGACCGATTTCCCCCGCTTTTATCGGTCAAGGAGTCGCTGATGGCCGTGATTGTTTGCATCCCGATTGTTTTGATCGGATGCGCGGAGCTTGGGTGACGAGGTCGACTTCGGCGTGCGGGAAGACCGCTTAACCCGGTCTTCCTCCGGTTTTAAGGGTGCCTTGTCGTCGTGTTTACGCGTATGGATGGAAACGTTTTTTATGAGCGATTATGTCAATGAGGCGTGCGCTGAGCGGCCTTGGTGAAACGGGGGGAAGGTGTTCTTTTGAAGCTACCCCCCTTTTATGACCCCCAAGCATATTCCCTGCCCTGGACGCGCGCCGAATCGTGTTTCCGGCTTCACGCTCATCGAGCTGCTTACCGTGATTGCGATCATCGGTATTCTGGCCGCGATCATCATTCCGACCGTGAGCAAGGTTCGAGACAAGGCGAAGGCTATCGACTGCTCCAACCGCATCCGCTCGTGGGCGGTGGCGGCCAATCTCTACGCCGCCGAAAACAAGGGGCGTTACGTGATCAAGGATACCAACGGTGACCTTTGGTGCCAGATCGGCGACCCCAGTCAGAATCGCGGAGGCATTTACATTCCTTACTTTTCCAAGGGGGCGACCAAGTCTTACGATCGCAGTTTGATGTCCTGCCCCAGCTCCGAGGGCCAAGCTGAATATGATGCCGCCACGGCGGGTGGGACCAATACTCCGCAGTATTTCGCGTATGCCATCGGTCTTCCCCACACAAACGGCGTGACCATCAAGGAATCCAACGGTCTTTTTGTCCCCATCAACAAGGCGCGTCAGCCCTCTCGCACCATTCTGTTTATTGAGCGCGCCTACGTCGCAGGGGGAACTGCATATGACACCGGTCCAAATGCGACTATCAGTCAGGAAGGTTCCCAGATTGCGGCCGGTTATCAGGTTTATTCGCGCCATAACAGGCGCATCCACACCGCGTTTCTTGACGGGCACGTGAAGGCGATGGCGTGGGACGATGGTAGCGCGAACACCTCCCTCGCGACCGGAACCGGCCGTTCCTCCGCCTTTAATAAAGACTGGCTGAAACTGGACTAAAGTCCGGTGGCCCCCCTCGCATTGGTTTCTTCGGCCGCCCACTTCAGGCGGCCCTTCTCCATTTTCCCCATCTTTCGTATAGTTCCCAATCCTACGTTTGCCGTTTTCCCCTAGACCCTACCCATGAAACAGTTCCCCTCCCTCCTGCGCTGCCGTCTTTCTCGTAAGCAGCTTGTCCGACTCCTCACCCCGGTCCTGGCCTTTACTCCTGTCGCCAATGCGGCCGATGTATTCAAAGCCAATAACATCGATGCGCTGAATCTCACCACCAGTTGGACTTCTGGCGCGCTGCCCACCGCGACGGATGTGGCGGTCTTCGATTCCACGGTGACCGCGATCCCGATCGACGGGGTCACGGGTTTCAGATTGATGTCGTTTCCGGCGGCAACCTCTTGGCAGGGGGTTCGCGTGGTCGGCGCCGTCGATAAACTGTCTGTCGACAGCTTCGGCTTCGGATTGCCCGCGCTCACGATCGGCTCGGCGGGTTTGGATTTCTCCGCCGCCACCTCCGGCAACACCTTCGAGTTCTACGGCCAGGCGATCACCATCGGCGCCTTCCAGACTTGGAGCATAGCCGACGGCACCACGGTTTTGTTCAGCAACGGTTCGATCGCCCGGGCCCAGGGAGTCACGCTTAAGATCAATTTGGGCACCACTGGAACCGGTTTGATCAACCCCACCACCACTTTCGGCGCGGCGAATGCCGTTCTGCCCTACGCCACCATCAGTGGCGGCGACTTTGTTGCCGTGAACGCAACACAGACGGCCCTCGTCCAAGGCGCCACCTTGGGGACCTACGCATCGAACCCCAACACCGGAGCCGCGGTCGGCAACATACCTGCCACCGCCAATCAAACTTACGGAGTGATCGATGTCATCAACTCCAACACCACGGCGACTTCCACCGCTTTTCGAATCAACGCCAATTTCTTTGTTGGTGGTATCCGGTTCAACACCGCGAACGCCAACGGGCAGGACTGGAACGTGGATGGCAGTGGAACCACGCGTAACATCAACATCGGCAACGGTTCTATTCTGGTCGGGCCGAATGTCGGTGCGCGTAATGTGAATTTCAACGGCGCCAGCCAGTTCCGCATGGGGACGAACGCCGAGTTTTACATCCACCAGTTTAACACGCAGGGCGATCTGGTGTTAAACAACCCGATGAACCAGTCGGCCGGCACCGGCAGTCGCTTCACCAAGGATGGACCGGGCCGCCTTATCCTCGCGGGCTCGAACACGCTGGGCGGCCAGACCACGAATCTCGAAGGCACCATGCAGGTCGGCAATGGCGGCACCACCGGCACGCTGAACGGCGGCGCGGTGGTCAACCGGGGCACCTTGGTGTTCAACCGCTCCAACGACTATGCGGTCGCCAACGTCATCAGCGGCACGGGCCTGCTCCGTAACATCGGCGCGGGCACCCTCACGTTGAGCGGGGCCAACACCTACACCGGGGCCACCGAAGTCACCGGCGGCGCGATCAATTTCGCCAGTCTCGGCAGTCTCGGCGCCGGATCAGAAATGTTGCTCGCGGGAGGCGGTCTCGTCTGGGGCGCCGGCAACACCGGAGATATCACGACCGGCCGCACCGTGACCATCGGCACCGGTGGCACCACGCTGAACACCAACGGAAACAACGTCGCCCTGGCCAACTCCATCGGCAACAACGGCGCGGGCGGCGTGACCAAGACCGGCGCCGGCGTCCTCACCCTTGGTGGTGCGAACCTTTATTCGGGCAACACGACCATCACGACCGGAGGTCTGAACGTCACCAACACGACCGGGTCCGCCACGGGTTCCGGCAACGTATCGCTGGCCAACACCACGATTTTGAGCGGTTCCGGCACCATCGCGGGCCCCACCACCATCGCCTCGGGGGCCAAGTTGACGCCCGGGACCGCCGGCGTGGGCACGCTCACCACCGGCGGGCTTTCTCTCGCCTCGGGCGCTCTGCTCGACCTCGAGTTCGCCTCGAGCTCTTCCTACGACAAGCTGGTCGTCACCAATTCGGGCGGTCTCTCGATCGATGGCGGCAATATCCTGCTCTACACCGCGGGCGGCACCAATCCTTGGTCCACTGCGGGCACCTACGATCTGATTCAATACAGTGGCAATCTCGGCGGCGCCGGAGTTTCCGCCTTGAACGTGCTCAATACCCAACCTGGCTATTCCTACACCTTCAGCTCGGACGGTTCCTCGGTTAAGCTGCAGATCGCCTTGGATTCGGTGCTCACCCAATGGAACGCCACCGCCGGCGGCAGCTGGAACAGCGCTGGCAATTGGTCCAACGGAGTCGCCGCCGCCAACTATACCGCGCAATTCACCACCGATCTTGGCGCTCCCGCCACGGTCACCCTCGACGGTAATCGTTTTGCGAACGGTCTTTCGTTCGCCAGCTCCGCCACTTACACGATCGCCGCCGGTTCCGGCGGCAGCCTTACGCTGGAGCGCAGCACCGGCAACGTGGGCGCCATTGTCGCCACCGGCGACCATGTGATCAGCGCTCCGGTGGTTCTGAACACCACCCTGGCCGCTTCTCTTTCCAGTGCCACCAGCCTGACGCTTTCCGGAGTGGTTTCCGGCGTGGGTGGCATTGTGAAATCCGGCGCCGGCACGCTCGACCTCACCGGCTCGAACACCTTCTCCGGCCCCGTCAATATCGTGGGCGGCGTGCTCGGTTTCGCGAATCGTTTCAGCTTAGGCACGGGCGACATCACCTTGAATGGCGGCACCTTGCGCTACAATACGGGCAACGCTACGGATGTTTCCTCGCGGGTCATTAACATCGGGCTGAACGGCGCCACCTTCGACACCAACGGCAACTCGGTTACCCTAGACAACCCGATCGGCAACTCCGGAGTCGGTTCCTTCACCAAGGCGGGTCTTGGCACCCTTACTCTCGCCGGCGCGAACACCTACACCGGTCAGACCATCGTTACCGGCGGCTCGCTCGTTTTCTCCACCAACGCCAATCTCGGCGCGGAGGCCACCGGGGCCGGTCTTACGGTCAACGGCGGTGTCATCAGCCCCTCCGCCAGCGTGGCCCTTGACAATGTCGGGGCCAACGCGCGCCCGGTCACGATCGGCGCCAACGGCGCCGGCTTTAACGTTGCCACCGGCCTTACCCTGACACTCCCCGGAGCCGCCTCGGGTGCCGGTGCGATCACCAAGACCGGCGCGGGCGACCTCGTGCTGAGCGGCGGCAACAGCGGCCTGACCGGCGCCGTGACCATCGCGGCGGGCAACGTTCGCCTGGGCAACAACACCGCGAACGGCCAGACCGGCCTCGGCTCGGGTGCGATCACCTTCGGCGATGGCGCGCATCTGTATTTGAATGGCTATCAAACCGTGGATGCCGGCACCTCGTTCGGGGTTCTGGCCAACGCCTTGGTGGTTCCCACCGGCGTCACGGGGCACCTGCATCTGCCCCAGCGCGGCGGTTATTCCGGCGTGGCCACCGGCGCGGGCACCTTGAACCTTTCGGTCGATGCCATTCGCGGCGACGTTAACGGCGTCTGGCCCGCCTTCACCGGCCAGCTGAACATCGTCAAAACCCCCACCGGAGCCGGCACCGAGTTGGATGATTATCGCATGGTCGCCGCGCAGAACCTGTCTGCGGCCAAAGTGCGGATCAATGCCGGGGTCCAGGCTTATCAAACCTTCAATCCCCCGGCCGACGCCGTCGGCACCACGCATCAGTTCGGTGAGCTGACCGTCGATGCCGGCGCCATTCTGGGCGGCAATCCGGTGGGCGGTCGTTACAACAATTACTCCATCGGCGCGCTCGGCACCGATTCCGTGATCGATGGTCAGATCGTGGGTTTTCTGGGCACCTTCGGCTACGGCTACCCCCGAATCACCAAGGTGGGCGCGGGCAAGCTGACGATCAACGGGACCAACCACATGATCAACACCGGCGCGACGACGAACACGATCAGCGTCAACGCCGGCACCTTGAATCTTCTCGGTTCGATCGAGCGCTTCTACCTCGGGATTGGCGTGGACGGGGTCTACGGACGTGACGTGACCTCGCTCCTGACCGACGACACGATCTCCAACACCCCGCCCGCCACCGACTACCAGAATGTGGAGCCCGGTGCGATGGTCGTGGCCGATGGCGCCACTCTGTCCGGCAACGGTCGCTTCGGCGGTCTGACCACCGTCAACGGCATCCTCCGCCCTGATCCGACCGGCACTCTCGAGGGCCAGCTGGCCTTCACCAATGCCGCCACTCTCACCCTGGGAGCCACCGCCGTCACCCAGTTTGATTTCGCCGCGAACAAGTTCACCGGCGTCCGGGTGGATGCTACCAGCGGGCTAACCTACGGCGGCGCGTTGAAGATCAACTTCCTCAGCACGGTCCAGAATGGTTCCTACACCCTGTTCCAGGTAACCGGTTCTCCTGCCGGTGCCTTCACCGGCGTCTCGGTCGTCGCCGACTCCGTGGAGACCGCATTGACCGACGCGGGCGGCGGCGTCTACTCCGCCACCGTCGGGGCCGTCACCTACACGTTCACCGCCGCCACCGGCGTCTTCGGTGTTTCGGGTGCGGGTCCGATCTACACCGCCCTGCAAAACTGGCGCTTCGAGCAGTTCGGCGTCTACAACGA
>JAIXVP010000311.1 GCA_027482905.1 Opitutaceae bacterium
AGTGGATGTGGCAGCGGGAGAAGAAGGCGGTGGCGGCGCCGAAGATGAAGTCCACGTGGCCCTCGACGTAGCAGTCCTCGAAGTAGTGGCGGCCGCGATTCAGGAGGATCGTGTCCTGCCAGCCGAGGAAGCGGCAGCGGCGGAAAACGAGGCGGTCGCCGTCGGCGCGGAGGGCGAGGGCCTGCCCGACGGGGCCTGCGGAGTTGGCGAGGGTGATGTCCTCCCAAACCATGCCGTCGCCGTCGATCTGGACGGTGGGGGTGGCGAAGGTGCCGAGGGGTTTGCCGTCGGGGCCGGGGAGATTCGCGTGCAGGTCGAAGGCGATCGTGGTGGTGGCGGCGTCCGCGCCGCGCACGAGGATGCGGCCGCGCTCGCGTTGCACGTAGATGCGTTCGCGGTAGGTGCCGGGTTTGACCTGGATGACCCAGCGGGGGTCGTTCGCGCCGGTGCGCATGGGGGCCTTCGAGATGGCTTCCTGGAGCGAGGTGTAGTCGCCCGTGCCGTCGGCGGCGACGGTGGCGTCGGCGGGAGAGGAGCGAGGAGACGGAGGAAAGGAGCTAGGAGTTAGGAGCGAGGAGTTAGGAGACGGAGGGGCGGAGTCGGGAGCGGGTTTTAGCAGGGCGGCGAGGGGCAGGCCGAGGCGGCGGATCTCGGAGGCGGCGAGGGCGGCGACGCTACGGGCGCCGAACTCGGAGTAGTGGGTGTCGTCCTTCAACTCCTTGGCGACGCCGGGCACGGTGCCGGCGGGGAACCAAAGGTGGAGTTTTTTCGAGCCTTGCTCGCCGAGGGAGCGTTCCAGCTCGGTGGTGAGGGTTTCGAGTTCGAGGAGGGGCACGTTTTGTTCGGCGGCGAGGGCGCGCACGACGGCGGGGTAGTCGCCGTGGGTGGGGACGAGTTGGCCGTCGTCGTTCCATTTACGGCGGGCGACGGAAGTGGCGAGGACAGGGTAGGCGTCGCGCGCGCGGGTGTCGGTGATGAAGCGGAGGAGGTTGTCGCGGTAGGCGCCTTGGGGCGCGGCGTAGCGTTCGGGGGAGTCGACTTTGGCGTCGTTGTGACCGAACTGGATGATCACCCAGTCGCCGGCCCGGAGTTCGCCGAGCGCGCCGTTCCACAGGCCTTCGTCGAGGAAAGATTTGGTGCTGCGGCCGTTCTTGGCGTGGTTGGCGACGCGGGCGGGAGGGAGGACGAGCTCGCGGAAAAGCTGGCCCCAGCCGCGCTCGGGGTGGTCGAGCTTGGGTTTGTCGGCCATGGTGGAGTCGCCGATGAGGTGGATGGTCGGTCCCTCGGGGGCGGCGGCGGGCAGCGGGAGAGCGGCGGCGGCGGCGAGGGCGCCGGCCGGGAGGGCGTCGCGCCAGCGCGGGTGGGTTTCGGCGAGGAGTTCGGCGGCCCAGGGGCCGTAGTAGACGTAGCCCGCGCGGCGTTCGCGCTCGATCTCGGCGTGGTCGTAGTGGAACTGGCGGTCGCGGCCGAGGAAGAGAGGGCGGTCGGTCTCCAGTTCGTAGAAGCGGGCCCAGAGCGGGCCGGCGGACGGATCGGGCACGACGCGGCGGTCGGGCAGGCCGGCGGAGTCGGTGAAATTCTCGAAGCGCAGGCCGGTGATTTTTACTTTTTCAAACCAGGCGACGGCGCCCTCGACGGCCGCGATCACGGCGGGTGAGGGGTTCTCGATGTTCATCAAGAAGCGGACGACCCCCACGCTCTCGCTGCCGGACAGGGACGGGGGTTCGAAATTGCGGGCCCATGCGGGCTTGAGGGTGACGGAATCGTGTTGGGCGCACCAAGCGGTGCGGGCGCCGTTTTGCACGACCTGGGTGCGCAGGATGCAGTCGATGCCGCGGGTGACGGCGCCGGCCGCACGGGCGCGGCGGGCGGGATCGACGAAGGCGAAGGGCGGGCGGCCGGCGGAGGCCTCGCGCAGGAGCACGAGGGCGTTCACCATGGCGTTATCGTTGTAGGTGATGTGGGTGTAGTAGCCCTCGCGGAGCGGAAAAAACTGGGGCCAGCCGCCGTTCGGGTATTGGGAGTCGAGGAGGTAGTCGAAACCGCGTTGAAAGGCCGTTATGTTCTCGGCGTCCGGCGCGGGGGCGGTGGCGGCGATGACGCGGGCGAGGAAACGGAGCGGCACGGTGGTGCCGTTGTTGTCGATCGTGGCGTCGTCCTTGCCGGCCCGCCGGTCGGCGAGGAACTGGCTGGAGGGCGGACGGGCGAGGTCGGTGTTCTTGGGCCAGCCGCCGGAGGGCATCTGGTAGCGGAGCACGGACGCGGCGAGGGCGGCGGCCTCGGGCGTGGCATACCAGTCTGCGGGCTGCGAGAGCGCGGATTTCCAGCCGACCGGGGCGGCAGGGAGCAGGGCGGGGGCGCAGGCGAGGAGGGCGAGCGCGACGCGCGCGAGGCGGAGGAAGGGGTTCATGGCGGGGGCGGGGTGGATTGGGTTAACCACGAGACACACGAAACGCACCAAAGCCGGAGCGACGTCGCGGCGGGCCGGGAGCGAGGGGCAAAGAAAAGCGGGTAGCGCGGGGGCGCTACCCGCCGGAGGCGGAGGGGCTTAGGTGGAGCGAAGTTCCACCGTGGCGAGCTTGGGGGAGAGCGAGTGGAGAATGAGCAGGGCGAGCAGGTAGGCGGAGGCGGCGATGGCGAAGAGCGGGACGTAGCCGCCGGTGTTGATGATGAAGCCGACCTTGGCGGCGAGCAGGGCTCCGCCGAGGCCGCCGGCTAGGCCGCCGATGCCCACCACGCTGCCCACGGCGCGGCGGGGGAACTGGTCGGCGACGGTGGTGAACAGGTTCGCGCTCCAGCCCTGATGGGCGGCGGTGGCGAGGGCGATCAGGGCGATCGCGAGGGTGATGCTCGAGGTCATCGAGGCGAAGACGATGGGCACGACGCAGCAGGCGCAGATCAGCATGGTGACCTTGCGGGCTTTGTTCACCGACCAGCCCAGGCCGATGAACTTGGTGGCCAGCCAGCCGAAGAAGATGCTGCCGAAATCGGAAACCAGGTAGATGACGAGGAACGGGATGCCGACCTGCTTCAGGTTCAGCTTGGTGTCGAAGGCCGGGTTGCTGTTAAAAAAGGTCGGCAGCCAGGTGAGATAAAACCACCAGATGGCGTCGGTCATGAACTTGGGGATGGCGAAGGCCCAGGTGGCCCGGTAGCCGAGGATTTCGCGCCATTTGGCGGGTTTGCCGCTGTCGGGCGGGCCGTCCTGGCGGATGTGAGCGAGCTCTTCCTTGGAGAGTTTCGGATGGTCCTCGGGGGCGCGGTAGATGCTCAGCCACCAGAAGAGGACAAAGACGCCGACCGCGCCGGTGACGATGAAGGAGGCGCGCCAGCCCCAGTGGGCGATGATGAAGGGCACGCAGAGGGCGGTTATGATGATGCCCACGTTGGCGCCGGCGTTGAAGATGCCGGTGGCGAAACTGCGTTCCTTTTTGGGGAACCATTCGGAGACGGTCTTGATCGCGGAGGGGAAATTGGTGGCCTCGCCCACGCCGAGCAGGCCGCGGGCCCAACCCATGCCGGTCACGGTGTGGACCAGGCCGTGCATCACGGCGGCGATGCTCCAGCCGCCGATGCCCACGGCGTAGCCGCGGCGGATGCCGATGCGGTCGATCAGCCACCCGGCGAGCAGGAAGCCGAACGCGTAGCAGTATTTGAAGATGGCATCGAGGTGGCTCATCTTCTCGCGGAAAAGCGCCATGTCCGCGTCGGTGAGCGGCTGGCCGAGCGGGATGCCCAGCATCTGGTGGCGGAAGGTCTCGTCCAGCATGGTGAACGAGAACACGTTTCGGTCGATGTAGTTGATCGTCGTCGCGAGGAACAACACGGCGCAGATGCGCCAGCGGAAACGGCCGAGCGGGGTGGATGCGGGAGGGGTGGACATTGGGCGTGGGATGGAGCGTTTGGCGGACTCAGGGCTTGGGCGCGGGCGCGGTGGGCGCGGGGACGGAGTTTTTGCCCGGCTTCAGATTGGCGGGGGTGAAGGTGACGTTGCGATACGAGACCCGCCCGGCGCCTTGCACCACTTCGGCTTGGGTGAGGCCCTTGAACTCCGAATCGTGGATGCGGATGTCGTCCACGAGGGCGCCCGGGAACCCGCGCACGTAGAGCACGCGGGGGGCGGCGGTGGCGGTGACGCGGTCGAGCTGCACGTTGCGCACGATGGGCTTGTAGGGGCCGTTGGCGCCCTCCTCGTAGAGCAGGTCGATGGTCACGACTGCCTCGACGACCTTGCCGATCTTCACGTCGCGCATGAAGACGTTTTCCAGGACGCCGCCGCGCACGGCGTTGTTTTTGAAACGCAGGGCGCGGTCGAGCTCGGGGCTGTCCATGGTGCAGTTCTCGACGAAGACGTTGCGGATGTGGCCGGAGCATTCGGAGCCGAGCACGACGCCGCCGTGGCCGTCCTTCATGGTGCAGCCGCGGACGATGATGTTTTCCGACGGGATGGGCACGCGGCGGCCGTCGCCGTTGCGGCCGGACTTGATGGCGATGCAGTCGTCGCCGGTGTCGAAGAGGCAGTTCTCGATCAGCACGTCGCGGGAGGATTCGGGGTTACAGCCGTCGTTGTTGCCGCCGTGGGAGGTGATGGTGAGGCCGCGCACGGTGACGTTTTGCGAGAAGGTCGGGTGGATGACCCACATGGGGGAGCGGAGGAGGGTGAGGCCCTCGATGAGGACGTTGGTGCAGCGGTAGGGCTGGACGAAGTTCGGGCGGAGGTAGTGGCCGTCGCCGAAGATGCGCTGCGCGACGGGCGTGTCGGTCTCGGCGAGGGCGACGAGACGGTCGCGGGAGGCGCGCTGTTTCTGGTTCACGCCCTGCCCCTTCTTGTTCCAGCTCCACCAGTCGTCGGTGGTCGAACCGCCGTCGAGGGTGCCCTGGCCGGTGACGGCGATGTTGGTCTGCTCGAAGGCGTAGATGAGGGCGGAGTAGTTCATCAGCTCCACGCCTTCCCAGCGGGTCTGGACGATGGGGTAGTCGGCGGGATTGGTGGAGAAGAGCAGGGTGGCGTCCTTGGCGACGTGGAGGTTGACGTTGCTCTTCAGGTGGATGGCGCCGGTGCGCCAGACGCCCGGGGGAACGACCACGCGGCCGCCGCCGGCCTGGTTCGCGGCGGCGATGGCGGCGGTGATGGCGGCGGTGTTGGCGTTAGGCGCGGCCTCGGCGCCGGGGGTGGCGCCGAAGTCGGTGATGGGGAAATCGCGCGCGGGGAAGGTCGGGGCCTGGATGCGGGCGAGGACGTTGTCGTAATCCTGCCAGCCGCGGGCTTGGAAGCCGGGGCCGGCCTGGTCGGCGAGGGAGCGGGTGGCACCGGGGGCGCGGAGGATTTTTTCCAGCTCGGCGCCGGTCGAGATGAAGGGGCCGACGCCTTTGTGGTCGTTCAAGATGATGGGCTCGCTGATGTAATAGGCGAAGGAGCCGTCGCGCGGGTGGTTGTTCTTGCCCATGCCGCCGAGGCCGGCGACTTCGCAGCACTGGATCAGGCTGATGGCGCCGTCGGGCTCGGTGCGAACGAGGGTCTTGATCATGCCGGCGTAGCCCTTGAGCAGGGCGGGCAGGTATTTCTCGCGGGAGAGGTAGCCGCGGGCGATGCCCTTCGCCAGGGTGTAGTTGAACATGGCGGTGGCGGTGCCTTCGAGGTAGTTGCCTTCGCGGGCGCCTTGGTCGGTCACCTGCCACCAGCAGCCCGTGGCGGGGTCCTGCCAACGCACGACGCCGGCGGCGAGGCGGTCGAGGATCTCGGTGATCTTCTCCACGTCGGGGTGGGTGACGGGCAGGTATTCCAGGGTGTCGACGAGGGCCATGGCATACCAGCCTACGGAGCGGCTCCAGAAGCTCGGGGAGAGGCCGGTGGTCTTGTCGGCCCAAGGTTGGGCGCGGGCTTCGTCCCACGCGTGGTGGTGGAGCTGTTTGTCTGCGTTCCAGCCGTGGCGATCCATCAGGACGATCTGTTTGGCGACGTCGTCGAAGAGCGCGGGTTCGTTGAAGGTCTGGGCGTAGTGAGCGAGGAAGGGCGAGGCCATGAACAGGCCGTCGAGCCACATCTGGTGCGGGTAGCGCTGCTTGTGCCAGAAGCCGCCCTCGCTGGTGCGCGGGTGCGAACGCATCTGGTCGCGTAGGGTCTCGATGGCGGTGCGCAGGGCGGGGGAGCGATCGCCCTGTTCCCAGGCGAGGACGAGGACCTTGCCGGGGGCGACGAGGTCGATGTTGTAGTCATCTTTTCGATACCCCGCGATGGCGCCGTCGGCGGCGAGAAAGGAGGTGGCGGTGCGCACGCCGTAGGCGCCGAAGGACGGGTCGCCGGTCTGGGCGGAGAGGCGCATCAGGGACAGGCCCACGAGGGGCGTGGTGTAGGACCACTTCGCGGCGGGGTTGGCGTCCTTGAACATCTTGTCGCCCTGGCGCGCCATTTCGGAGCGGGCCATGCGCGTGGACCATTCGAGCGGGGTGGCGTCGCCGAATTTCTGGATCGGCGCGGCGGGCGGGGCGTCGGCGGCCTGTAGGAAGGAGCAGGCGAGGAACAGGGGGGCGAGGAGGCGGGCGAGGGGGGGCATGGGGGGGGAAGGGGGCGGGAGACGAAGTCGAAGGTCTGAAGGTCGAAGGTCCAAAGCCGTTTTCCGGCGCGCGACGCGCGCCGCACTTGACCTGAGACTTTCGACTTTGGACGTGTGACTGCTTAGGGATTATTGGACGGAGAGTTTCACGGTGACGGGGGCGCGGGCCCGGGCGGATTCGGCGGCGACGTAGGCGAGCCACGATGCCTGGTCGGGGTAGTGGCCGGCGCGGTCCCAGCCGGCGCCGGCGAGGTAGCGGATGGGCTGGCCGGGGGCGACCTTGGCTAGGACGAGGGAGTTGCGCGCATCCTCGGCGAATTCGGCGAAGGCGGCGGGATCGACGAGCACGATGGCGGTGCCGAGGGCGCCGTTGGTTTTTTGGGCGATCCACTGGGCGAGGGTGCCGGCGGAGGCGTCGGGGGTGAGCGTGACGACCGGGTCCTGCTTTTTGTCGGACGGGTTTTTGTTCAGGCCGATGGCGATGGTGAGTTCGGCGGGTTTGCCGGTGGCGGCGAAGGTGCTCTCGATGCGGTCGAGGTTGCGGCTGGCGTCGACGGTGAAGCGCTTCACCTCCGACACAAAGACGCCGTCGGCGGCCCAGGTGTCGTAGGTCAGCTCAAAAATCGCGCGGATGGGGCCGTTGGCGAGGACGCGGGCGGTTTTGTAGTTGGAGGAAACGTGGAGGCGGCCGTCGGCCCAGACGCCGGTGCCGCCGCAACCGCGGGAGGCGGAGACGCCATACATGTCCATGCCTTCGCCCTGGTCGGAATGGTAGTGGTCGTGGCCCTTGTTATACCAGCGGTCGACGACCGGGTAGTCCACGCGTTTGCACCAGAGATCGAGGCCGCTGGTGACGAGCACCTCCTTGACGACGCCGGCGGGGGCTGGGGCGGCGAGGGCGGGGCCGTAGGTGCGGTGGGCGAGGCGGTCGTTTTCCCAGGCGAAGTCGTCGAGGCGTTCCGGGACCTGGCGGGCGAAGGCCTTGACCGGAAAAGGAGGGGAGACCGTCTCGGTTTGTTCGACGGTGAAGGTCGCGGATTGTTCGCCGGGGGCGAAGTCGTGCTGGAAAATCAATTCGCCGTAGGCGGCGCCGACGCGGTCGGGGTCCTTGGCCTGGGGGGCGACGTTGGTCACCTGGTAGGGCAGGACGCGCCCGGAGGCGTCGCGCACGGCGATTTTCTGGATGAGGGCGTGCGGTAGAGCTTTGTTCACCTCGGACCACGGCACGGTGATGGTCTCGGAGGGGCGGGCGATGGTCAGCGGATGGCTGACGGTGACGACGAGTTTATCGCCGGCGAGGGCGGGCAGGACCAAGGCGGCGGCCGCCGCCAGGGCGGCGAACAGGGGGCGGGGTAGGGGCATGGGGCGGGGGGAGGAAGAGGTCTAAATGTCTAAGGTCTCAGGCTGAAAGTCGTCGGAGGAGTGGACGTGCGGCTTTCAGACTTTCGACGTTGGACGGTTTGAGGGTCTTTTCAGCGGGCGAGCCAGCCGCCGTCGACGGCGAGGATGTGGCCGTTCACGTAGTCGGAGGCGCGGGAGGCGAGGAAAACGGTGGCGCCGGCGAGATCGGCGGACTGGCCCCAGCGGGCGGCGGGGATGCGGTCGAGGATGGCCTGGTTGCGGACCGGGTCGGCGCGGAGCTGGGCGGTGTTGTCCGTCGCCATGTAGCCGGGGGCGATGGCGTTGACGTTAATGCTCTTGGCGGCCAGCTCGTTCGCCATCAGGCGGGTGAGGCCGGCGAGGGCGCTCTTGGAGGCGGTGTAGGAGGCGACGCGCACGCCGCCTTGGAAGGAAAGCATGGAGGCGGTGTGGATGATTTTTCCGCCGCGGCCGGCGGCTATCCACGCGGCGGCGACGCGCTGGCTGAGGCGAAAGGGGGCGGTGAGGTTGGTCTCGAGCACTTCGTCCCAGTCAGTCAGCGAGAACTCGGTGAAGTTGGCGCGCCGGATGGTGCCGCCATTGTTGACCAAGATGTCCGGGAGCGGGAGCGAGTCGCCCAGCGCGGCGCACAGGCGCTCGATCGACGGGCGGCTGGCCTGGTCGGCCGAAAACGTGAACGCGCGCCGGCCGGCGGCCTCGACGAGTTTGGCGGTGACGGAGAGGTCGCCGCGCGCGACGAGGATCACGTCGGCGCCGGCTTGGGCGAGGGCTTCGGCCATGGTGGCGCCGAGGCCGCGGGAGGCGCCAGTGACGAGCGCGGTTTGGCCGTCGAGGCGGAAGAGGTCGAGGATCATGGGATGGGGGGAAGTCGAGGAGTCGAAAAGTCGAAGGTCGCAGCGTGGAAGGACGAACGTCGTCACCCGCGCGCGGAGCGCGCCGCACTCGACGTGGGACTTTTAGACTTGGGGCATTTGACGGATTGCTTGAGGTCGGTGTCAGCGCAGGTCGGCGACAGGGGCGGGGTCCATGTCGGGGAAATCCTGGTTTTCGCCGCCCATGCCCCAGACGAACGAATACCGGGCGGTGCCGGCGCCGCTGTGGATGGACCAGGGCGGGGAGAGCACGGCCTCGCCGTCGCGGACCACGAGGTGGCGGGTTTCCTGGGGCTGGCCCATGAAGTGGAACACTGCGTGGGCGGGCTGCACGTCGAAGTAGAGGTAGACCTCGGAGCGGCGCAGGTGGGTGTGGGGCGGCATGGTGTTCCAGATGCTGCCGGGCTCGAGGCGGGTGACGCCCATCACGACCTGGCAGGTGGGGAAGGCGCCGGCGTGGATGAGTTTGGTGAGGCGACGTTCGTTGGCGGTCGCGGGCGCGCCGAGCGGGTCGGTGACGGCGGTGGAGAAGTTGACGTGGCGGGTCGGGTAGGCGGCGTGGGCCGGGTAGCTGAGCAGCCAGAACTTAGCCGGGTTGGCGGGGGATTCGGAGGCGAAGACCACGGCGCGGGCGCCGCGGCCGAGGTAGATGGCGTCGAGCGGGGCGAGGCGGTGGACCACGCCGTCCACCGTGACGAGGCCGGGGCCTCCGACGTTCACCACGCCGGCTTCACGGCGCTCGAGGAAAAAGGCGGCGCGCAGGTCGGGCGGATTGGGCAGCGGCAGCGGTGTCTCGGCGGGCTGGATACCGCCGGCGACGGTGCGGTCGGTTTCCCACCAGGCGAGCTCGACGCCGCCGGGCTGGAAGAGGCCGGACAGCAGGTGTTCGGAGCGAAGGCGGGCGGTGTCGAAACCGGCGGTCTCGGCGGCGGAGTAGGCGAAGATTTTTTTCATGGGGGAAGAAGGCAGACGCCAGAATGCAGAAGTCAGGAGTCAGAATCGGGAATTCAGAAGGATGAAATCGCAGGCGCAAGCGCACCGAGGCCGACTCGGCAACCGTTTCAAGGCATGGGAAGGAGGCCTTCGGCGCGGATTTCCCATTTGCCGTCCTTTGGGAAGCCGGGGGCGGGGCCGGCGGGGGCGCCGTCCCAGCCGCCGGCCATGAGGCCGACGGCACAGAGGAACGCGGAATTCACCGGCAGGTAGGCGACGGCGCCGTCGGGGTCGCGCGGGCGGCGCACGTAGCCGCTGGGCATGAACCGCGCGGGGCGGGCGGTGTTGGTAAGGATCTCGATGGCGGTGGCGGCTTCACCGAGGCGGGCGGCGGTGAGCGCGCCCTGGCCCATCTGCCAGCTCAGCCAGCGGTCGAGGCCGTTGCGTTCGTTGATCAGGTGGAAGGTGCGGCGGGCGGTGGCGACGTCGACTTTCGGGGTGGCCGGCAGGTAGCCGAGGGCGAGCAGCATGGAGGTGGGGATGCCGCGTTTGCCGGGCGCGAAGATGTCGGCGATGCCCTCGATCTCCAGGTAAAGCGGGCCGTCGGGGCCGGGCGCGGTGGGGAGGGGCGCGAGGTGTGCGAGCACGTCGTCCCAGCTCGGCTCGCGGGGTAGGCCGAGGCGTTCGCGCCACTGTTGCGCGAGGGCGAGGCCGTAGTGCCAGAAGGCGACCTCGAAGGCGGGGTTGCGGACGAGTTCCGGGTGGGTGCTTTCGGTGACGTTCTTGAGCGGCGGGCCGAGGTGATAGACGCCGGTGGCGGGGTCGCGGTGGGCGAAGGAGGCGAGGAAGTTCGCCGATTCGAAAACCAGGTCGCGGTAGAGCGCGAGGGTGGCGGGGGTGGGCTTCGCGCGGTAGACCAGCTCGGCGAGGTAGATGGGGTTGGGCTGGTTCCAGATGATGTAGGGATTGATGCCGCCGGGGGAGGGGCGGCCGTCGAGGCCGGACATCTTGGGCCAGCGCACACCGGTGAAGCCCTCGGACCGGGCCTGGGCGATTCCCAGCGGGAGAATGCGGCGATACCAGGCGAGGCCCTTTTCGAGGAGGTCGACGTGACCCCACTGGTAGAACTGGGCGGCGTGGAGGAAGTAGACCTCGGAGTTGTGTTTGCCGAACCAGCTCAGGTGTTGGAGGCCGGTCTCGGCGGGCGGGAAGGCGCCGGCGTAGTTTACCTTCATCAGGTAGAGCGAGAGGAGGATGCGGCGCTCAAGTTCCTTGGCGCGCGGATCGGTGGCGGCGGAGAGGTCGATCAGGCCGCCCTTGGTCCAGTGGTCGCGCCAGGCTTCGGCGGAGGCGGCGCGGGTGGTGGTGAAACTCTCGGCGGGCGCTGGGTTGGCCGCGTCGGCGAAGGCGCAGGTGAAGGCGAGGGTGTCGCCCCCGACGGCGCGCAGGCGGAAGTCGTGCGGGGCGGTCTCGGAGAGGGCGGCGGGCGTGGTCCAGCGCAGGTCCGTCGTGTAGCGGGTGGTGTCGCTCGTGCGTTCGAGGCGGGCGTGGTCGGGTGCGACGAGCGCAAGGGTGGTCGTGTGTTTATCCGGTTGTTCCCAGATGAAGGGCGGCTTGTGGGCGATGGCGGTGCGATAGGCGTAGGGGAAACGCAGGCGGACCTGGAGGTCGCCGCGGGCGATGAGCGGAGAGCGGGCTTCGACGCCGACGACGGCGGCGGTGCCGTGGGCGACGGTGACGACCTCGAGCGGTTCGCCGCGCACAAGCAGGCGGCTGGTGACGACGCCGGTCCAAAGGTCGAGGGTCTGGTCGATGCCGGCGATGTCCTCGGTGCGGAGGGGTTCGCCGAAGAGGGTGAACGACAACTGGCCGAGCGGCATGGGCTGGGGGTTCTCGCGGAAGTAGGCGCCGGCGGGGGTTTTTTGGCGAATGGGGTAGAGAATCTGGCGGCCGTGGAAATCGATGGGGCCGGAGGCGTCTGCGAGGGTGAAGCCCTCGGTGTTGGGAAACTCGTGCCAGGTCCAGGTGGCGCGGGTCTCGAGCGGGAGACCGTTGTCGAGGTAGATGCGTTCGAGGCCCTGGAGGCCGGTGACGTCCACGGTGAGGGCGAAGTCGCCGTTGCCGATGGTGAGCGCGCTCTCGGGGTCGAGCCGGGTGTTGTGGACGTTGTGGCGCGAGACGACGGCCTGGCGGTCGATAGGCGCGGCGGAGGCGGCGGCGCGGACGTGCATGAGCACGATGAACAAAACCAACAAGGCGAGCGGGGCGCGGGACATGGCGAGTGAGGTTAGCGTTCGAGGGTCGCGGCCAGGAGGCCGATGACGACTTCGTTGGCGAGGGTGCGGACGGTGAGGGAGCGGAGTGCCTTTTGCGGGTCGAGGGG
The DNA here is from genome assembly GCA_027482905.1 of Opitutaceae bacterium. GTDB lineage: Bacteria > Verrucomicrobiota > Verrucomicrobiia > Opitutales > Opitutaceae > IMCC26134_A. Next base: position 12,123 of record JAIXVP010000311.1, read on the forward strand.
GAGGGCGAGCACCGTGGCGGCGCCGCCGGGGATGGTGGCCTTGCGCTGGGCGAAGTCGGCGGGGGTGCCGGCGCGGATGCGGGCGGTCTTGAGGTCCACGCGGAGGGGCACGGGCTCGGGGCGGTTGAAGGCGAGGCCGTCGATGAAATAGTCCTGGTCGATGGGCCACCAAGTCGTCGGGTTGTGGAGGGGCAGGCGGGCGGTCGTGCCGTCGGCGTAGGTCGCGATGACCTCGCCGTTGTCGAGGCGACTCTGCATCCAATTGGTCGAGCCGGTCATCAAGAGGTGCACGCGGAGGGCGCGGCCGGCGAGGGGGACCGAGAGCTCGCGCGGGTAGTTGTCCCATTGGGAGGTGAAGGCGATGTTGGGCGCGTCGCCGGGACCGGGGGTGGCGAAGGGCACGCCGGAAGGCAGGATAAGGCGGCCGCCGTGCGCGGCGGAGGCGGCGCGCAGGCCGGTGTCGTCGATCTCGGCGGTGGCGTTGACGTGGCCAGCCCAGGCGCCGATGCCCTGAGCGGGGATGGCCAGCGAGACGAAGGGCGAGCGCGGCGAACGGTATTTGCCGGGGGCGAAGATCGCGGTGACGCGGTCGTTGAACACGGGGCCGAGGTCGAGCGGTTCGAGTTTCGCGTCGGCGGCGGGCGGGGGCGGGGAGACGAAGGCGGCGATGTCGGTCGGCGGGGGCGGGGGGAAGGGCGGGGCGGGCGTGGGCGCCACGGCGGGGCCGGACCAGCGGACGACGATGGTGAAGTTTTTCGCGGCGGGGGCGAGGGCGACGAGGCGGGGTGCGTCGGTCCAGGCGGGGTCAGGGGAGGCGGCGACGGCGACGCCGTTCACGGTCACATCGGCGGCGGCGGCGCGGCGGGGCAGGGCGAGGCGGAGGGCGACGGGGCGGGCGAAGCGGGTGGCGAGGCGGTAGGTATCCACGTTTTCCCGACGCGTGAAATCGAGGTCGAGGTCGGGGTGGTGGAGGGCGGCGCGGTCCCACGCGGACGGGAAACCGGGGGTGAGGCCGAGTTCGCCGGCGAGCTGGTCGGGCGCGAGGCCGAAGAGGCCTTCGACGAGGGCGCGGGAGAAGACGCCGGAGCCGTCGGCGAAGTCGCGCTGCGACTCGCCGCGATAGGCGTCGAGGTAGTTCATCGAGCCGATGTTGCCCGGACACACGCCCATGTAGAGCGAGGCGAGGAGGGAGGAGCGCGTGAGGGCGTAGGCGGCGTCGGGGCGGCCGGCCTGCCAGAAGCCGAGGGCGGTGTGGAGGTTCTCGCCCATGACGACATTGTTGATCGACCAGGTGTAGGGCATCCAGTCGCTCGTCGCATACATGGCGAGGCCGTCGGGCACGCCCGGGGCGCGCACCGCGAGGCGGGGGAGGTCGCGCTCGACGGAGCGCGTCATCCGCCAGGCCTCGGCCGGCGTGACCAGGCCGGCGTCCATCGTGTGGTAGAAACTCCACAGGGCGGCGGAGGGGTGGACAAGCTGGAGGCCGAGGAGGTCCTTGAACTCGGCGAACAGGCCGCGCTCGGGCAGCCAGAGGTGTTCGCGCATGCCGCGGGCGATGAGGGCGGCTTCGATTTCGTAGGGCGCGGGATCGGCGCCGACGAGGCGGGCGACGCGGGCGGCCATGAGGTTGTGCCAGTGGTTGTAGGCGGAGGCGTGGGCGGTGCCGCCGCCGTGGTATTGCAGGTCGTCGCTCGCCCAGATGGCGGCGTAGGCCTCGTAGAGCGGGAGTTTGTCCTTTCCGAACTCGCGGCGGAAAAGGCGGCGTTCCCAGGCGAGGTGGCGCTCGATCACGGGCCAGACCTGGCGGGCGAAGGCGGCATCGCCGGTCCACAGGAGGTGCCGGAAGAGGGCGTCGATGTAGACCAGGTTCATGTCGTAGTGGTGGAACGACAGGGCGCCGGGCGCGTGGAGGGCGCGGCGAGAGCGGGCGAGGTTCGTTTCTTCTTCGGGCGGCGGGAGGACGGCGGGGATTTCGCCGGTTTTTTGCTGGCCGGCCCAGTAGGTGAAATGGCGGCGGGCGCGGTCGTGCCAGCCGAGGGCGTCGTTCAGGTAGGGGCCGCGCCAGCCGAGGAGTTTTTGCCGCCAGGCGATGGCGCCGTGGAGGACGACGCCCTCGCGGTCGTCCCAGACCGCGTCGGCGGCGAGGTTGAGCGCGCCGACGGCGGCGTCGAGGTAGGGGTCGGGGGTGGTGACGCGGACGTGTGTTTGCAGGGCGAGGCGTTTTTCCTCAGCGGCGGCGAAGCGGGCGGGGAGCTCGGCGGCGGCGGGCACGGGGGCGTCGTCCGTGACGCGCTGAACCCAGAGGTAAACCGGGGTGCCGTGGGTGAGCGCGACGCGGCCGGCGACGATGGGCGCGCCGGGCGGCACGTTCGGCGGAGCGGCGTTGAACGGTGAGGCCCAGGCGGTGGCGTCGAGCACGGTGAGGCTGGACGCGGGCAGGGTGAGACCGCGCAGGGTGGCGGACTTGGCCTGGAGGGTGAAGGTGGCGTCGGCGGCGAGGGTGAAGGATTGGTCGCGGGCGTTGGCCGGGGAGAATTGGAAGTATTCGCCGATGGGCACGCGCTCGGTGCCGATGTCGCCGTCGCGTTTGCCGCGCTGGCCGCTGGCGCCGCCGTAGGCCCAGCCGAGCACGAGGGGGGCGGCGAGTCCGCGGGCCTCGACGCGCACGATCAGGCCCTCGGCCTCGGCGCAGGGAATGGAGTCCACGACAAGGGCGCCGTCCGGGCCGAGGGCGGGGTCGGTGATCTCGTGGCGGAGGGCGCCGGGGCGGTAGCGGGTGACGACGCGGGCGGCGTCATGCAGCCAGCGCACGGCGCCGTTGGTGGCGACGAGGCCGAGGCGGACGTTGCCCCCGCGGCCGGGCAGGTAGAGCGACCATTCGGGGCGGTCGCCGCCGTCGACGCGGAAGCCGGTGTGGGTGCCGTAGAGCGGGCGGTTAAAAAACTCGCGGCCGTTCTCGATCACGAAATCGCCGCCGTCGGGCGTGTAGCGCAGCGGGCGTTCGAGTTCGCGGGGACGCTCGGCGGAGAAGGCGACGACGGCGGGCGATGGCGGCGGGAGCGCGTCCTCGGCGCAAAGTGCGAGCGGCAAGAGGGTGAAGAGCGCGGCGACGAGGGTGGCGCGGAGCGGGGGCATCAGCGGACTTTGATGCGGTAAAAGCGGCGTGGCGAGGGCCCGGCGTCGTGGGTGAAGACAAGGTCCTGGCCGGTGGCGCAGTCGCGGGTTTCGAGATCGGTCCAGGCGCCGGCGACGTCTTCGGTGGTCTGGAGGGTGTAGGTGTGGCCGCCGTAGGAGGCGATGGTCAGGGTGAAGGCGGTGCCTACGCGCGACCAGGAGGAGAGTTTGACGGCGGAGGCGTCGAGCACGGTGCCGTTGTTCACCAGGTTGGGCGGGAGGACGCCGCCGGCGGTCATGAGATCGAGAACGCCGTTGTTGACGATGGCGCCGGAGACGACGAGTTCGGCGCCGTCGGCGAGGAGCATGACGCCGTCGTTGAGGATGTCGCCGGTTATGGTCAGGCGAACGGCGCCGCGCAGGCTGACCTCGCCCTGGTTGTTGAGGTCGCCGGAGATCGTGCCACCGCCGGTGAGCACGGCACCGGGGGCGAGGTCGAGGGCCTGGCCGGCGAAGGTGCCGTTGGCGAGGTCGAGCGTGGCGTTGGGGCCGACCTCGGTCTTGCCGGTGAGGATGAGCGAGCCGGGGAGGACGAGGCGGCCGGCCTCGACGCTGACGGAGCCGCCAAAGGTGGACGCGCCGGACAAGGTCCAGCCGCCCGTGCCGATCTTGACGACACGGAGACCGGCGAGGTCGCCGCCCTGCACGATCTGGCCGGCGAAAGTGGTGTCGAGGTTGGCGCCGCCGACGCGGTAGGTGGTGGTGGTCTCGCCGCTGCCGGACTGGCGGCCCGAGAGCCGGGTGGAGGGGCCGCCGGAAACGGCGCCGAGCTCGATGGTGATGTCGCCGTTGCGGTTCGTCAGGGTGCCGGAGCCGGAGCCGAGGGCGAAGTGAGTGGAGGCGGAACCGAGGTTCACGTCGCTGGTGCCGACGTTATTCGAGTTCAGGCGGAGCATGCCGGAGCCGGCGCCGAAGTTGATCGTGCCGGAGAAGCCGGACATCGCGCCGTTGATGCTCACGATGCCGGCGACGCCGGACAGGTCGAGCGTGGCGGGGCCGGAGCTGGAGAACGTGCTCGCGGTCGAGTTCACGAGGGTGGAGCTGCCGGCGTAGGCGGACGTGATGGCGGAGGCGCCGGAGACGACGACGGAGTTGTTCAGGAAGACTGTGGCGTTGGGCAGCGAGAGGGTGCCGCCCGCGAGGGTGATGACGCCGGTGCCGAGCGAGGTGGTGGCGTTACCCAAGGCCAGGGTGCCGGCCTCGATGCGCACGCCGCCGGTGAAAGTGTTCGCGGCGGTGTTGGCCAGGGTGAGCGTGCCGGCGCCGGATTTCACGAGCCGGGCGGCGCCGCCGAGCACGCCCGCGCCGTCGAAGGAGTAGGCGCGGGTGGAATTGTTCACGGTGACGACGGAGGGCTGGAGCGTGCCGGACAGCACGACGGAGCCGCCGGCGCCGGTGTCGTCGAAGGTGACGCGGTCGAGGTTGTAGAAAACAGCGGGCGAGCCGCCGGTGAAGTTGCCGGACGTGGTGTTCAGGTCCCAGAGGCCGCCGGACGCGCCGGACCAGACGAGGGGGGCGGCGGAGCCGGCGACCACGAGGTTCAGGAAGGTCGGGCTGCCGGAGGCGGCGCGGGCGATGGAAAAGGTCTGGCGGGTGGTGCCGGTGGCGGCGGGAAGGATCGGGACGACGGTGCTGCTCGACGCGGACAGGGTGGAGGCGCCGTCGACCAGCGCGTAGGTGCCGGGCGCGAGGCCGGCGGCGAGGTCGAGGAAGTTGATCTGGGCGTTGACCGTCGCGCCGAGGGTGAAGGTGCCGCCCGAGACGGTGAGTTTGTCGGCGGCGGCAGCGGGGGTCGGGCCGAGGTCGAAGACCAGGGTGGAGCCGCTGGCGGCGTTGACGCCGGCGGAGGCGGTGAAGGTGCCGGCGGCGCCGTCGGACGCGCCGGGGTTGAGTTTGCCGCCGGACGAGACGGTCACGAGGCCGCCGGTCGTGCCGGTGCCGGCGAGGGTGGCGCCGGAGGCGACGGTGATGGGCGCGGCGGCGAAGGAACCGTTCAGGCGTAGGGTTCCGGCCGATACGGTGGTGAGGCCGGTGTGGGTGGAGGCGCCGGTCAGGGTCCACGCGCCGGAGCCGACCTTGTTCACCAGGGTGGCGACCACGCCGCCCGTGCCGCCGTTGGTGATGATGCCCTGGAAGGTGGCGTCCTCGCCGCGCGCGCCGATGCTGTAGAGGCTCGTGTTCGAGTTGGTGCCGTTGGGCGTCTGGGTGCCCTGCAGCTGGGTGTTGGGGCCGCCGGTGAGGGTGCCGATGGCGTAGGCGGTGGTGCCGCCGTTGCGGTTCATGAACTGGCCGGAGCCCTGGCCGAGGTCGATGGCGAGGTTGGCGGAGCCGAAGTTCGTGTTGCTGGTCTGGTTCAGGCGCAGGCGGGGGGTGCCGGCGGGGCCGAGGGTGATGCGTCCGGAGTAGCCGCTCCAGGTGCCGGCGATGGTCCAGAGGGCGGAGGTGTTGACGGTGACGTCGCCGGAGCCGGTCCAGTTGCCGGTGGAGTTGTGCTGGGTGGTGACGTTGACGACGGTGGGGGCGTTGAACTCGAGGGGATTGGTGATGTTGCTGGCGGCGCCGCCGGGGGAGAGGGTGAGGGTCCCGCCGTTGAGTTGGAGCTTGGTGGAGCCGCCGGCGGCGTAGTTGGTGAGCGTCAGGCCGCCGGCCTCGTGGACGACGGAGCCGAAGCTGTTGGCGGAGGTGTTGGAGAGGGTGAGGGTGCCGGTGCCGCGCTTCACGAGCTGCCCTACGACGGTGAGGGCGCCGGTCCCGGAAAGGGTGTAGTTCCGGGTGGTGTCGAAGGTGACGGCGCCGGCGGCGACGTTGGCGGGGAGGCTGATGGCCGGGCTGGCGGAGCCGCGGTCGTCGAAGAGGGCGGTGTCGTTCACGGCGAAGGCGACGGGGTCGTCGCCTTGTTTCCAGTTGAGCGCGGTGGTGTCCCAGGCGTTGGCGGAGCCGTCGCCCTGCCAGACGAGGGAGCGGGGGACGCTCTGGTTGGCGACCATGATCAGGAACGACTGGGTCCAGGTGTCGCCCTGCGAGTCGGTGACGGTGAACTCGAAGCGGGCGCGGCCGGAGGCGTTGAGCGTGGGCGTGAAGGTGACGAGGCGGCCGCCCGCGCCGGACTGGGCGACGGAGCCGCCGACGACGTTGGCGAGGGTGAAGACGGGCGAGAGGGAGTTGAAGCCGAGGGTGTAGCGCGAGAGATCGACGGAGAGGGAGGAGGGCCCGGCGGCGGTGTTGCGGCTGACGACGGCGTGGGGGCTGGCCTTGAAATGGAGATACTCCTCGAGGCGGGTGTAGCCGGCGGGGGTGTTGGCCGGCATGAGCGTAGTGCCGGTCAGGATTCCGCCTGCGGAGGCGAGGGCGGTGTTGTGATCCTGGGTGGCGGTGGCCCAGCCGAGGGCGCCTTCCCAGTAGTCGGGCATGCCGTCGCCGTCGGTGTCGGTGGGGGCGGCGGTGGAGTTGAGGGTGCCGAAGCCGCCGTTGGTGATGTTGTAGGGCGACTGGGCGAGGAGGGCCTCGCCGTTGGACGGGGTGTCGTTGGCGTCGAGCGGGGAGTCTTTGGCGACGAGGATGCTCTGCTGGTTGAGCACGCTGTTGATGAGCAGGGTGTCGAGCTCGTCGCGAAGGGGGCCGGCGAAGGAGGCGTCGAGGCGGAGCGGGCCGGAGGCGGAGACGACTTTTTTGTAGGCGGTGCGCGGCGGGTCGATGACGACGGCGGCCGAACCGGAGGAGCCGGCGAAGGGGGTGGCGGACTGGTTGTAGCTGACGGTGCCGGGGGTGGTGCCGGCGTTGGGGTAGGGCTGGCCGGCGACGATGGAATAGCCCTTGTCGGTGCCGTCGAGCAGGCCGTTGTTGTTCGAGTCGTGGAGGCAGTTGTCGAGGTAGAGGGAGAAGTTGGCCTGGCCGTTGTCGCCGACGCGGGCCTTGGAAAGGGCGGTGTTGTCCACCCCGACCTGGTGGTCGGGGATGGAGAGGAAGTAGTTGCCGCGGACGTTGGCCCTCCAGCTCACGTTGGACTGGGAGTCGCCCATGATGAACCCCTCGTTGCGCCAGTGGAAGGTGACGTTGTTGACCCACTCGAGGAGGCCGTAGGGGCGGGCCTTGGGGTTGCGCGTGCGATGGTGGGCCCAGAGGGTGTGGTGGCAGGAGCCGTCCTGAAGGTCCCAAAGGCCGCCGGCGTTGTGGCGCTCCATGCCCCAGGCGCTGACGGAGTGCTGGAGGGTGAAGTTGTCCAGGGTGCTGTTGAAAAAGGAGATGTTCTCGTCGGTGCTGAACATCAAGGAGACGTGGTCGATGATGCTGGTGTGCGCGCTGCTATCGAGGTTGATGCAGTCGCCGGAGCTCCCGTATTTGCCGTGGCGCACGCGAAGGTGGCGCACGACCTGATTGTTGCCGGTGAGGAGCAGGCGTCCGTCTTTCAGGCCGATCCCGTCGCCGGGGGCGGCCTGGCCGGCGATGGTGATTTTGCTTTTGACCAGGCGGATGGTCTTGTTGCCGGTGTCGGAGTTGTTCGAGATCGGGATGTAGCCGGAGACGGCGAAGACGATGGTGCGGCCGGTGGCGGGGGCGTTCTCGACGCCGAAGCGGAGCGAGCCGGCGCCGGTGCCGTTGAGGTTGGTGACGGTGTAAACATCGCCGCCGCGTCCGCCGGTGGCGTAGGCGCCGAAGCCCTCGGCGCCGGGGAAGGCGGGGATCTGGGCGCGCAGCGCGAGAGGCGCGCCGGCGGCGAGCAGGGCGAGGGCGGCGACGGCGGTGCGCAGGCGATAACGGACGGTCGAAGGGCGGCGGGACATGGGGCGCGGAGTTACCGCACGGCCCGGAAAAAACGGCGCGGTGCGGGGAAGAGTTCGGGGGACACCACGACGCTCTGCACCGCGCCCGTGGCCGCAATGACTTGAAAATTCGTCCAGTCTGAAAAATCGGTCGCGTGTTGGAGCGTGTAATCGAGCCCCGCGGTGCCGGTGAAGAGCAGGGTCAGGGTGCCGGCGTCGCGGGTGATCGCAAGGGTGGGTGCGACTGTGACGGCGGCCGGCGCGACACGCACGCCCACCTCGGCGGTCAGCGAATCGCCGGCGGAGTCGGTGACGGTGTGGGTGAAGCGGGCGAGGCCGGTGAAGCCGCCGGAGGGGGTGAAGCGCACGGTTTTGCCGTCGGGGAGGAGTTGCACGAGGCCGGCGGAGGCGGACGCGGGGGTGAGCTGGACCGAGCGGACGGGCGAGCTGGTGTAGCCGGCGGTGAGGGTGGACAGGTCGAACTCGACCGGCGTGGCCGGGGTGGTTTCAAGGCGGGGCAGGGCCAGCCAGGCGAGGTAGTCGTCGAGGCGGGTGTAGCCGTCCGCGTCGGGGTCGGCGTTGGTGTCGGTGAAATCGTTCGCGGGCGAGGCGGGGCTCGTGCCGTGGAGGGTGTCCCACCAAGCCGGCAGGCCGTCGCCGTCGGTGTCGAAACCGGCGGGGCGCGAGACGGTCGGGTAATCCTCCCAGCCGCCTACGTCGTCCTGGGAATTGGGCAGGCCGGGGTAGCCGCCGTAGGGACCGGTGCCGGTGTAGGTGTAGGTGCCGTTGAGGGTTTCGCGGATCACGCGGGCATCGTGGTCGTCGAGGGGGCGGTTGGCGCCGACGTCGGAGAGCACGCGTTTGTAGGCGCCGGTGGCGGTCTGGGTGGTGACGTAATGGGGGAAGAACGGCGTATCCACCCAGACGGGGTAGGTGGTGGGCACGCTGCCGCCGTTCGACCCGGCGACGGTGCGGCCGGCGGCCTGGTTGGACTCGGTGAAGAAGCCGGGCATGACGTTGCCGGCCATGTAATACTGCTGGGTGCCGGGAAAGTTGTCGTAGGTCGGGTTGAGGACGGTGTTCTTCCGTTTGGCGGCGCCGGGCTTGTAGTAGTTGTTGACGAAATTCACCTGGTGCGCGCCGCCGTCGGTGGTGCGGCCGCCCCAGTTGTAGACGACGTTGTTGCGGATATCGAGGCGGCCGGCGAAGAAGCCGGCGGGGTCGAGGCCGCCGCCGAGGGACCAGTTGCGGCCTTCGCAGTGGGCGAGGAGGTTGTGGTGGAGGCTGGCGATGTCGCCGCCGACGGTGGCGGCGTAGCCGTGGGCGGTGCCGGCGGGGTAGTTTTGGTGGCCGGCGATGTTCAGCGCCTCGGAGATCAGAGTGTTTTGCAGGGTGATGTTTTTGGCGCTGCGGGAGCTGAACGCTTCGTCGAGGGACCAGCTGATCGAGCAGTGGTCCATGATCGAGTGGTCGCTTCCGGCGAGCCCGCCGCCGTCGATGGTCTGGCCGCTGATGTTACCGGGGCGGTTGCGAATGAAGCGGACGACGGCGTCGCGCGCGCCGCTCATGCCGAGGGCCCAGCTGCGGAGGCAGATGCCTTTGCCCGGGGCGGTCTGGCCAGCGACGGTCACGTAGGGCGCGGCGAGGGTGAGGCGGTGGTCGACGGTGATGAGGCCTCCGACGTCGAACACGATTACGCGCGGGCCGGTTTCGACCTCGATGGCGTGGCGGAGCGTGCCGGGGATGGGCGTGGCGCCGACGGCGTAGTCGGCCAGGGAGGTGACGTGGACGACCCGGCCGCCGCGACCGCCACGGGCGAAGCGGCCGTAGCCCTCGGCGCCGGGGAAGGCGAGGTGACGGGGGCGAAAATACCAGACGGTGCCGGCGGTGGCGTTGCCCAGCGGGTCGATCTCGTCGATCCGCCAGTAGTAGGTCGCGAACGAATCGGTGACAGGAACGGAACGCGTCAGGGTGGTCTGGTTGCCGAGGTAGGCGGCCGAGGCGCGGGTGGCGGTTTTGACGGCGGAAAGGCTGGTGCCGAAATAGACGTCGTGCGAGGCGACGGAGCCGGCGAGGGCGGGCGACCAGGAGAGGGCGGCGGAACCGGCGTCGGCGTCCACGTGTTCGTCGGCGTCGGCCGGCGAAGGCGTATTTGCGATGCGGGTGGAGTTGGGGGTGTCGATCTCGAAGCCGTTTAGCACCACGTTTTTGGTGTTGGCGGTGGCGGTGGCGTCGGCCGCGAAGAGCACGGTCGTGACGCTGGCGGTCGAGGCGACGGTGAACTCGAGGTAGGCGATGGGCGTGGCGATGTCGGTCGAGCGGATCGACGGGGTCAGCGTGGTGGCGAGGGTGCCGTTGAGGTAGACCTTGATGGGCGCCATCGTGCCGAGGCCGTTGGGGAGGACGGCGGAGTCGCCGGCGTTATGGTAGGTCAGCAGGGTGTGCGTGCCCGGAGACAGACCGGTGAGGGTCATCTGCAGCTGGCCGCCGGCGTTGGCGACGGCGGGGGCGACGGTCACGCCGTCGCTGACGAGTTTCTGGCCCGTCGTGGTGGTGCCGGTGGCGTAGTAGGTGAAGGTCAGGCCGGTGCCGCCGGCGGCCTGGGCGGCGGAGGTCATCGAGAGCGACACGGCCACGGCCTCGCCCGTGGCGGTGGTGAAGTTTTGGGTGATGGCGGCGGTGCCGGTGCTCGCGGTGCCGCCCGAGGCGGCGGTGGTCCACTGGGTGTAGCCGGTGGCCGTGGTGGAGGCGGAGTTTTTCCCGTCGCGGTTGATGTCGACCTTCAGCTCGCCGGCGGGGAGGGCGCTGGTGAACGCGACGGTCAGCGCGAAAGCGAGGAGGGCGTGAAACGGGCGCGGGAATGATCTGGCCATGGGAACGGAGGAGAGGGGCGGCGGTGGCCGAAATTAAAAAGGCGCGACCAATTTAAGGTCGCGCCTGGCGAGGTTGACTATGCTGGTTCGATTCAGGCGCGACGACGACGGGTCACGGCCAAAGCCAAGCCACCCAAGCCGGCCAGCACGGCGTAGCTGGAGGGTTCGGGAATGGGGGTGATTTGTTCGACCTGGAACTGAGTGAAATTGATCGAACTGAACTGGGCGCTGCCGCCGCCCAGGCG
>JAIXVP010000351.1 GCA_027482905.1 Opitutaceae bacterium
ACGCGGCTTTTTCCGGCTCGAAGTCCCGCCCACAAGACATTCGAGACGCACTTGACCCTAGTCCGGCATGAATCTTAAATTCCTCTAAATGCGCATTTTGTCCACCACCGTGCTCCTCGCCTGCGCCGCGTCCGTCCACGGGCAAGACCTCCGTCCGCAATCCTCCGTCACGCTGGCGTTGACACTCAGCTTCACTGGGGCGCCCACCTCCAAGCCGGCCCAAAACTCCACCACCGTTCGTAGCGCGCCACTCGAAACGGTCCGACTCGGCAACCGCGAGATCCTGCAGGACTTGCTCGCCGATCAACTCCTGCCCACCACCACGATCAGCGGGTGGACGGTGGTCGCTCTTTGGGCGAACTGGCCCGACGCCGATCCCTATGCCGGCAACGGCTACCGTTTCTTCGCCCGTCGCGGGAGCGGCGCGAACCTCCAAACCGTCGCGATCCCCTCGTCCTACCTCTCCCTACAGCCGGTAAAGGCGACAGTGGGCTACACCCATACAATCAAGGACGAGACGATCCTTGGCGGAACCGAAACCTTTAACGTTTTCACCGAAACCGGTTTTGGCCTCAGGGGCTACGTCGGATCTCTCGGCGGCCTTCACACCGGCTCCGGCCGCTACGTGCGCCCCAAAAACTCGCCCGAAACGTATTACATACCCGACGCCAACAAGGTCTCGCTCCAAGGCGTTTTTGAGAAAGCCGCCGAGACCGGCTCCGGCGTCGCCGCCGGCAGCCTGACCTTCGGGGCCGCCGCGCTGACGCCACAGCCAACCAATACCAGCGTCGGCTCCACTGGAGCCGTCACCCTCACCGGCTCCATCGGCTTGACCAAGCAGGGCGCCGGTTCCCTCCTCGTCTCGCCCGCCGGCACAATCACCGGCGCGACAAGCATCTACTTCGGCTCGTCTCTCCTCACGGGATCGATCGGCGCCAACACCGGCTCCACCGGCAACGGAACCGGCAAATCCGGCTCCACCTTCACCGGAACCACCTTCACTTCCTCCGGCACTCTCAACTTGGGCGGCTCTTCGCTCGTCCTGCCTGCCTCCAATCCTTCGCGCACATTACGACTCGGCGCGTCCGCGACCACGCTAACCATCTCAACCCACCTCGCCTCCACCGAGTCGCTGAGCGTCGTCCTTTCCGTCGCCGTCGCCGGCACGCTCACCCTCGGCACCGGCGAAACACTGAACCTGCTCGCGGACGACACTCTCCCTCTCGACACGCTGACAGCAGAGCAGCTCTCTCGTCTCACCTGGACGCCGACTCCCTGATTCCGGCAACGGACCACACGAAACCCGAAAAATAGCCGCGCCCAATCCAGACGCAGCCTCTTCACGGATGCAGCGCGAAGCCGCCCAGCGGCGTCGCGAAGGTCATCACCATCGCTTCGTGTATCCGCAAAGCAAATACCCAAAAGGTCGCCGTGGAGAGCGCGCAGGCGACAAGAAACGCGCCCACGTCCTCGTGAGAGGGCTTTTATAACCCAAAGTCGCCCACTGGCGGCATCAGGCAAAGCGCGATCCAGAAGTCACCGCAGGATGGAATCGAAGGCACTCCAGCCGAAATTGCTTCCAGTCTTCATCTCTTGCAGACCCGCAATCATCTGCGCGCGGCCGCCGAAGATCGGGCCGAGACAGAACACCGGCCCGAGGCCCGGGTTGTGACGCTGGAGCACCAGGGTGGTGAGACCAAAGGCGGCGAGGCCTACCGAGGCGGGATGGCAGAGCCTGGCGGAGGAGGCGTTGTGCGAGGCCACAAAGCGTTCCTCTTCGCTGGCCGCTCGCTCCGCCGCTCGCTCCCGCCAAGCTACGCCCATCCTGCGCCAAAAACCCGCCCGACCCGATCCCCAGAGAAATCGAGTTCCCGATCGAGTCAGTGGTCAGTGGGGCGGCTCCTCAGAGCGCGCGGATCTTCACGCTGCGGCCGTGGGCGTCGAGGCGTTCCATGGCGGCGAAGGCGGCGACGACGGGGGCGGCCTTCTTGATCGAGACCTTGTCATATTTGACGATGCTGGTGCGGCGCATGAAGTCTGCGACCCGCAGACCGCTGAAGAAGCGTCCGGCGCCGCCGGTGGGCAGGACGTGGCTGGGACCGGCGGTGAAGTCACCCACGGCGGTCGGGGTGTGGTTGCCGAGCATGATGGCGCCGGCGGTGGTGATGGTTTTGAGGAGGCTCTTCTGGAGGGTCTCCTTCACCATCAACTCCAGATGCTCGGGCGCGATGAAGTTGGCCACGCGGGCGATGTCCTCGGCGGACTTGGCGACGATGCCGACGAAGCCGGTGGCGAGAACCTTGGTGATTTTTTCGGCGCGGGAGAGAAACTTCAACTGGGTGGTGAGCTCGGCGCGAACGGCCTCGAGGATGGCGGCGTCGGAGGCGACGAGGTAGATCTTTTCGCGGCCGGAACCGTGCTCCGCCTGGGCGAGCAGATCGGCGGCGGCGAAGGCAAGATCGGCGGTGTCGTCGACCACCACCATGACCTCGCTGGGGCCGGGCAGGGAATCCACGCCGATGGTGCCAAAAACCTGGCGCTTGGCCTCGCAGACGTAGGCGTTGCCCGGGCCGAAGATCTTGTCCACGGCGGGGATGCTGAGAGTGCCAAAGGCGGCGGCGGCGATGGCCTGAACGCCGCCGACGCAGTAGATCTCCTCGATGCCGACGAGGTTAAGCGCGGCGAGGGTGCCGTCGGCGACCTTGCCGGAGGCGTTGGACGGGGTGAAGACGGCGATTTCGGGGCAGCCGGCGAGCTTGGCAAGAGTGGCGGTCATCAGGACGGTGGAGACCAGCGGGACCTCGCCGCCGGGCACGTAGAGGCCGACGCGGCGGATCGGGTAAAAGTTTTCGCCAACGACGGCGCCGTGGGGATTCTTGGCCTGCCAGTCCTTGGGGAGGCTTTTGGCGTGGAAATCGAGGATGGCCTCGTGGGCTGCCTTGAGCGCTTTCAAGTCGGCGACGGGCAGGCGTTTGACGGCGGCCGCGATATCGGTCGCCTTAACCCGAAAGTCGCGGGCGCGAAGTTTGGCGCCGTCGAATTTGGCGGCGTAGTAGCCCACGGCCTCGTCCCCGCGGTGGCGCACGTCGGCCAGGATGGCGGCGACGCTGTCATGGATCTCCTTCGGAACGGTGGCGCCCCGGCAAAAGGCGGCGATTTCGGATTCGAAGGTCTTGGAGGCGGACTGGATGACGCGCACGGCGGGAGTTCGAGTGGTCGGTTGAGCGGAGGGAGAACGAAACGGAAAAGCGGATACGTGGCAGAGAGGTGACGACGGCGCGAGCCGGGATTTCGCGGGCGGGCGCGCGGACGTAAAAAAACCGCGACCGGGTGGGTCGCGGCGAAAGCGAAGGGGAACGAGTCGCTCAACGACGCCTACTGAGTCAGGGCGGGTATGGCGAAACTGGCGGAGTCGATCACCGGATTCACCTCGATGGAGGTGAAGGTGACGCGAATGATGCGGTTCTTCCCGTCCGGCAAGGGGTTGGTGGTGATGATGCGCTGAGGGAAACGCAACTCGCCTGCCCGGATTTCACCTTCCTCGCGGATCTGGGTGCCGCTCTCGGTCTCGGTCAGGACGAGGCGGCCGGTGGCGAGTTCAAAACTCCGGGTGAAAACGATGCCGGGGCCGTGCACGAAGGCGAATTTGTGGCAGGCGACGCCGTCAACGGTGAGCGAGCCGCGATCGTCGATGTGGCCGCCGCGTCCCTCGATGCCGCGGTAAAACGTGAGATTCTCGAAAGTATTGGCACGGAGACGTTTGATTTGATCGGGGCCGAGCAGGGTGACCTCCCAACGACCGGGTTCCTGGCCGCCGGTCACACGTTGCCAGGCGTCGTAGCCATCGAGCGCGGTGGTCTCGGTCCGGTTGGCGCTGGTGGCGGTGATGCGCTGGCGGTCGGGCTTTTGGAAAACGATCTCGATCTGGGCGGCGCCGCCGTCGGTCTGGTCGGCGTCGACGACTTCCAATTGGCCAACGAAGCGGAGGGTCTCGACGCTCAGGAGGGCGCTTTCCGGGCCGAGGTAGGCGCGGGCCTTGTCCAAGATGGTGGGCTCGGCGGCGGTGGCGAGGGACAGTCCGAGGCCGAAAACGCAGAAAAGGGACGGGAGGCGGCGGAACAGGTTCGTCATGGTGGGGGCAAGGGGTGGGAAAGCGGTTTCGGGCGGCGGTTCCGGTGGCGGGGGGCGAAGGGTGGAAAAGACGGACGCGGCCTCACTCCCACTCGATGGTGGCGGGGGGTTTGGAGCTGATGTCGAGCAGGACACGGGAGACGCCCCGGACCTCGTTGGTGATGCGCGAGGAGATCTTCGCGAGGAGCTCGTGGGGCAGGCGGGCCCAATCGGCGGTCATGGCGTCTCGGCTTTCGACGATTCGCAGCGAGATCACGTCGGCGTAATTGCGCTCATCGCCGATGACGCCGACGGACTTCACGGGGAGATAGACGGCAAAGGACTGCCAGACCTTCCAGTAGTAGCCGCTTTTCATCATCTCGTCCTGGAGGATGGCGTCGGCGGCCTTAAGCACGTCGAGCTTGGACTGGGTGATGTCGCCTGCGACGCGCACGCCAAGACCGGGACCAGGGAAGGGTTGGCGCCAAACGACCTCCCGGGGGAGGCCGAGGGCCTCGCCGACGGCGCGCACCTCGTCCTTGAAGAGTTCACGCAGGGGCTCGAGGAGTTTGAGCTTCATGCGCTCGGGCAAACCACCGACGTTGTGGTGGGACTTGATGAGGGCGGCGGGGTTACCGGCGATGGCGACCGACTCGATGACGTCCGGGTAAAGCGTGCCCTGGGCGAGCCACTTGGCGCCACCGATCGAACGTAGTGATTTCTCAAATACTTCGACGAAGGTGACGCCGATGATCTTGCGCTTGGCCTCGGGCTCGGAGACCCCCTTGAGGCGTTTCAAAAACAGTTTCGATGCGTCCACGACGCGGACGTCGATGTCGAAGTGGTCGGCGTAGAGTTTCTCGACCTGCTCGCGCTCGCCGGCGCGGAGGAGTCCGTTGTCCACGAACACGCAGGTGAGTTGTTTGCCGATGGCCTTGTGGATGAGGGCGGCGGCGACGGAGCTATCCACCCCGCCGGAAAGGCCGAGCAGGACGCGTTCCTTGCCGACCTGGGCGCGGATGGTTTCGATCGAGTGCTCGATGTAGTCCTTCGTCGTCCAATCCTGTTTCGCGCCGCAGATGCCGAGCAGGAAATTGCGGATCACGTCGATGCCGTGCTCGGTGTGGAAGACCTCGGGGTGAAACTGGATGCCGTAGAAATTGCGTTTGCGGTCCTCGATCACGGCGAACTCGGAGTTCTCGGTCGTGCCGATGGCGGTGTAGCCGGGCGGCAGGGCGATGAGGCGGTCGCCGTGGGAGTTCCAGACCTTCAACTTTTTCGGCAGGCCTTTGAAGAGGCGGCCGGGTTTCTGGAGGGTCAGCACGCCGTGGCCGTATTCGCGGTGGGTGCTTTTGGAGACCTTGCCTCCGAGGAGGTGGCCCTGGAGCTGGATGCCGTAGCAGATGCCGAGGACGGGGACGCCGAGATCGAAAATCGCCGTGTCGGGCATGGGGGCTTCCTTGGCGAAGACGCTGCTGGGGCCGCCGGAGAGGATGATGCCGATGACGCCGTCGGCCTTGAGCTGCGCGGCCGGGGTGCCGAACGGGTAGATTTTGGAGAGGACCTGGCACTCGCGGATGCGGCGGGCGATGACCTGGGTGTATTGCGAACCGAAATCGAGGACGGCGATGGTCTGGGACATGGGCTTAAAACGAAAGCGAACGGATTAGCGGCGAAAGGGCCAAGGACGAATCCGGCGGCGAGAACAAAAGAGATGGCGGTGGAAAAGCAGGAAGCGGCGGGCTCAGAACCGCAGGCGATCGTTGGTCTGCCCGCAGCGCGGACAGGTCGAGTCGGTCCGGGAGCCTTGGACGGCGTAGAGGTGGCCGCAGCGCACGCAGTGGAACGACACGTGGCGGCGCTCGGCCTCGAAGCGGGCGTGGTCGCGGCGGTCGTAGTAGGCCCAGAGGCCGAGAAACACGGCGGCGACGAGGCAACTGTAGATGACCGTGGCGGAAACGAGATCCATGCGGGCGAGGGAGAGAGCGGAGCGAAGATCGTCAGGACGGGCAAGCGTCCGGACCGGGCGAAAACAAAAACGCCGCGCCTCCCCGGGGGAAGGCGCGGCGTTGGAGCGGCCCGAAGGGCGGCGGGGCCTTAGGCGGCCGGGGGAGCCTCGGCGGCAGGCACGGCCTCGACGGGAGCGGCGACCTTGGACTTGGCGGGCTTGCGGGTCTTCTTGTAGCCGGGGTCGTCGGCCTTGATCAGCTCGACCTGGGCCATTTCGGCGGCGTCGTTACGGCCGAGGGTGCCGAGCTTGTAAATGCGGGTGTAGCCGCCCGGGCGGTTGGCGAACTCCTTCACCTTCTCGTTGAAAAGGGTGGCGATGGCGGTCTCGTCGCGCACGTCCTTGAGGGCCATGCGACGGAGGTGGAGGGCGTCCTTCTTGTCGGTGGCGACGGAGGCCTTCTTGGCCTTGGTGATGACCTTCTCGACGAAGGGGCGGAGGGCCTTGGCCTTGGTCAGGGTGGTCTGGATCTTGCCGTGCTCGATCAGGGAGGCGGCCATGTTGCTGAGCATCGCCTTGCGGTGCTCGCGGGTGACGCCGAGGGAGGCGTGGTGTTTGTTGTGACGCATGGTGTGGTTTTCTTTCGGTTTTGGTTAGGTCTCCCGATCGGCAACCGAGGCGCAGCGTGGGGCGACTCGGCGGCGCGAGAG
>JAIXVP010000328.1 GCA_027482905.1 Opitutaceae bacterium
AGGGCCGCGTGAAGCAGATCCGCCGCCAGATCGATGAGACCACCAGCGACTACGACAAGGAGAAGCTCCAGGAGCGCCTTGCCAAGCTCGCCGGCGGTGTCGCCGTCATCAACGTCGGTGCCACCACCGAGTCCGAGATGAAGGAAAAGAAGCAGCGCGTGGAAGACGCCCTGCACGCCACCCGCGCCGCCGTGGCCGAGGGCATCGTGTCCGGCGGTGGTGTCGCCCTCCTGCGCACCGCCAAGGCCGTGGACGCCTGCATCGCCGCCCTCGAGGGCGACGAGAAGCTCGGTGCCCAGATCATCCGTCGCGCCGTCGAATCCCCGCTCAAGCAGCTGTGCTTCAACGCCGGCGTCGAGGGCGCGGTCGTCGTCCAGGCCGTCCTCGCCTCCAAGGGCGCGAACGGCTACAACGTCGCCACCGGCGCCTACGAGGACCTCGTGAAGGCCGGCGTCGTCGATCCCACCAAGGTGACCCGCACCGCGCTGCAGAACGCCGCGTCGATCGCCGGTCTGCTCCTCACCACCGAGTGCATCATCACCGACGCCCCCGAGAAGGAGAAGGCTCCCGCCGGCGGCGGCGGTGGCCATGGCGGCGGCGGCATGGGCGGCATGGACTACTAAGTCCGCGTCTTCATTCGCCTCTACCGGCAACCAAACCAACCAAACCAGGACCGGCGCACCGCAAGGTGCGCCGGTTTTTTGTGTCTGCTCGCCGGGCGGGCGGCGGACGGACGAAGCTGCGGCCGATCAGGGCGCGAAGGCGGGGATGTCGGCGGCCTCGGCGGAGAAACAGCCCGCGAAGGGCCCGCCGGGCAGGGCCTTCAGGCCGGCGACGGCGGCGCGGGCGTTGAACAGGGCTCCGGCGGGCGCGGCGTGGAGGTTGTCGGCGAAGAGCGGGCCGACCTGGTCGGCGCCAAGTTTTTCCATTTCGCGAGCGATGATCTCGTTGTGGTCGATGAAAGCGGCGCCGGTGGACTCGGCGACGAGGCGGGACCATTCGCCGTAGTTGTTGGGCCGGGAACGGACGACGTGACCGTCTTTCCACGCGTTGCGCGGCACCAGCGAAAGCACGATGGGGGTGGCCTGGCGGGCGCGGATGTCCTCGACGTAGCGGCGCATATACCAGCCGAATGAATACACGACTTCGCGTTTGCCGGTGAGGATGTTGTCCACTTCGCGCGATTCCTCGCCGATACCGCGGATGGTGCCGCGCGCGCGGGTCTTGGCGGTGATGGGCGGGTCCTCGTTCACCGGGCTGGAGTCGTTGTGCCCGAACTGCACGATCACAAAATCGCCCGGCCGGACGGTGGCGAGCACGGCGGCCCAGCGGCCCTCGGTCTGGTAGGTTCGGCTGCTGCGGCCGCCGATGGCCTGGTTGACGACGTTGATCTTGGTCGGATCAAAAAAACGGGCCAGGTCGTCGCCCCAGCCGCGCTGGCCGGGCGTGCCGACCTTCATGGTCGAGTCGCCGACGAGATAGAGGGTGGGCAAGGCCGGGTCGGCCTTGACGTTGAGTTTGAACTTGGCGGCGTCCTCCACGACGCGCTGGGCCTCGTCGGCGCGCAGGCCGGCGAGGGCGAGGAGGCAGGGCAGGAGGAGGGCGAGCCAAGGGCGGAGGCGGGGGAGGGCGAGCATAGGTAGGGGGAAGTCGGGCGGGGCGGGGTGAAGCGTGAGGCGATCGAGCTCGACCCTGTTTTAGGGGGTTCGGTCGCGCGACGCCGAGGGGAAACAAATCGACCAGTTCGACCCGGCGGCGTGCGCATGGCGGTTGCGCCTTTTGCGCCGGGCGCCTTGGGTGCCGGGATGAAAATCGTGATTACCGGATGCACCAAAGGCCTCGGACGGGCGTTGGTGGGGGAATTCGTGGCGGGCGGCCACACCGTGATCGGCTGCGGGCGCAATCCCGAGGCGGTGCTGGACCTGCGTTTTTCGGTGCCGGCGCCGAGCAGTTTCGACGTTTTGGATGTGGCCGAATCCACCAAGGTGGCGCTCTGGGCGGAGCGCATGCTGACCCAGCACGGCGCGCCCGATCTGGTGATCAACAACGCCGGCCTGCTCACCGAGCCGGCGCCACTCTGGGCGCAGGATGCGGCGGCGGTGGCGCGCTTGTTCCAGGTCAACCTCACCGGCGTCGTGCACGTCATCCAGGGTTTCGTGCCGGCGATGATCGCGCGCGGCTCCGGCGTGGTGGTGAACCTTTCCTCCGGCTGGGGGCGTTCGGTTTCGGGGCGTTTCGCGCCCTACTGTGCGAGCAAGTGGGGCATCGAGGGCCTGACCAAGGCGCTGGCGGAGGAGTTGCCGGCGCCGTTGGCGGCGGTGCCGCTGAGCCCCGGCATCATCGACACCGCGATGCTGCGCCAGTGCTACGAGTCGGCGGCGGCTGACTACCCGAAAGCGGACGCCTGGGCGAAGGCGGCCGCGCCCTTTCTCCTGCAGCTGGGCCGCAAGGACAACGGCCTCAGCCTCGAGGTGCCGGGGTTTTGAGGCGGACCCCGGCTGCTCTGCAATCGGGTTGGGTGGCGAACCGCAGGGGCGTTTCGGCTACGGGGAACTGAAACCGATCTGGCCGGAGATCTTGGGGGCGGTGGTCGCGGTGGTCGGGAGGGTGGGCGCGAGGTAGTAGCCGAGTCCGACCTCGGAATCGCCCGCCGGCGCTTGGCGAAGGATGCCCTCGAACGTGACCTTGCGAAGGGCGGCGGGGACGTCGGCCCCGAGGTTGAAGCTTCCGGTGAACACGCCCGTGGCGGCGTTGATTTTCACGCTCAAGCCGGTGGAGTTCGGGCTGGGGAGGCTGA
>JAIXVP010000396.1 GCA_027482905.1 Opitutaceae bacterium
CGGGACAGGTCGGCATCCGTCAGGACGATCTGGGGCAATTCCTCGCCGTCGGCACGCCGACCGTTTCCCTCCACTCCCTCGACCCGATCTATGTCAACTTTTCGCTTCCGCAGCAAAACCTGTCCCAGATTTCCGAAGGACTGGGCGCGCGCGTCACGACCGACGTTTATCCCGGACGCGAGTTCACCGGCAAGGTGACCGCCATCAATCCCGACCTGGACGCGGCCACCCGCAGCGTCAAACTCCAGCTCACGCTGGCCAACGCCGAGGGCCTCCTTCGTCCCGGCATGTTCGGCTCGGTCTCGGTCGATCTTCCCGTCACCGACAAGGTGCTGACCATCCCCGTCACCTCCGTTCTTTACGCGCCCTACGGCGACACCGTTTACGTCGTCGAGGACGGCAAGGACGCCGCCGGCGCGCCGCAAAAGACCGTGCGCCAGCAATTCGTCCGCCTCGGCGTGGTGCGCGGCGATTTCGTGGCGGTCACCTCCGGCCTGAAACTCGGCGACACGATCGTGAGCGCGGGCGTGTTCAAGCTCCGCAACGGCGTCCCCATCACGGTGGACAACTCCCTCGCCCCGGACGCCCGCCTGGCGCCGACCCCCACCGATTCCTAAGCCGCCGTCCCCCCGCGAACCCGCCACCGACGCGCCGCATCCGCCATGAATTCCTTCACCGATATTTTTATCCGCCGGCCCGTGCTGGCGATCGTGGTCAGCCTCGTGATCATCATCGCCGGCCTGCAGGCCTACAGCTCGCTGAACGTCCGGCAGTATCCGCGCAGCGAGAACGCCTCCATCACCGTCACCACCGCCTACGTCGGGGCCAGCGCGGAGCTGGTGCGCGGTTTCATCACCACCCCGCTGGAGCGGGCCATCGCCGAGTCCGACGGCATCGACTACCTCCAGTCCAGCAGCACCCAGGGCGTCTCGACCATCACCGCCCGTCTGAAGTTGAATTACGACGCCAACAAGGCCCTCTCCGAGATCAGCTCGAAGGTGAACAAGGTCCGCGGCGATCTCCCGCCCGAGGCCGAGCTGCCCGTCCTGAACATCGTCTCCGCCGACAGCGAGTTCGCCGCCGCCTACATCAATTTCAAATCCGACGTGCTCCGGCAGAACGAGATCACCGACTATCTCGTGCGCGTCGTCCAGCCCCGCCTCACCGCCGTCCCCGGCGTGCAGCGCGCCGAGGTGCTGGGCGCCCGCACCTTCGCGATGCGCGTGTGGCTGAAGCCCGAGCGCATGGCCGCCTTCAACCTCAGCCCCGCCCGCGTCCGCGCCGCCCTCGCCAGCAACAACTACCTCGCCGCCGTCGGCGAAACCAAGGGCTCGCTGATCCAGGTCAACCTCACCGCGAACACCGACCTGAAGACCGTCGAGGAATTCCGGCAGCTCGTCGTGCTCGAGTCCGCCGGGGTGATCGTGCGTCTCCAGGACATCGCCGACGTCGTCCTCGGGGCCGAGGACTACAACACCGAGGTGCGTTTCTCCGGCCAGACCGCCGTTTTCATGGGCATCTTCGTCCTGCCCAACGCCAACTCGATCGACGTGGTCAAACGCATCCGCGCCGAGATGGTGGCCGTCGCCCGCGAGCTGCCCACCGGCCTCGAGACCCGCATCGCCTACGATTCCACCGAATACATCAACGACGCCATCCACGACGTGGTCAAAACCCTCGCCGAGACCCTCCTGATCGTGGTCGTCGTCATCTTTCTGTTCCTCGGCTCCTTCCGCTCCGTGCTCGTGCCCGTGGTGGCCATACCGGTCTCGCTGATCGGCGCGGTCTTTTTGATGCAGGCCTTCGGATTCACCGTCAACCTGCTGACCCTTCTCGCCATCGTGCTGGCGGTCGGCCTCGTGGTGGACGACGCCATCGTGGTGGTTGAAAACGTCGAGCGCCACATCGGCGAGGGAAAGTCGCCGCTCGACGCCGCGCTCCTCGGGGCGCGCGAACTGGTCGGTCCCGTCTTCGCCATGACCATCACGCTGGCCTCGGTCTACGCCCCCATCGGCCTGCAGGGCGGGCTCACCGGCGCCCTGTTCCGTGAGTTCGCGTTCACCCTGGCCGGCGCGGTCACGATCTCCGGCGTGGTGGCGCTGACCCTCTCGCCGATGATGTCGGCCAAGCTCCTGCGCCCCGGCGCGTCCCACTCCGGATTCCCGGCCAAGGTGAACGCCGTCTTCGAACGGGTGAAAGGCTTCTACTCCGGCGTGCTCGACGGCACGCTCGCCAACCGCCCCTTCGTCTACGCGGTTTGGATCGTCGTCACGCTGCTCACGTTCCCGATGTTCAAGATGTCCCCCACCGAACTCGCCCCCGCCGAGGACCAGGGCGTCATCTTCGGCATCATGAACACCGGGGCGAACAACACGCTCGACCAGACCAGCCGCTACGCCGCCGCCGCCGGCGAGGCCTTTCGCAGCGTCCCCGAGACCGATTTCACGTTCCAGATCACCAACCCCACCTCCGGTTTCGGCGGCCTGGTGGTCAAGCCCTGGAGCGAGCGGGAGCGCTCCGTGTTCAAGATCCTGCCCGAGGTGCAGGCCAAGTTGAGCACCATCCCGGGCATCCAGATGTTCGCGGTCACCCCGCCCGCCCTGCCCGGCGGCGGCCAGTTCCCGGTCGAGTTCATCCTGGCCTCCACCGCCCCCAGCGAGCAGGTGTTGGGCTTCGCGCAGGAACTTCAAAAACGCGCGATGGAGAGCGGCAAGTTCGCCTTCCCTCCCATCATCGACGTGAAGATCGACCAGCCCCAGTCCGAGATCGTGATCGATCGCGACAAGGTCGCCGCGCTCGGCCTCAACCTCCAGCAGGTCGGCGCCGACGTGGGCGCGGCGGTGGGCGGCAATTTCGTCAACCGCTTCAACATCGAGGGCCGCAGCTACAAGGTCATCCCCCAGATCAAGCGCGAGGACCGGCTGAACGCCGAGCAGCTCAAGGATATCTACGTCACCGGCCCGGACGGCACGCTCGTCCCCTTGAGCACGGTGGCCACGATCAAGAACTCCACCGTCCCGCGCTCCCTCAACCGCTTCCAGCAGCTCAACGCCGTCTCCCTTTCCGGCGTGTGCATCGTGCCGCTCGACGAGGGCCTGCGCTTCCTCGAGGACGAGGCCGCCAAGATCCTCCCCAAGGGCTACGTGATCGACTACACCGGCGAGTCCCGCCAGCTCCGGACCGAGGGCGACAAGTTCCTCCCCGCCCTCGGTTTGGCCGTGGTGTTGATCTTCCTCGTGCTCGCGGCGCAGTTCAATTCCTTCCGCGACCCCTTCGTCATCCTGCTCGGCTCCGTGCCGCTGGCGCTTTTCGGCGCCCTGCTCTTCACCTTCCTCAAGATGCCGAACCCGAACCTCGCCTTCTGGACCGACGGATGGACGACCACGATGAACATCTACGCCCAGGTAGGCCTCGTCACCCTCGTGGGCCTGATCGCGAAAAACGGCATCCTCATCGTCGAGTTCGCCAATATCCTCCAGGAGCAGGGTCGCTCCAAACTGGAGGCAGTCCGCGAGGCCGCGCTCACCCGTCTGCGGCCCATCCTGATGACCACCGTGGCGACCGTGGTCGGCCACTTCCCACTGACCCTCGTGACCGGTCCGGGCGCCGCCGCGCGTAATTCCATCGGCCTCGTGCTGGTGGGCGGCATGACCATCGGAACCCTGTTCACGTTGCTCGTCGTGCCGTCCCTCTACATGCTGATCGCCAAAGATCACTCCCGCGATCGCGCCGCCTCCCCCGGCCCGTCCGACCCCGCCGCCGAGCCCGTTCACGCCTCCGTCGCCTAATCCATCACCGCCCGTCATGCAACGCACCGCCCTTTTCGCCTTCTCGCTCCTCGCCGTCTCCGCTTCCGCCGACGTCCTGCCGTTCACCGAGGCGCTCAAACCCGAGCCGCCCCCCGCGCCCGCCCCCGCCGTGCCGGCCGTGCCCGACTTGCTCACGCTCGACCAGGCCCTGCGCTACGCCTTGGAGAACAACTTCAGCATCCGCCAGGCCCGCGAACGCCTGCGCGAGCAGGAGGGCCTGATCGTGGAGGTCCGCGCCCAGGCCATCCCGAACGTCTCCGCCACCGCCGGCTATTCGCGCGACGCCAAAAGCCTCTCCGAGTCGCGCAACGGCGGCCCGGTCGGCTACCAGGACTGGCGCGCCGCCATCACCGTGCGCCAGCTCGTCTACAGCGGCGGCGGCGTGCGCGCCGCCCTCGACGCGGCCAAGACCACCCGCACCGCCGCCGTGCTCGACATCGAGGCCGTGGTGAACGAGGTCCTCCTGCTCGTCCGCACCCGCTTCGCCGACGTGCTGCTCAACCGCGAACGCATCCAGGTCCAGGAACAGAGCGTCGCCCTGTTGAAGGAACAGCTCCAGACGGCGAAGAACCGCTTCGAGGCCGGCAGCGTGTCGCAGTTCGAGGTCCTCACCGCCGAGGTCGCCCTGGCCAACGCCCAGCCCGAGCTGATCAGCGCGCGCAACGGCTTCCGCCTCGCCATCGACGAGCTTCGCGCCGCCCTCGGCTACCAGGCGGATCTGGGCACCGACCTGCGCAAGGTGCCCGAGTTCGACGGCACGCTCGAGTATCGGCCGGTCAGCTACGATCTCGCGACCGCCCTCTCCGCCGCCAAGGCCCGTCGGCCCGAGCTGCTCCGCCTCGCCCAGATCCAGCGCGCCCGCGAGTCCGGCGTGACCGTCTCCAAATCCGACTACCTGCCCGAGATCTACGTCACCGGCGGCTACGAGGGCGTGAAGCGCAGCACCTCGAACTCGCTCGACGACTCCCTCGACGGCTGGACCGCCGGGGTCGAGGCGAGCTGGGCGATTTTCGACGGCGCCCGCACCCGCGGCAAGGTCGCCCAGGCCCGCGCCCAGCTCAACCAGGCCCGTCTGACCCTCGCCGAGCAGACGCTCGCCGTCGAGGTGGAGGTTCGCCGCGCGCTCTCCAGCCTGCAGGAGGCGGCCGAGCTCGCCGAGGCCGCCGGCAAGGTCGTCGGCCAGGCCGAGGAGGCCCTCCGCCTTGCCGACGTGCGCTACCGCAACGGCGCCGCCACCCAGCTCGACGTGCTCCAGGCCCGCCAGGCCCTCACCGAGGCCAGCCTGAACCGTCTCGAGGCGAACTACCGCCATACCATCGCGCTCGCCACCGTGCGCAAGGCCGTGGGCGAGTCCGACCCCGTCGCCGCCGCCGCCACGCCCTGATCCGGCGGCCGCGCCCCGACGGTTTTCTCCGGACCCCGCGCCCGCCGCCGGGGTCTTTTCTTTTGCCGCCTCCCCTCCTTTCTGTGGCCATCCCTTCCGCTCCCTCCCTTTCGCCATGCCCATGACC
Organism: Opitutaceae bacterium; assembly: GCA_027482905.1. GTDB lineage: Bacteria > Verrucomicrobiota > Verrucomicrobiia > Opitutales > Opitutaceae > IMCC26134_A. The sequence continues at coordinate 5,321 of JAIXVP010000396.1, forward strand.
CGCCGCCGCAAACTCATCCTCGCCCTGGTCGTCGTGCCCGTCGTGCTTATCGGTCTGCTCGTCGGC
>JAIXVP010000170.1 GCA_027482905.1 Opitutaceae bacterium
CGACCGGGTCCTCGATGGTGACGATGCGAAGATCGGGAGAGTTGATCTTGCGGAGGAAGGCGTTGAGCGAAGTGGATTTGCCGGAGCCGGTGGGGCCGGTGACGAGGATGATGCCGTGGGGGTAGTCGAGGACCTTGGTGATGACTTTTTGCTCCTCGGGCGACATGCCGAGGCGATCCATGGTGTAGGCCTCTTTCTTCTGGTTCAGGAGGCGGAGGGAGATGGATTCGCCGTAGAGGGTGGGGAAGGTCGAAACGCGGATGTCGAGGGCGGTGGTGCCGGACTTGAAGTTGATGCGGCCGTCCTGCGGGAGGCGTTTTTCGGAGATGTTCAACCGCGCCATGATTTTGAGGCGGGAGATGATGGCGTCCTGGAAACGGCGGAGGTTGTCGGGGACGGGAACGGGGACGAGCAGGCCGTCGATACGGTAGCGGATGCGGAGGGCCTCCTCCTGGGGTTCGAAATGGATGTCGGTGCCCTGGTCGGCGATGCCCTGGGCGATCACGTCGGTGACGAAACGCACGACGGCGGCATCCTCGTCGGCCTCGGCCTCGGTGGGGTTGACGGTGACGTCGAGGGCCTCGAGTTCGTCCTCGAGGGAGCCGCCGCCGACGCCGTAGTTGGCCACGATCAGATCCTTCACGCGATCGGCCGAGGCGAGGCGCCAGACGAGGGGGCGGGCGGTGAAGGTGGCGAGCCAGTCGATGATTTCGATGGTCGGGGGCCAGGGGGTGGCGAGATGGAGCGGGGAGGCGGGAGCGGGGAGCGCGGGGTCGGGAGCGGGGAGCGTGGAGCCGGGGGCGGGGAGGGAGGAGTCGGCGGGAGCGGGCGCGGCGGGGTCCTTGACCGGGACGAGTTGGTATTCGTGGACGAGGCGGGCGGGGAGGAGTCGGAGGGAGTCCGGGTCGACGGCGGGTTCCGCGAGGACGGGCAGGCCGGCGGCGGCGGCGAGGACGGCGAGGGCGGTGTCGGGCGGGACGGACAAGGCGCCCGCGAGGGCCAGGAGGCGTTCGGCGCGGGGGGTCTCGGCGACGGACTGGAGGGCCTCGGGGGAGAGGGCCGGGAAGGTGGCGGAGTCCAGGACGAAAGGCATCGGCTGAAAAAGCGGAAAGCGGAAAAACGAAGCTGCGAGGAGCTAGGAGCAGGTGAAGCTGGGGCGGGGCGGCGGATCAGGGTTTCGCGGCGGGCGCCGGATCGACGTAGGGGGCGGCGGCGGGGCGCTTGTCGGTGATCTCGCGCACCTGCTTGGCCTGGGGGGTGGAGTCGATGCGTTTCATGGCCTCGACGTTGTCCAGGTAGGTGTTGGTCAGGATGACGGGGCGGAGGAAGAACACCAACTCGGTGCGGCCCTTGGAGCGGCTGCGGGAGCCGAAAAGGTCGCCGATCCAGGGGAGGGGCCCGAGGCGGCTGGTGTTTTTCGACTGGGAGGCGCGTTGCAGGCCGCCGAGGACGATGATGTCGCCGTTGCGGGCGCTGACGTAGGAGGTGGTGGTGCGGCGGCCGATGCGGGGCTGGTCGTTGCCGTCGATTCTTACGGTGCCGAGGACGTCCTCGACCTCCTGTTCGACCTCGAGCTGGACGTCGCCGCTGCTGCCGATGAGGGGGAGCACGCGGAGGCGGATACCGATCTCCTGCTGGGTGACGGTGGAGCTGCTGGTCAGGCCGGTGGCGGAGCCGGAGGAGCCGGTGGTGGTGCCGGAGATGACGGGGCGGGTCTCGCCGACGAAGATCTCGGCCTCCTTGTTGTGGGTGGTGACGATGGAGGGCGTCTGGAGGATGGAGGAATTGTTTTTACGCGGCGTGGTGGACAGGCTGACCACGCCGGTGAGGTCGAAGTTGCCCGCTCCGACGTTGGTGATGTCGGCGAAGGATCCGGCGGTGGTGCCGCCGCCGCTCAGGCCGACGCCGGCGGCGGTGCCGCTGATGCCGGTGAGCTTGTTGTTGGTCACCTCGAGGCCGAGGGCGCTGATGCCGGAGGAGGCGTCGTCCTGAAGGGTGACCTCGGCGATCACGACCTCGATGCGGACCTGGGCGAGGAGGACGTCGAGGCGGTCGACGAGGGACTTGACCAACTTGATGTCGTTCGGGGTGCCCGCGATCACGATGGCGTTGGAGCGCTCGTCGGCGACGATGGTCAGCAATTCGGAGAACTCCTCGGAGGCGACGGCGTTGACGGCGGCGTTGGCGGCGGGGTTGGCCGGGGCGGAGGGCGGGGTGACGTTCGCGCCGGGGGCGGGGGTCGGGTTCAGGCGGGTGCCGGAGAGGCGGTTCGACTTCGAGGTCGAGCGTTGGGCGGCGCCGGACTGGCCGGAGACTAGTTTGGCGAGCAGGGCCTCCACCTCGGTGGCGGTGGCGTGTTTCAGGAAAACCACCTCGCTGCGGGTGTTCGGCGAGGCCTCGGTGTCGAGCTTGGCGATGAGGTCGTCGAAGAGGACCTGTTCGCGGGCGTCGCTGATGAGGATGATCTGGTTGGTGCGATCGTCCGGCTGGTAGATCGTGGTGGTGCCGATCATGGCGGCGAGGGGGCCGCCGAGCAGGGTGCGGAGCTGGTTGACGAGGTCGGAGGCCTTGGCGTTGACGACCGGGTAGGATTTGACGGCGAGGCCGGAGGCGGAGGGGCGGTCGAGTTTCTCGATCAGTTCCTCGATGCGCTGGAGGTTGGAGATGGATTCGACGACGAGGGCGGCGTTGGTCTTTTCGAAGACGATGGGGGCGGCGCCCAGGTTGGGGTTGATGAGCTGGCTGATCTGGGGGACGAACTCGCCGACGCGCAGGAAGTTCAGGGTGAAGAGTTTGGTGGCGATGCGGCCGCTGGGAGGGAGGGCGAGGGTGGAGCCCTCGATGAACTCGGGGGCCTCGGTGCGCGTGAGCTGGAGCTGCGAGACCTTGATAAACCGTTCGCCAAGGGGGGAGAAGCCGATGCCCTGAAGGTTGAACAGGGTTTCGAGGGCGCGGAGGGCCTCGGATTTCGGCAGGGGTTTGTCCAAGGTGAGGGTGAAGGTGGCCTCGGGGAGCTGGGCGGGGCGGAGGAGGATCTTGCCCGTCCAGCGCTCGTAGAGATCGAGGACCTGGTCGCGGGAGTCGTTCCGCATGATCACCGGGCCGACCATCTCCTCGGGAGCGGCGGCGGGGGTCGCGGCCGGGGCGGGCTTGGCGACGCGGCGGGCGCGCTCGGCCGAAGGCGGGGAGGCGGGCTTGGGCGTCGGCGCGGCGGTGGGTTCGTCCAAGGGCGGCGGGGCGGAGACGGGGGTGAGGGGTGCGACCGGGGCGGCGGGGGTTTCGGCCGCGGGCGGGTTGAGCAAGGCGTCCGGCGACAGCTCCGTCGGGGGCGGGGTGCCCTGGGCGCGCGCGGGGGCGGCGGCGAGGACGGACAAGGCGGAGAGCAGGACGAGGGCGGGGCGGGATGAGCGAGGCATCGAAGGCAATAGACGCCGTTACACTCGCGAGGGTTGCAGCGAAGTGGCGAGGTTGAAAATCAAAGGCTTTCGGCGCCGCCTGGGCCCGACGGACGGGTTTGGGGGTTGAACCGGCCCGGGTGGCGCGGTGAGGTGGGACTTTATGGTGACGGAATACGTGATGCAGGGGGTGTGGGGCTTGATCGCGCTGCGGTTGGCGGCGCAGCTCGGCTTGGCGGCGCTCAATCGCCGCGAGGTGCTCCGGCACGCCGACAACCCGCCCCCGGCGGTCGCGGCCATGGTGGACGCGGCCACGCACCGCCGCAGCACCGACTACACGCTGGCCAAGAACCGCTTCGGCGCGGTCGCGCTGGTCTTCGAGGCGGGCGTGCTGGCCCTTCTGCTGGCCAGCGGGGTGCTGCCGTGGCTCTTCGCCCACATCGCGGCGTGGGCGCCGGGCGCGCGGTGGGACGACGCCCTCTTCATCCTCGCGGCGACCCTGCTGGCGGGCGCGCCGGGGCTGCCCTTCGAGTGGTGGGAGACCTTCCGGCTGGAGGCGCGTTTCGGGTTCAACAAAATGACCCCGGGGCTGTGGCTGGCGGACAAGGTCAAAGGCGTGGCGCTGCTGCTCGTGATCGGGTTTCCCCTGTTGTGGGGGCTGCTCGCGCTGGCGGCGCTGGCCGGGCCGGCGTGGTGGGCGTGGGGCTTCGCGCTGCTCTTCGGCTTTCAGCTGCTCATGGTCGTGCTCTACCCGCGCCTGATCCTGCCGCTTTTCAACAAACTCACGCCGCTGCCGGAGGGGCCGCTGCGCGAGCGGCTGTTCCGCCTGTCGGAGCGCACGGGGTTCAAGGCGGCGACCATCGAGGTGATGGATGGCAGCAAGCGCAGCGGGCACGCGAACGCGTTTTTCACCGGCTTCGGGCGCTTCCGGCGTATCGTTTTGCTCGATACGCTGATCAACCAGCTCACCGAGGCGGAGACCGAGGCGGTGCTGGCGCACGAGGTCGGGCACTATCGGCGCGGCCACATCCCGAAGATGCTCGCGACCTCGGCGGCGCTGCAATTCGCGGGGTTTTGGGCGGTCGCCGCGCTGGCCGGGGCGCCGTGGTTCAACGCCGGTTTCGGGTTCCCCGCCGGGGAGATGGCGCCGGCCTTTCTGCTCTTCGGGCTGACCAGCGGGCTGGCGACCTTCTGGTTCGCTCCGCTGGGCAACCACGTGTCGCGCAAGCACGAGTTCGAGGCGGACGCATTCGCCCGCGAGGCCATGGGCGGTCCGGGCGAGCTGGTGGCGGCCCTGCGCAAGATGGCCTCGAAGAGCCTCAGCAACCTCACGCCGCATCCGCTGTTCAGCGCGGTGTATTACTCGCATCCGGCGCTGGTCGAGCGCGAGGCCGCGCTCCTCGCCGGCCCGGGCGCGGCGGCGGCGGCGGGCGGCGGGAAAAACTGAAGACGGGGGGCGGGCGCGATGAAAACGGTCGGACGGCGGCGGGCGGCGAAGTGGTTGGCGGCGATTATTATCGGTGTCGGCGGGTTCGTCGCGCATGCGGCGACGCCGGGCGCGGCAGTCGGCGAGTGGCTGACGGTGGCGACCTACAACGTGCAAAACTACACGCTGGCGGACCGGCGCCTGGCGGACGGCGGGTTTCGGCCGGATTATCCCAAGCCGGAGGCGGAGAAAACGGCGCTGCGGGCGGTCATCCGCGCGCTCGACGCCGATGTGATCGCGTTGCAGGAGGTGGGCGGGCCGCCCTTCCTGAACGAGCTGCGCCGGGACCTGGCCGCCGAGGGCGTCGCGTATCCGTTTGGCGAGGCCGGCCTGGCGGCGGACCAGAGTCGCGGGCTGGCGGTGCTCAGCCGGGTGCCCCTGGGGCGGGTGACGCTGCACTGCGACCTCAAGGCCAAGCGGCGCGGGGCGGAGGACGACGCGGCGGTGCGGCGCGGCTTGCTTGAGGTGGAGGTTCCTGCGCCGGGCGGCGCGATCACGGTGTTTGTCGTGCACTTCAAAAGTCGCGTCACCGAGGACAAGGAGGATCCGGCGGCGGAGGATCTGCGCGTGGCGGAGGCGCAGGCGGCACGCGACCGGGTTCTGGAGCGCTTTCCGGAGCCCGCGACGGCGCGGTTTTTGATCGTGGGGGATTTTAACGACACGCCGGGCAGCCGCACGCTCAAGGCGGTCCAGGCGCGGGGAAAAACGGAGATCGCCACCTGGTTGGACGCGGCCGACGAGCGGGGTCACCGCTGGACCCATGCCTACGCCCGCATCGGGGTGTATTCGCGGTTCGACCAGGCGCTGGTCGCGGAGGGTTTGCGCCAGGGCGAGCCGGCCAACGTGGTCGCGCGGGTGGCGGGCGAGCCGTGGGCCGAGGTGGCGGCGGCGAGCGATCACCGGCCCCTGGTGGTGAGGGTGCGGACGCGGCCGGTTCAGGCGGCCGGGACGGCGGAGTGAGCCCAGAGCACGGCGGACGGGGCGCCGGCGGCGTCGAGGGTTTCGAGGCGGAGGACCTGGAGGTTTTCCGTTCGGCAAGCCAGCAGGGTGGCGAGCGCGGCGGGGTCGTGATGGGTCTCGGTCAGGGTCTGGGCGAACTGGCGGTAGGTCACGCGGTAGGCGGTCTCGCCGGGCTCCAGGCGGCGCGGCGCGGCGGGCGGGACCGGGACGGTGGAGGGTGCGACCGCGATGGCGGCGGGGGCGCCGGGTTTGCGGCGGGTGCGGCGGTCGGAGGGGAGGGCGGGGCGGACGAAGGGCCAGGGCGCGCCGAGCAGGCGCGAGACCTCCGTCTCGGCGGCGTGGATACGCAGGAACAGCTCCTCGCGCTGGAGGAGGAGTTCGTTGATCCGGATCTGCTGGTCTCTCCGCATGGGAGCGAGGAGCGGGGGGCGCGGAGCGGGGAGGCGGGAGATTAGGAGTTGGCCTCGTCGTTATCGTCGTCGCTCGCGTCGGCGTCGGGGGCGTCGGCCGGTTCATCGTCGGCACCGGGCTCGGGCGGGCGGGCGGCGGGGGGGCGGCCGGGAGATTTTTTGGCGACGCCGGCGGCCGTGCCGGGCGCGGGGCGGACGAGGGTTTCGGCCTTCGGATCGAGGCCGGCGACGGGCAGGGGCGGGGCGGGGAAGGGGAAGACGCCGGCCTCGCCCAAGACTTCCTCGACCTGGGTTTCCAGGGCGGCGATGCGTTCGTAGGCGGCCTGGCGCTCGGCGATCAGTTCGTCGATGCGCACGCGTGCTTCGAGGGCCTGGCGCAGGGTCTCGGCCTCGGCGCCGAGGACGAGGTCACGAAAGGACAGGGTGGGGAG
>JAIXVP010000306.1 GCA_027482905.1 Opitutaceae bacterium
GGCCGCCTCCCCAGCGTCGTTTTCTGCCGCGGCTATTACACCCGCACCGTCCTCGCCGCCTGGGATTGGCGCGGCGGCCAGCTCACTTCCCGCTGGGTCTTCGATTCCGACGCCGGCCCCGAGTCCAACCGCGCCTATCGCGGCCAGGGCAACCACAACCTCAGCGTCGTCGACGTGGACAACGACGGCCGCGACGAGATCGTTTACGGCGCCATGACCGTGGGCGACACCGGCCTCGGTCTCTACTCCACCGGCCTCGGCCACGGCGACGCCCAACACGTGTCCGACCTCGACCCCACCCGCCCCGGCCTCGAGGTCTTCGGTATCCAGGAACGCTTCGACGACGCCGGCGCCCGCATGTTCGACGCCGCCACCGGCCGCATTCTCTGGAAAAAACCCTCCGTCAAAGCCGGCGACGACGGCGAAGGCCCCGGTCGCGCCCTCGCCGCCGACATCGATCCCACCCACCCCGGTGCCGAGTGCTGGGTCGCCGGCGCCGGCCTAACCGGCCTCTTCGACGTGCGTGGCGAAAAGATCGCCGAACGCGCCCCGCGCTCCGTCAACTTCGCCGCCTGGTGGGACGGCGACCTGCTCCGCGAACTCGTCGACTCCAACCGCGTGATGAAGTGGGACTGGAAAGCAGGCAAACTCGACAACCTCCTCGTCGCCGAGGGCGCCGCCTCCAACAACGGCACCAAATCCACCCCCTGCCTCACCGCCGACCTCTTTGGAGACTGGCGCGAGGAGATCGTCTGGCGCACCGCCGACAACTCCGCCCTCCGCATCTACTCCACCACCGTTCCCACCGCGACGCGCCTGCCAACCCTCATGCACGACGCCCAATACCGTCTCGGCGTCGCCTGGCAAAACGCCGGCTACAACCAGCCGCCCCATCCGTCCTTCTACCTCGGGCCCGACCGCAACCCGCCCATCCGTTTCCGCCCCTTCACCCTCCCCTCTTCACGATCCGCCTCCGAGCCCCGCGCCCCCGGCAAAACCCGTCACCCCGCCAAATCCTGATGCAAGCCCCCTCGCCCCTCCGCCATCTCGCCCGCTTCGTGCGCTTCCCCCTCACCCTAACCGCCGCGCTCACCGCCTCCCTCTTGGCCGCCCCGCCGCCCGCCGCGCCCGCCCCCGGCCCGCTAACCCTCTGGTATCGCACCCCAGGCGAAGCCTCCGTCACCAACGGCCTCCCCGTCGGCAACGGCCGCCTCGGCGCCCTCGTCGCCGGCACCGTCGCCACCGACCAACTCGCCATCTGCGAACAAACCGTCTGGTCCGGCGGTCCCTTCGATTTTAACAACCCCGCCGCCCTCGCCGCCCTGCCCGAGGCCCGCCGCCTCCTCTTCGCCGGCGACTACGCCCGCGCCCACAGCCTCATCGGCCGCAACCTCGTCTGCAAATGGGACCTCACCGAGCGCCGCAACTTCGGCTCCTACCAGGTCCTCGCCTTTCTTGATCTCGCCTTCGACGCCCACGCCGCCGAAGCCACCGACTACCGCCGCGAACTCGACCTCGCCACCGCCACCGCGCGCGTTTCCTACCGCCTCGGCGACACCACTTTCACCCGCGAGGTCTTCGCCAGCGCGCCGGATCAGATCCTCGCCGTCCGCCTGTCCGCCGACCGCCCTGGCGCGCTCTCTTTGCTCGCCTCGCTCTCCCGCCCGCGCGAACCCGAGGCCGTCGCCGACGCCAAAACCATCGCCACCCGCACCGACACCCCGCGCCTCACCGCCGAGGGCGCCAACGGCCACTCCGTCCGCGTGCGGCTCAACCGCAACGCCGAGCCCGACGGCCTTCGCATCCTCGCCCGCCTCCGCGCCGTCCCCACCGGCGGCACCGTCACCGCCACCGACGCCGGCCTCCGCATCGAAAAGGCCGACTCCGTCATTCTCTACCTCGACGGCGCCACCGATTTTCGCGGCCGCGATCCGGAGGCCGACACCGCCGCCCGCCTCGCCGCCGCCATCGCCAAACCCTTCTCGCGTCTTCAGGCCGACCAAATCGCCGACCACCGCAAACTCTTCGACCGCGTCGCCCTCGATCTCGGCTCCTCGCCGACGTCAGCCCTCCCGCTCCCCGAACGCCTCGCCGCCGTCAAAGCCGGCCAACCCGACCCCGCTCTCGCCGCCCTCTACTTCCAGTTCGGCCGTTACCTGCTCGTCTCGTCCTCCCGCCCCGGCGGCCTGCCCGCCAACCTCCAAGGCCTGTGGGTCGATAACTTTCGCCCACCTTGGCAGAGCGACTACCACACCAACATCAACGTCCAGATGAACTACTGGCTGGCCCAGACGACGAACCTCGCCGAGTGCGCCGAGCCCCTCGCCGACTTCATCGATACCCTCGTCGAGCCCGGCGCCCACACCGCTCGGATCCACTATGACGCGCCCGGCTGGACCGTCCACACCATGACCAACGTCTGGGGCTTCACCTCCCCCGGCTCTTCCGCCAGTTGGGGCCTGTTTCCGATGGGTGGCCCCTGGCTCGCCCAGCACCTCTTCGAACACCACGACTTCGCGGCCTCGCCCGACCCCGCCTTCCTCCGCCGCCACTGGCCCGCACTGCGCGGCGCGGCCGAGTTCATCCTCGGCTGGCTCGTCGAAGACCCCGCCACCGGCAAACTCGTTTCCGGCCCGAGCAACTCGCCCGAAAACCGCTTCACCGCGCCCGACGGCACCCCCACGTCCTTCTGCATGGGCCCGTCGATGGACCAGCAGATCGCCGACGATTTCCTCGGCCGTTTTGTCGTCGCCGCCGCCCTCGTCGACCAGGATGCCGACCTCGCCGCCCGCGCCGCGTCCGCCCGCGCGCGCCTTCGCGCCCCCGGCATCGGCTCCGACGGCCGCCTCATGGAATGGGCCGGCGAGTTCACGGAAAACGACCCCGCCCACCGGCACGTTTCCCATCTCTTCGCCCTGCACCCCGGCCGCGCCATCACCCCCGATGGCACGCCTGAACTCGCCCGCGCCGCCCGCCTCACGCTCGAAGGTCGCGGCGACGGCGGCACCGGCTGGAGCCTCGCTTGGAAGGTCAACTTCTGGGCCCGCCTCCACGACGGCGACCGCGCCCACGCCTTGCTCCTGAATCTCTTCAACCCGGTCAGTTCCCGCACCACCAGCATGCGCCACGCCGGCGGCAGTTACCCCAACCTTTTTTGCGCCCACCCGCCCATGCAGATCGACGGCAACTTCGGCGGCGCCGCCGGCATCGCCGAACTGCTCCTCCAAAGCCACGACCGCACGCCCGAAGATACCGTCGTGATCAACCTCCTCCCCGCTCTCCCCTCCGCCTGGCCCGCCGGCTCGGTCAAAGGCCTGCGTGCCCGCGGCGGTTTCCTCGTCGATATGGAATGGCGCGACGGCCGCCTCGTCCGCGCCGCCCTCACGTCCACCACCGGCCAAGCCTGCCGCGTCCGCTACCGCGACACCACCCTCGACCTCAAGCTCGCCCCCGGCACATCCCACTTCTTCGCGCCTTCGTCCGCTCCCTGACTTCGCACGACGTCCGGCCTGAACCTGGCCGGGTTAACGAAAGATCAGCGACTTCCCGGGAGGCAACGAAGTCGGATGGCTCAAGGATTTTGGACGACGATCGAACGCGCCGGGATCGCGTCAAATCCGGATACTGAAACGCGCCTGGAAAAGTCGCATCAATATTCATGAAAATAATGCCTGCATATCCTCCCCTCACCTAGCTCTTGAGGGACGAGTAGATTAGGCTTCTTGGTGGCGTCAAAGCGTAATTCATGGGGTAGTCGTCAAGGCGAGGCGACTAAATCTCATCTTGCGATCATGTAAAATTGCATAGATTCAATTATCATTTCATGAAAAACTCCGTCATGATTTCAGGTCTCATGCTTGGGTTAGGCATGGGACTCGGTGCCGGCGGATACGCTTTGCTCACGCAGGCGAATCCGCCCCGGACTTTATCCGCCCCAAAGCCACTCCCGGCACCACCCTCCTTGCGCGCGGCGCCAATCGCGGCCGTCCCGCAACCCGCGAGCCTCACATTAACTCGAATCATCGAGGATTTTCTGGGGGTTGACTGGTCCGACACGGTCGCCCTCATCCGCGCCAGCGGCGAGCTGCATGCGCTCGATACGGGCGGCGTCCGCCAAGCCTGGCAAATCCTCGAAACCCGCGCCCATACCGGCACCCACCAGGAAAAGGCCCTCGCCCTCTACCTTTGGAGCCGCCTCGCCCGCCTCGATCCTTCCCTGCGCCTGCCGGAAACGTGGTCCCGCGACATGAACCCCGAGGCCCTGCTCGCCGAGCGTGTCCGCTTGTCCATGGACGGCATCCGCGAGCGCCTCATCTCCGGTCAACGGTTGGACGAGGCCGAGCGAAAAGCGTTCTTCCGCGAACTCGCCGCCCGCGATCCCGCCGCCGGCCTTGAGCTCTGGCTCAAAGTCTCCAATCACCTCGAACACCTGGGCGAAATCTCCCCTTTTGGCGTCCTGCTCCGCGATCCGGCCCTGCGCGTGACCACGCTGGCCAAGGTCCGCTCCGCCGCCCGCTCCCCCAGCGATGCGTCCGAACTGATCGCCGCCCTCGCCGCGCCTTGGATCGTCGCCGACCTCTCCGCTTCGAGCGCTTGGATCGACACCCTCAACGACCCCGATCTCAAACGGCGCCTCACCTCCCTGTTGCTCGTCACGAGTGGCAGCGCTCTGCCCGCCACCACTTTTGAAGTCACCGAAAACCTGCCCGTCGATCGGCGAATCCCGGCGCGGGCCAACGGCGTCGCCCAACTCGCCTACGAGGACCCCGTCAGCGGCATGCTTCTGATCGACAAGGTCAGCGACCCGTCCGAACGCGCCGAGCTCATCCGCGTCTTCGGCAACACCTTCGCCATGCATGACACCCAGTCCTGGCTCGCCTGGCGCGACACCTTGCCCCCGGCCGAACACGATGCCGCCAACTCCGCCGCCTTCACCTCCTGGGCCGTGCTCCAACCCTCCGAAGCCGCCACCTGGCTGGAATCTCAACCCGCCGGCCAGGCCAAGGATCAACTCGCCGCCGAACTCGTGCGCATCACCGCCGTCGACAAAACAGAAACCGCCATCGCCTGGATCAACCAGATATCCAACCCACGCGACCGCCTCATGGCCATCAGCATGGCGCTCGGCAATCTTGCCCCGGGAGACACCCAAAAGATGGAGACCATTCTCCGCGCCGCGCTCCCGCCCGCCACAGCCCCCCGGTGACCGCCCTCCCTTTCTTCGGAAGCATGCCGTTTCCGTGAATAAACCCCAACCCAAACCCAACATGAGCCTGCCCATCCCGCTGCGCCGAGCTTTCGCGCTCGCGCTTCTCGTCCCGGCCTTCGCCTCCTCCGCCCTGGCCGTGACCTCCGCCGAAGTCACCTTCGTCTCGCCCAACTACGTCGCCACGAAAAACGTCAACGGCACCGTCACCCAGGTGTATAGCGGAACTGAATACTACTCGGCCATAAACGCCGCCATCAACGGTCTCACCGCCAACCGCACCGCCAAGGAGCGCGTCACCGTCCGCGCCGGCGGCTCCTCCGGCGCGCCCGACGGCACGAACATCAAGGCGATCAACCTGCGCTCGAACACGATCATCGATTTTCAAAACAACACCATCAACGTGAACCCGGTCGGCTCCGGCGACACCTACCGTTACACGGTCGGCATCAAGGCCGACCGCGCCGATAACATCGAGATTCGCAACGTTCGCGTCACCGGTTGGCCGCGCTACGGCTTCTGGATCACCGGCTGCAACAACGTGACCCTCTCCGGCGTCAACATGGCCTTCTCCATCGACGCCTCGAACGGCGTCACGATCAACGGCATCGGCATCCGCGCGGACAACAACACCCGCAGCACCACCGCCTACGCCACCGGCTTCCGCCACGAGGGCACGTCCACCTTCACGGGCATGACCGGCAACCACGGCAACAACCACGGCTTCGAGACCAACCTCCTCGACGGTGCCCAGATCGGCAACGTCAGCAGCACCGATGTCGGCTCCTGCTCCCTTCTGCTCAATAAAACCAAAAACACCGATGTCGGCATAGTCACCGGCGTGCGTTGCGACCCCACCGGCAGCTACGCCGCCTTCCGCTGCGCCAACGACGCCGGCCCCGGCGTCGTCACCACCAAGGTGATCTCGCGCGACTGCGGCCGCGGCTTCTTCACCCCCACCAACTCCGTCGACATCACGGTGCTGTCGGTCGATCTCCGCACTTCCGTCAGCCAGGGCATCCTGCTTCAGACCGGCGGCTCCGCCACGATCGGGACCGCGGGTGTCGCCTCCTACATCATGGACGGAGAAGCCGAGGGTATTCGCACCGACGACGCTCACTCCGGAAGCACCTTTAACCAGATCGCCCTCCGTCGCAACGCCGGCGGCGGCATCTGGGAAACCGACGGCGCCGGTTCGAACGCCTACGTTAACGTCGATGCCCGCAACGGCGTCGGAACGAACGTCCGCCTCGGACCCGGCTCCACTTTCACCGGAGGCTACCGCTGATCCGCGCACAAAGATAGAATCCAATCCATTCAAAGACCCCGGCGCATTCCGCCGGGGTCTTTTGCGTGTTGAACCCGACACCCTGCCGCCGCCGTGTTTACTGTCCCTATCCCCGCCGCTTGTTCGCATGCACGCCGCCAAGCACTGTCGCGTCGTCGCCCCTCCATTTATCTCATGCGCATCCCCGGCCGTTTTCGTCGCTTCTTCATTCTCCTTCTCGCTTCGCTCCCCTCCCCGGCGGCGCACGCCGATGTCTTCTCCGCCGCTTTCGCCTGTCCGCCCGAGTCCGCGCGGCCGTCTGTTTACTGGTATTGGATCAGCGATCAGATCTCCGCCACCGGCATCACCCGCGATCTCGAGGCCATGCGCGACGTCGGCATCGGCGAGGCCTTCATCGGCAACGTCGACCAAAACGAAAAATCCCGCGGCCCGGTCAAAGCCCTCACCCCCGAGTGGTGGGCGCTCGTTGACCACGCCATCCGCGAGGGCACCCGCCTCGGCGTAAAAGTTGGAATCTTCAATTGCCCCGGCTGGAGCCAGTCCGGCGGCCCGTGGGTGCGCCCCGACCAGGCCATGCGCCACCTCGTCTGGTCCGAAACCCGCGTCTCCGGCCCCGCCTCGTTTCGCGGCGTCCTGCCCGCTCCCGCCAATCCGTTCCAGGACGTCGCCACCCTCGCTTTCCCCGCCCCCGCCGGCGACACCGACACCCTCGCCCGCCATCGCCCCGTCGTGACCGTCTCCGTCGGCGAAAACCCGCCCGCCGACGCCTCCGCCCTCGCCGACGGTCGCCTCGATGGCGAATGGCCCCTGCCCCTGCCCGCCAAGGACGAAAAGTCCGCGCCCTTCCGCCTCGATTTCGTCGTCCCCGATCCCTTCACCGCCCGCAGCCTGATCGTCCACTCCGCCGCCCGTGTCCACGCCGTGGATTGGGAACTCCTCGTCGCCGCCTCCCCCGAGGGTCCTTTCCAGTCCGTGCGCACCTTCACCTCCGAGCGTCGCGACGCCCGCACTCAGGTCGGCCCCGTCCCGTTCGCCCCCGTCGTCCTTTCGTTCCCCGCCGTCACCGGTCGGCATTTCCGCCTCGTCGGCCAGCATCGCCTGCCGCGCGGAGCCACCTCCCCTGCCCTCGTCGAGATCGAGCTTTCCGCCGCCGCCCGCGTCGAACGCGCACCCGAAAAACAGCTCTCCAAACTCTTCGAGGGCGCCCTCCCGCCGTGGAACGCCTACTCGTGGCCGGACAGCGCCGCCGCCGAGGATTCCGCCGCCGCCATCCCGCCCGCCTCCGTCATCAACCTCAGCTCCCGCCTCGCCCCCGACGGTTCCCTCGTGTGGGACGTCCCGCCCGGCGATTGGATTATCCAGCGCACCGGCATGACACCCACCGGCGTCGAAAACGGCCCCGCCTCGCCCGAAGCCCGCGGTCTCGAGGTGGACAAACTTAACCGCACCCACGTCTCCGCCCACTTCGAGGCCTACGCCGGCAAACTCCTCTCCCGCCTGCCCGCCGCCGACCGCGCCTCTCTGCGCCGTGTCATCGCCGACAGCTACGAAACCGGCTCCTGCAATTGGACCGATGGCTTCGCCGCCACCTTCACCTCCCGCTACGGCTACGACCCGCTCCCGTGGCTACCCGTCCTCGCCGGCCACCAGGTCGGCGACGCCGTCTCCAGCGACCGTTTCCTCTGGGATCTCCGCCGCCTCGTCGCCGACCTCGTCGCCACCGAATACGTCGGCGGCCTGCGCGCCGAGACCGCCCGCCACGGCCTCACGCTCTGGCTCGAAAACTACGGCCACTGGGGCTTCCCGTCCGAGTTCCTCCTCTACGGCAGCCAGACCGACGAGCTCGGTGGCGAGTTCTGGGCCGACGGCCGCATGACCGGCATCGAGCTGCGCGCCGCCTCCTCCGCCGCCCACACCTACGGCCTGCCCCGCGTCTCCGCCGAGGCCTTCACCGCCGGCCGCAACGCCTTTCGCAACACGCTCTGGGATCTCAAGGCCCGCGGCGACCGCGCCGCCGCCGAGGGCGTCAACCACTTCGTCCTCCACGTTTACATCCACCAGCCCGACGAACGCCCGCCCGGCGTGAACACGTGGTTCGGCACCGAGTTCAACCGCCACAACACCTGGTTCGCCGACCTCGCGCCATGGATCGACTCCCTCCGCCGTGTCCACGGCGTCCTCCAAGCCGGCCGCCCCGCCGCCGATCTCGCCTACTTCA
>JAIXVP010000375.1 GCA_027482905.1 Opitutaceae bacterium
CTCGACCTGAAGATCAAGGGCCTGCCCTTCGAGATCGCCACCGCCGCCATCCACCAGGCCCGCGAGGCCCGCGTCGAGATCCTCAAGGTCATGCTCGGCAGCCTGCCCGCGCCCCGCAAGGACCTCAGCACCTACGCGCCCCGCATCCAGACCATCCAGATCGACCCCGAGAAAATCGGCGCCCTCATCGGCCCCGGCGGCAAAAACATCCGCCGCATCGTCGAGACCACCGGCGCTCAGATCGACATCTCCGACGACGATTCCGGCAAGGTCTTCGTCTACTCCAACAACGGCGCCGCGATGGCGCGCGCCATCCAGGAAATCGACGCCGTCTGCGGCGGCGCGGGTGGCGGCGGCGGTCGTGACGGCGGCCGCGGCGGCAACGCCGGCGGCGCCCCGATCGAGATCAACAAGATCTACACCGGCCGCGTAACCGGCGTGAAGGACTTCGGCGCCTTCGTCGAATGCACCCCGGGCAAGGAAGGCCTCTGCCACATCAGCGAGCTGGCCGACTTCCGCGTCCGCCGCACCGAGGACGTGGTGAAGATGGGCGACAGCATCACCGTGAAGTGCATCGGCATCGACGAGCGCACCGGCAAGGTCCGCCTCTCCCGCAAGGCCGCCATGGCCGAGCTCGAGGCCGCCAACGGCGGCGCCCCCGCGCCCGCCGCCGACTCCCCCAGCGCCTAAACCGCTGTTCGGTCCGATGTAGCCCCGACCGCTGGTCGGGGTCGTCCCTCCCCCGGCCCGCGAGCGCGTCCCACGCCTCGCGGGCTTTTTTGTTTCCGCGCGTCCCTCCGTTCACCGCGCCCCCGCTGCGGGTTTGGCCCCATGGCGTTCTTCGCCGCGAATGCGTAGCTTGGGAGCATGAGTCGCCGCGCCGCTGTGGTGGATTCCTCCCCCGCGCGTGCCAACAAAACCGAACTCCCTCCGCCTCGCCGCCCTCGCGCTCGCCTTCGCCGTCCTGCCCTGCGCCGCGTTCGCCCAATTCACCGACACGTTTGCGACGATCGATCCGGCGTGGACGCCCAACCGTTATGCGCCCGCCGGTTTCGAGTCGGTCGTCTTCGACGGTGACAACCGGCTCCAACTGACCATCGATCAGACCGGGGCCACGGCGAACCGGGACATCACCTTCAGCAGCCCCTTCTACAGCATCCAGGGTGAGCAGCGCCCCGGCGGCGTGACCGGGCGCTGGACGCTCAGCGCCGACGTATATGTGGCGGCCGCGTTCGACACCACGACCGGCCCGATCGTGCGCACCGCCCTCTGGGGGCACTCCGGCACGACCCCGGCGGGCGGGGCTTACCTGATCCTGGGCTTCTCCAATGCCAGCCCCACCGACGAATACAACTCCGCCGCCGCCGACCGGGCCTTTCGCTTCCGGGCCTTCGATTTCAACTTCGGTGACTATGTCGATCTCGGCGTGCCCTCGGGTTTCGTGTTCGACGCCTGGCACAAGCTTTCGGGCACCTCGACGGGGACCGCGTTTGAATACCGGATCGATGGCGCGCTGCTTCACACCGTCGCCACCCCCAACAGCCTGGATCTTCTGAGCGCGATGATCCAAGGCTACAACTTCGACCAGGACGGCGGCTACTCGGTCTACTGGGACAACGTCTCCACAACCGCCATCCCCGAGCCCGCCGCATTCGCGTCGTTCGCGGCCCTGGCGGCGCTCGGTTGCTCCGTAGCGCGTCGCCGTCGCGGTCAGCGCGGCGAGCTCGTGAGCTCGCGGTAGACGTCGAGGGTGCGTTCGAGCATGCGGTCGAGGGTAAAGTCGCGGTTGAGGCCGGGAGCGGTGCGCGGACCTCCGTCGGAGCGCAGCCACTCCGCCAGTTTGTCCGCCATGGCCGCCCGGTCGCCCGCTGACACCGCGCCCTCGGGGAACAAGGCCGCCAGTTGTTCGCCGACCCCACCGTGGGCGTAGCCCGCCACCGGCCGGCCCAGGCAAAGCGCCTCCAACGTGGTCCGGCCGAAGGCCTCCGGGTCGAGCGAGAGCGAGAGCACCGCCGCCGACTCGGCCATGATCTCACGCAGGTCGCTACGCACTCCGGTAAGCGTGACGTGCTCGGTCAAACCGGCCGCCGCGATCGCCGCGCGCAGCTCGCCCTCGTAGGCGCGTTTTTTCGGATGGGTCTCGCCCACCAGCGCGCCGTGGACCGGCAGGCCGCGCCGACGCAGGTCCGCCAGGATGGCGATAAAATCTTCCGCCCCTTTCCAGCGCGTCAGCCTCCCGGGCAGAGTGAGCAAGGTTTTCCCCTTGGTCGCGGGAAACTCCTCCGCCCAGCGTGCCCGCCACGCGTCCGGCGCGCGCCAGCCCGCCGGGTAGGCCGCCGGGTCCACGCCGCGATGAATGGTCGTCAGGCGCGCCGGATCGACCCGCTTGTAGTTGGCCAAAACATACGCCCGCACGCTCTCCGAGACGGCGATCAGGCGCTCGCCGCGCGTCATCACGGCCGAGTAGGCGTTGACCGAGTAGAATCCGTGCACGGTGCAGACCAGCCGGGGGCGGGTCGCCGGGTCCATTTTCCGCCACGCCAGCCACGCCACCCAGGCCGGGGCGCGCGAGCGGAGGTGGAGGATGTCGGGGCGCTCTGCCGCGAGCAGCCGCCGCAGGGGCGCGATCTGGAGCAGGGTGGCGAGGCGTTTGCGGTGCACCGGCCGCGCGAAGTGGCGCGCGCCGGAGCGCTCGAGCTCGGCGACCAGCCGCCCGCCGTTGGAGACGACCAGCGCCTCGTGGCCCTCGGCGACGAGCCGGCCGGCCACCTCCAGCGTGCCGCGCTCCACGCCGCCGGAATTCAGCTCGGGCAGGATTTGCAGGACTTTCATCGCGAAATCTCCGGTGCAAACCACGCCGCCACGATGCGGTCCGCGCAACGTCCCGCCTCGTGCAGCGCCGGCCCCGAGGCCAGCACGCCCGCGCCCGCCGCGAGCCAGGTTTCGTAGGCGGTCGCGTAGCCGTCGGCGACCAGCCCCGCCACCGCGCGCGCGGGCCGGCCCGGCTTGACGCCGCGGATCGGCACCGGGAGCACGCCGGTGGCGGCGCGCGCGGTCACCGCCTCGTGGACCATGGAGACGCTGTCCTCCGTCGCCCAGACCACGGCGGCGCGCGCGAGCTCGTCCGCCAGCCAGCCCGGGGGCGTCTCCCGCCAGGGCACGCGCCGCGCGTTCGCCGGCAGTTCAAGCCCGCTCAGGAAATCCTCCGGCGTGCGGCGGGAGTCCGCCACCGTCCAGGTCAGGTCGGGGCGCGCGGCGATCACGCGTAAAATCCTCGGCGCGAGCGCGGGGGCGTCCCAGCCGTGGTGTTTGGAGGGACCGCCGAGCAGGACCAGTCCGCTGGCGGTTTTCGCGGGAAGCGTCTCCGGCACGCGGTTCAACGCGCCGCGCGTCAGAATGCGGCGCGGGGTATCCTCGGCGCCCGCGGCGAGGTCGTGGCGCGGGATCAGGGCGAGGTCGAAGAGGGCGGCGGGCAGGCTGGGCCGCATGATCACCACCGAGCGCGCGCCGGCGCGGCGCGCCGCCCACCGGAGCGGCAGGTGGGTGCGATGCCCGGCGGCGACGATGAGCTGGGCCGGTGCGCCGGCGGTCGCCGCGCGCAGGCGGGTCCAGAGCGGAGCCTTGGGGTCGAGCCGCACGATTTCGTGGCTCGCGCCGGTGCGGCGGGCGAGGGCGAGGGCGAGGCCCACGCTTTGGTTTTCGTGCCCCGGTCGGCCGTCGGAGAGCACGCGGAGGTGGCGGAGCGCGGACGGGTTCATTTCGCGCCCTCGTTGATCAAGCCGAGGCCGAGTTTTCGGCAGGCCTGGCGCAGTTCGGCGTCGGGCGCGGCGGCCACGACGTAGTCGAGCGGCAGGTCCGCCGCTGCGTCGACCCGGCGGAGAAAGGCCTCCGCGTCCTCCCCGGCGGCGCGGGGAGGGCTCTCGGGCGCGACGTCGTCGGGCACGGCGGCGGGCGGCGTGGGCAACCGGCCCTGCGCGTCGGGCCAGAGCAGGGCGCGGCGGCGTTTGGTGGCGGGCGCGCAGACGCCGCGCGGCAGTTTGCCCGGCGGACGGTGAGGGCGGGCGCGGTCGACTTTCCAGCGGTCCTGCATCCAGAAGACGTCCTCGGGGCTCACGCGCATGACGCGCTCGAGCAGTTCCATCACGTGGCCGGTGGTCGGTTCGGCCGCGTCCGAGGCGTGGAAACCGAGTTCCCAGCGGCCCGGCGCGACGGTGCGCAGGGAGACGCCGATCAGGGCCGCGCCGGTGCGCCGCGCGAGCACGGCGGGCAGCGGGGTGACGCTGGTGTTGCGGCCGAAGAGCGGCGCGAGTTCCCCGATCTTGCCGGCGCGCTGGTCGGAGAGGATGGAGAGCACGCCGCCCGCGCGGAGGAAGGCGGCCATGGCGAGGGGGTTGTCGTCCTTGGAGAACATGTGCAGGCCGTCGCGTTTGCGCTTCGCGAGCAGGCGTCCGTCCATGATCGGGTTGTTCAGCGGGCGGTAGATGTTGGCCACCTTCACGCTCGGGGGGAGCAGCCGGGGAATCCACTGGGCGAGGGCCTCCCAGTTGCCCATGTGGGCCAGCACCGCGAGCACGCCCTTGCCGCGGGCCTGGGCGTCCCAGAAAATCTTTTCGTCGCGCACCGTGATGGACTCCTCCAGGCCGCGTCCGTCCTTCGCGGCGGTGCCGAGCGAGCAGAGCAGGTTGGCCCCGCTGCGCCGGAAAACCTCCCGCGCCAGCGCCGCCCGCTCCGCCGCCGTGCGTTCGCCCGCGAAGGCGATGCGCAGGTTGCGCTCCACGGTGCGGCGGCGCCTGCCGAGCAGAGCGTGGGTCAGGGCGCCCGCAGCCCGGCCGAGCCGCGCCAGCCACGGCAGCGGCAAGGCCCCCAGACCGAGTTCGAAGACCCGGTAGATCAGCGTTTCCAAGCGCCATTTCAGGCGGCGGGCTACGGTCGGCCGGATCAGTTCGCGCTGATACGCGTTCGGAGGGGCGGCGGCGGTTT
Organism: Opitutaceae bacterium; assembly: GCA_027482905.1. Taxonomy (GTDB): domain Bacteria; phylum Verrucomicrobiota; class Verrucomicrobiia; order Opitutales; family Opitutaceae; genus IMCC26134_A. The sequence continues at coordinate 4,981 of JAIXVP010000375.1, forward strand.
CTTCGGACGACATCGGGCTAAACGCGCACGCTTGCGGCCGCCCCGTCCGCCCGCAAGCCCCGGCGCGCCCGCCGCCTAACCCACCAAAGTCGCATGCCGCCCGGCTTGCCCCGGCGCGATTCCCGCTGTTACCACCATCTCCTCCCCGATGCCGCTCCTCGACGTCTCCGACCTGCGCACCAGTTTCCATTCCCGTAGCGGGGTGTTTCGCGCGGTCGACGGGGTGAGCTTCGCGCTCGAGCGCGGCGAGACGCTCGGTTTGGTCGGCGAGTCCGGTTCCGGCAAGTCCGTCACCTGCGCCTCCCTGCTCCGCCTGCTGCCCACCCCGCCCGCCCGCATCGAGGGCGCCTACGCGCGTTTCGACGGCCTCGACCTGCTCCGCGCCACCGACGCCGAGCTGCGCGCGGTCCGGGGCAAGCGCATCGGCATGATCTTCCAGGATCCGATGACCTCGCTGAATCCTTACATGCGGATCAGCGAGCAACTCATCGAGCCGCTGCTCATCCACGAGAAAATCTCCCGGCGCGACGCCCTCGCCCGCGCCCTCGCCATGCTGGAGGCGGTGGGCATCAACGACGCCGCCCGCCGTCTGCATTCGTATCCGCACGAGTTTTCCGGCGGCATGCGCCAGCGCGTTATGATCGCCATGGCGCTGATCGCCCGGCCCGAGCTGCTCA
>JAIXVP010000344.1 GCA_027482905.1 Opitutaceae bacterium
CCTCGGCTTCGTCTTCTTCCCGAAAAGCCCCCGCCACGTGGCGCCGGAGCGCGCCGGCGCCCTCGCCGTTCCCGCCCGCGCCCGTTTCGCCCTCCCGCTCCGCCGCGTCTGCGCCGCGCTCTTTTCCTACGCCCTCCTCCTCGCCGCCCCCGCCCGGGCCGACCTGCCCCAAGTCCAACTCGAAACCGGCCAAACCCTCGGCTGGACCGGCGTGGCGGGCGACACCTACCAGCTCCAGACCCGCGCCAACGCCACGGACGCCTGGACCAACCTCGGCACAATCGTCGCCGGCGCTGGCGCGCCCCTCTCCGCCTACCAAGCCGGGCGCGACCCCGCCCGCGAGTTCAAGGTCGTCGAAACCTACCCGGTCTTCGTCGCCCCGCCCGCCATCCTGACCAACGGCGACTTCGAGGCCGGCTCCGGCACCGTCGCCACCGGCTGGACCACCCTCGCCAGTCAGCCGCCTGCCCGCATCACCACCGCCGCCCACGGCGGCGTCGCCAGCATGCGCTGCGCCCTCCTGAACGTCGGCAGCGCCCCCGCCGAGGGCATCTTGGAACAGACCCGCCTGCCCGCCGGCTCCGCCGTTACCGCCGGCCAGGCCTACGCGTTTTCGTTTTGGATAAAACAAATCAGCAGCGGCCCGTCCTACATCCAACAATACTGGCTCCAGTGGCTGAACTCATCCGGCGGCATCATCGGCGGCACCGGCCTGCAAAACTTCAACGGCACCATCGGCTCCTGGACCAAGATCACCGTCGGCAACCAGACCGCGCCCGCCGGCGTGGCCGGCGTCAAAATCGTCTTCCGCCTCGTCACCGGCGCGGTCTCCGGCGGACACGGCGAAGTGCTGATCGACGACGTCGAGCTCGCCCCGGTCGGCGCCGCGCCCGTCTCCACCACCGCCACCCGCGACCTTCCCGTCGACGTCAGCCCGGCCGGCGCGTTGTCCTGGACCGCGACGCCGGGCAGCCGCTACGAGCCGCAATCCTCGCCCGACCTCGTCACGTGGACCTCGCTCGCGCCCGACCTCGCTGGCGACGGCCAGGTCCGCTCCCTCGTCGTGCCGCTCACGCGCGCCGCCGAGTTTTTCCGCCTGCGCGTGACGCCCATCGCGGTCGAGGCGCCGACCAGCGTCCGCATCGTCGCCTCCAATCAGGCCGACGCCATCGGCCTCGCGTGGGATGCCAGCCCCACCGCCGGCGTCACCGGCTACCGCATCCTTTACGGCCTCGTCGGAAGCGGCTTCACCGGCTCGCTCGACGTCGGCGCCGTCACCTCCGCCATCGTGCCAGGTCTCGTCCAGGGTTCGAGTTACCAACTCACCGTCGTCGCCCTCGTGTCCGGCGCCGCCAGCCCCGCCGCCGCCGGGTCCGTGACCGCCCAGCCCGAGGCCGGCTCCGGCGTGGACCCTCTCTTCAGCCTCGCGACCCCGCTCGAGCCCGCCGTGCTGGTCGACACCCCGACCGCGCTCGTCACCACCCTCGCCGACCGCGCCCGCGACCGCCACGCCCGTGAGGCGGTTTTCCACGCCTACGACCACTACCTGACCTTCTACTGGGAGCAGCGTGTCGCCCAGATCGAGATCGTCGACCAGGTCGCGAAGGGCGGCACGAAGTTGATTTTTAACTACACCACCCAGGCGAAGCTCAACCCGGCCGAGTTCCGCGCCTTTTTCCGCGGCATCACCACCGTCGCCGAATACCACCACAACGTCATCGCCACCTTCCTCGGCAGCAATCCGTCCGTCCGCTATCCCGGTGCGACCGCCTACCACTACACCGCCACCCTTGAGACCAAGCTCCCCGAGAACCGCTCGCTCCAGCTCGGCGACCGCGTCGAGCTCGAGATCAGCCAGTTCCTGGAATCCGTGCGCAACGGTCGACTGAACTACTACGGCACCACCTTCCTCTACGTCGTCGGCCAGGGCGTGCGTCCCTGGTATCAGGAAAACGAGTCCGTCCCCGGCGGCAGCATCGACTCCCGCGTGCTGCCCGTGAACGCCTGGCTCGGCGGCCTCACCACCCTGCCCTACCAATACTCGAACGAACCCGCCGACCGCTTCAAGCAGACCGCCGGCAACATCTCACCCGCCAGCGGCCAGCCCTTCATGCTCGGCCGCCGCCTGCACCACACCGAGTTCGACACCGGCGCACACACCGAGGCGGGCAACCCCGTCTTCACCGCCCAGGCCGGCAAGCTCGGCCCGAAGTTCGTCGCGAAGAGCTGCGTCGAGTGCCACGTGAACAACGGCCGCTCCCTGCCCCCCGTCGTCGGCTCACCGCTCGTGTTTTCCGTCCTGAAGGTCTCGGCCGACGGCGACGGCGCGCCCCACCCTGTCTACGGCGAGGAGGTGCAGTCCCGCGCCACCAGCGGCGCCGCCGAACCCGCCGCGACCCTCGCGAGCTATACCATCACGACCGGCGTCTACGGCGACGGCGCCGCCTACTCCCTGCGCAAGCCGAACTACGCCTTCGCCGGACCCGTCCCGGCCTTTCTCTCCGTCCGCCTCGCCCCGCCGCTGGTCGGCCTCGGCCTGCTGGAGGCGGTGGACGAAGCCACCATCCTCGCCCTCGCCGATCCCGGCGACGCCGACGGCGACGGCATCTCCGGCCGCGCCCAGCTCGTGCCCGACCCCGAGGACGACACCAAGCTCCGCCTCGGCCGTTTCACCTACAAGGCCGCCCAGGCCCGCGTCGGCCACCAGATCGCGTATGCGCTAAACCGCGACATGGGCGTCGCCACCGCCATCTTCCCGGTCCTCGACGGCGAGACGACGCCCACCGCCCCGGAGGTGAGCGCGACCGAGCTGGAGCAGATGAACCGCTACGTCTCGCTGCTCGGCGTCGGCGCGCGTCGCGACCTGACCGACCCCGTCGCCCTGCGCGGCGAGCAGGTTTTCCAGGATCTCGGCTGCGTGCGTTGCCACGCCCCGACCCTCGCCACCGGTGCCCACCATCCCTACGCCGAGCTGCGCGGCCAGACCATCCGACCCTACACCGACCTGCTCCTCCACGACCTCGGCGCGGGCCTGGCGGACAACTTCGCCGAGGAGGCCGCCGCCGGCTCCGAGTGGCGCACCGCCCCGCTCTGGAACATCGGCCTGACCGCCGGCGTGAGCGGCGGCGAGGCCTACCTGCACGACGGCCGCGCCCGCACCCTGGAGGAGGCCATCCTCTGGCACGGCGGCGAGGGCGAGGCGGCCAAGGAAGGTTTCCGCACCGCCCCCGCCGCCGACCGCACCGCCCTGGTGAAGTTCCTCAAGAGCCTGTAAGGTCGACCCGCGTTGGAAACGCCCCAAAAGAAGCCCGGTCGCCATGGGCGACCGGGCCGTGTTCGGTTTTCGACCGGGCTGAATCAGACGTGGGTCAACACGTCCGAGACCGGGAAACGCACCTTGGGGGCGGCGGCGTATTTGTCGTCCGCCGCGCGGTAGCCGACCGCGCACGAGACCACGGTGGCGTAATCGGTGCCCTTGAGGCCGAGAATCTCGTCGTAGGCGGCCGGATCTATGCCCTCCATCGGGCAGGCGTCCACCCCGAGCAGGGCGGCGGCGGCCATGAACTGGCCAAGCGCGATATAGACCTGCTTGGTCGCCCAGAGATCGATGGCGCCGGCGGCGGTGATTTTTTCCACGAAGCCCGTCATCATGCCGCGGTAGGGCGCGAGCGCCTCGACGGTGCCGCCGCGGACCTCGACCTGGCGGGCGAGGAATTTGTCCACGAAGGCGACATCCACGCCTTTGCGCAGAGCGAAGACGACGTGGTGGGCGGCGTCCACGACCTGATGCTGGCCCCAGGAGACGGGCAGCAGCTTCGCGCGCACCGCGGGATCGGTGACGACAATGAATTTCCAGGGTTGGAGACCAAAGGACGACGGCGAGATCACGAGGGCGTGCTCGAGGGCGGCCCAGAGGTCGGCGGGGATCTTTTTGGTCGGGTCGAACTTTTTGGTGGCGTAACGCCAGTCGAGCGCGGTGGTGAGTTGGGTGGGGGTGATGGGTGTCATATGAGTTCTAGGAAAAACGAGTTGAGTATCATTTGGTCCAACGGGCGGCGGCCTCGGCGACGCGTTTGCCGAGATACGCGCCGGTGTCCTTATCCGCCGCGTCGGGTTTGGACTCGGGCGGTTCGTAGCCGGTGGCGGAGGCGGCGCCGCTGAAGAAACCGAGGGGATTGAGGCGACCCTCGGCGAGGGGCGTCAGGCCGGTGCCGATCCAGACCATGCTGTGCTGCTGGGAGAGCAGGAAAAAATACTCGATGGTGTTCAACTTGTCGCCGCTGGGCGTGCCCGATACGGAGAAGCCGGCGGCGAGTTTGTCCTTCCACTGCTGGTTATACCAGATGCCGCCGGTGGCGTCGGCGAAGCATTTGAACTGGCCGCTGGGGCCCGCCATGTAGGTGGGCGAGCCGAAGATGATGGCGTCGCTCGCGGTGAGGGTGGCGAGGAGGGCGTCGTTCTTGTAGCGACCCTCGACGATGTCCTTCCCTTCGATGGCGAGCAGGTGGACGGTGGTGCCGGGCACGGCGCGGGCGCCGGCGGCGATGGCTTCGGCGAGCACGGCGGTGTGGCCGGTGCCGGTGTGGTATACGACGGATACGGTGGGCATGGTGGTGTGGGTGGAACGGTGCGAAGATGAATGACGTGCGTGATCAGGCGGCGAGGAAAGGATAGTCGGTGTAGCCGGCGGGCGAGGAAGAGGCATAGAATGTGGAGACGTCCGGCGTGTTCAGCGGGGCGTTCAGCAGGAAGCGGCGCGGCAGATCGGGGTTGGCGAGAAAGGGCACGCCGTAGGCGATGGCGTCGGCCAGGCCGTCGACGATGGCGGCCTCGCCGGCGTCGCGGGTGAAGCCGCCGTTGCGGACGAGCGCGCCGGTGAAGTGTTTCCGCGCGATGCGAGCCAGCTCGTATTCGCCCGGTTGGTCGTAGTTCGCGTGGCGCAACTCAAGGAAGCCGAGGGCGCGTTTCTCGCTTTCGGCGGCGACGTGGGCGACGAGGCCGGCGGGATCGGAGTCGACCATGTCGTTGAAGGCCACCAGCGGTGAGAAACGCAGACCGACGCGGCCGAAGCCGAAGACGGACGCGGCGGCGTCCACCACCTCGAAGAGCAGGCGGGCGCGGTTCGCGATCGAGCCGCCGTAGGCGTCGGTGCGGTCGTTCACGCCGTCGCGCAGGAACTGGTCGAGCAGGTAGCCGTGGGCGCCGTGGACCTGCACGCCGTCGAAGCCGGCCAGGCGGGCGTTGGCGGCGGCCTTGCGGAAGAGTGCCACGATGCCGGGAATCTCGTCGAGGCGGAGCGCGCGGGGCGTCGGGTAGTCGAGTTTGCCCTCGGGCGTGTGGATGGTGTCGCCGCGCAGGGGTTTGTCGGAGGACGAGATGGGTTGGACGCCGCCGTTGAGCGACGGGTGGGTGGCGCGCCCGGGGTGCCAGATTTGCAGGTAGATGCGGCCGCCGGACGCGTGGACGGAATCGGTCACGCGTTTCCAGCCGGCGACGTGCGCGGTGGAATGGATGCCGGGCTGGTGGGGCCAGGCCTGGGCGTCGGCGGCGACCATGGTGGCCTCGGCGATGAGCAGGCCGGCGGAGGCGCGCTGACGGTAGTAGTCCGCCATCAGGTCGCCGGGGACGTTCTCGGCGTCGGCGCGCACGCGGGTGAGCGGAGCGAAGAGCACACGGTTGGGAATGGACAGGGAACCGAGTTGGGTCGGGGAAAGGAGTTGCATGGGAACAGGGAGGGTTTGGCCGCTTAAGATTTAGGATTTCCCGCCGGAGGAAGGACGGTTTTACAGCGCCTGGCCTTGCCGCGCGGTGTCGGCGAGGATGGCGACGACGTCGGCGCGGGTGATCGGGCCGAGGGCGTCGATGGCGTTGCCGTCGCCGTAGGTCTTCACCGTGTAGTCGGCGATGCGTTCGAAGTCCGCGGCCGTGAAACCGAGCGACGCGGCAGACTGGCGCAGGTTGACCGAAACCAGCCAGCGCTCGAAGTGGGCGATGAAACCCTGGGCGCGGACGGACTCGTCGCCCGTGAGGCCGAAGAGCCGCGCGCCGAGCTGCGCGAGGCGGGCGGTGGCGCGGCCGTGGGCGAGCAGCCAGCGGAAGTAGGCCGGGTAGAGCGTGGCGAGGCCGCGGCCGTGGGCGAGCTCGGGGCGGACGCCGCTCATGCTGTGCTCGATGGCGTGCAGCGGGAAAGCGCTGTCGACGCGGCCCGCGCCCTGGAAACCGCACAGCGCGAGGGTGGAGGCCCAGAGCAGGTCGCCGCGGAGTTTTTCGTCGGCGAGGGCGGCGAGTTGTTTCGGCAGCGTCTCGATGACGGTGAGCAGCACGCCCTCGGAGTGGCGGTCGGCCAGCGGGGAGCCGGCGCCGCCGAGTAGGTAATTTTCAAATACGTGGCTGATGATGTCGGAGCCGCCGTCGGCGGTCACGTGGGCGGGCACGGCGGTGGTGAAGCGGGGGTTCAACCAGGAGACGCGGGGCTTGAGGAAATCGTGGCCGAGCACGCTTTTGCCGTGGGAGGCACGGTGGGAGATGACGCTGTAGGGGGTGACCTCGGAGGCGGTGGCGGCGGTGGTGGCGACGCAGGCGAGCGGCAGGGCGGCCTTGAGCTGGAAGGCCTTCGCGCCGCCGAGGGTGAAGGGCCAGATATCGTTTTCGCCCGGCGTCGCGGCGAGAGCCGCGATGGCCTTGGCGGCGTCCATCGCGGACCCGCCGCCGACCGCGACCACGAAGTCGCACCCGGCGGCGCGAAGTTCGGCGGCGGCGCGGTTGACCGTCTCGGCCTCGGGATTGGGCTCGATGCCGGCGAAGGCGGTGATCTTCACCCCGGCGGCGGTGAGCAGGGCGGTGACCTCGGCGAGATAGCCGAGACGGACGACGGAGCCGGAGCCGGTGACGACGAAGGCGTGCGCGCCGAGCTTGGCGGCGGAGGCGGCGAAGGCGGCGCCCTTGTCGGGGCCGAAATGCAACTCGGTGGGGAGATGAAGCGTGAAGGAATGCATGGTAGGGTCAGCAAGTTCGCTTGCGCGGGAGAAGCAACCGGGCGGGACGGCAAAAACGTCCTCGCCCGGTGACAAACACGCGACGGAGCGATTATTGGGCGAGCCAGCCGCCATCGACCGCCAGGCTGGTGCCGGTCAGGAAGGTGTTGGCCGGATCGAGGAGATAGAGCACGGCGCGGGCGATGTCGTCGGGCTGGCCGGCGTGGCCGACCGGGTGGAGGTTGGCCATGTAGGCCTGCTGCTCGGGTGCGGGGGCGAAGCGGTTGAACATCTCCGTCACGATGGCGGCGGGGGCGACGGCGTTCACCCGGATGCCCTGGCGGGCGAACTCGAGGGCGACGGCCTTGGTGATGCCCTCGACCGCGTGTTTGCTGGCGACGTAGACCGACACCCCGGCCATGCCGGCGTGGCCGGCGACCGAGGAGGTGTTCACGATGGCGCCGCCGCCGGTTTTGAGCATCGCGGGGATCTCGTGCTTCAGCGAGGCGAGCACGCCCCAGACGTTGAGGTCGAACACGCGGCGGTAGTCGGCCTCGGCAACGGCGGTGACCGGGCCGGTGATCTCGACGCCGGCGTTGTTGAAGGCGAGGTCGAGGCGGCCGAACTTTTCGACCGTGAAGGCCACGAGCGCCGCGATCTCGGACTCGACCGAGGCGTCGGCGCGGAAAAAGGCGGCGACCCCGCCGGCGGCGGTGATCTTGGCGACCACGGCGGCGCCCTCGGGCTCGCGGCGGCCGGAGAGAACGACCTTGGCGCCGGCGGCGGCCAGGGCGAGGGCGGTGGCCGCGCCGATACCGGAGGTGCCACCGGTGACTAGGGCGACCTTTCCGGCGAAATTGGACGTCGGGGCGGACGTGTTAACGGACTGGGTTTGGGTGGATGTGGAGCTCATGGTAATAGCGGGAAAAGGAAAGTGACACCTGTGTAGTTTACCGGTTAGTCAAATTCAGGTGACAAAAACACGAAGATGGGTGGGTTTGGCAGAGTTCTCAAACGCCCGCGCCGGCACCGGCCGAAGCGCGGGGACGCAGCAGGTCCAACCCGAGCTGGGGCAGAGTCTGCAACAGACCGATGTCGCCCATGATGCGGGAGTGCGTCACCAGGCCGTCGATCAGGCCTTGGAGGGCGAGCGCCTTCTGCGCGGGGTCGCAGGGCTCGATCGCGCCGGCGACGACGGCGTCGCGGATCGCGGACTCGTAGTAACGGCGTTTGCGGGCGAACACGCCGCGCACAGCGGCGGCCACCGCGACTTCGGAAGTGCTTATCTCACAACCTACACTGGCGAGCGGGCACCCCAGCACCTTGCCATGTTTCGCCGCCATCTCGGTCTGCATCGCGACCACGCCGGCGAGGTAGTTTTGCAGGCGCGTCAAGGGTTCGACCAGCGGGGAGAAGCAGGCGTCGAGGGCCGGCTTCCAATCGCGGGTCCAATTCAGCTCGATGGCAGCCACGGTCAGCTCGGCCTTGCCCGGGAAATAGTAATAAAAACTCCCCTTGCGGACGTCGGCCCGTTTGCAGATGTCGTCCACCGTCACGCCGCCGTAGTTCTCCGCCCAGAGCAGATCGAGCGCGGCCTGCATCAGGCGTTCGTTGGCGTCGGAGGTGCGTCCCATGGAAATAGAGATAGTTGACCAAATAGTCTAAATGCAAGAAAATCTTTTCCGGCGCCGCAAACACGCGGCCGAAGACAAAAATCCGGACGTGAAGCCTTGATCGCGGGCCCGCAAAGACGAAGGTCGTCCCCCCGCATGTCCGCGTCCCGCTCCACCGAATCCGCCCCGACGTCCGATTGGCGCTTGGTGCGGCGGCTCATGGGCCTGGCGTGGCGTTACCGGCTGCGTTGCCTTCAGGTGCTGGCCTTGCAGGGCGTGCTGCTTTTCCTGGGCATGGCGGGTTTGTTTTTTACCGGTCACGGCATCGATTACGTCAAGCTGGTGGTCGAGGCGGCGGCCACGCCCGGCGCGCCGGTGCCGACTTTTCATATCGCCGGACTGCCCTCCCCGCCCGCCTCGTGGCCGCCCATCGCGCTGATCGGGGCCTTCGCGGGCTGCATCCTCGCCCTCGCGGTGCTGCGCGCCGGGCTGAACTACGTCTACAGCATCTCGATCAACGTGCTCGTGCAGCGCCACCTCGTGGTCGACCTGCGCACCGAGCTCTACGCGAAGCTGCAGCGGCTGAGCTTCCGTTTCTTCGACGCGAACACCACCGGCTCCATCATCACCCGCGTGACCGGCGACGTGCAGAACGTGCGCATGTTCGTCGATCAGGTGCTGATCCAGAGCTTCATCATGGCGGTGTCGTTGACCGTCTATCTGGTCTACATGCTCAGCCTGAGCCCGGGCCTCACCGTGGCCTGCCTCGCGACCACCCCGGTGCTGGCGATCGCGTCGGTGTTTTTCTCGCGCTGGATCCAGCCGCGCTACGCCGAGAACCGTCTGCTCGCCGAGCGCCTGGTGCAGCACTTCACCGAGTCGATCCAGGGCGCGCAGGTGATCAAGGCCTTCGGCCGTGAGGACGAGGACCGGGCCGCCTTCGCCGCGCGCAACGACCGGGTGCGCGACCAGCAGCGCGGCATCTTCTGGCGGGTGAGCACGTTTTCCCCCGCCATCGGCCTGCTCACCCGGGTCAACCTCCTCGTCCTGCTCGGCTACGGCGGCTGGCTCGTCGTCCAGGGTGAGCTCCCGCTCGGGGCCGGCCTGGTGGTGTTCGCCGGCCTGCTCGAACAGTTCTCCGGCCAGGTCAACCAGCTCGCCACCATCGTGAACAGCGTGCAGCAGTCGCTCGTCGCCTCGCGCCGCGTGTTCGAGATCCTCGACGCCCCGGTCGAGGTGGCCGACGCCCCCGACGCCCGGCCCTGCCCCACCCTGCGCGGCGAAGTGCGCTTCGAAGCGGTCGACTTCGCCTACGGGCGCCCGGCGGACGGCGCGCCCTTCGTGCTGCACGAAATCGACCTGCACGTGCCCGCCGGCGCCTGCGTCGCCATCCTCGGCGCGACCGGCGCGGGCAAGAGCGCCCTGATGAGCCTCGTGCCGCGCTTTTTCGACCCGCAGCGCGGCCGCGTGCTGATCGACGGAGAGGACGTCCGTCATTACCGCGTGGACGACCTGCGTCGCCGCATCGGCATCGTGTTCCAAGAGAGTTTCCTCTTCTCCAACACCATCGCCGCCAACCTCGCCTTCGGCCACCCCGAGGCCACCCCCGAGCAGATCGAGCGCGCCGCGCGCATCGCCCAGGCCCACGATTTCATCACCGCCCTGCCCCAAGGCTACGACACCGTGCTCGGCGAAGGCGGCAACACCCTCTCCGGCGGCCAGCGCCAGCGCCTCGCCCTCGCCCGCGCCCTCCTGCTCGAGCCCGCCATCCTGCTGCTCGACGACCCCACCGCCGCGATCGACGCCCAGACCGAACACGAGATCTTCGCCGCCCTGGACAACGCGATCCGCGACCGCACCACCTTCATCGTCGCCCATCGCGTCAGCACCCTGCGCCGGGCCGACTTTATCGTCGTGCTGGAGAACGGCCGCATCGTCCAGCGCGGCACGCACGAGGAACTGCTCCGCGCCCCCGGCCCCTACCGCCGCGTCGCGGCCATCCAGCTGGTCGACAGCCGCGAACTCGAGGAGGGCCCCGCATGACCCCCGCCCGCGAACCCGTCACGCCCGCCGCCGGCCGGCCTGCCTCCGGCGGTTCCGCCCCGCCCCGCCCCTCGCCCGTGCTCGGACCGCTCACCGTGGTCACCCGGCCAACCGACGAGGCCGAGGACGCCGTGCAACGCCCGCTCGAGTGGAGCCTCATCCGGCGCCTCATCGGCTACACCCGGCCCTACGCCGGGAAGCGCAACTGGCTGATCGCGCTGACCTGCATCCGCTCCCTCCAGTTCAGCGCCCTGACCTGGCTGTTCAGCGACTCCATCGCCCGTCTGTCGGTAGGAGCCGACACCACCGGACTCTGGCGCGCGGTCGTCGGCTACGGCCTGCTCGCGCTGCTCACCGAGGGTATGTTCCACTTCCGCATGCGCTACGCCCAGGAACTGGGCGAACAGGTCGTGCACCGCCTCCGCGCCGACCTCTTCGCCAACGTGCAGCGGCAGCCGATGGCGTTTTTTCACCAGACCAAGCTCGGTCGCGTCCTCGGTCGCATGACTTCCGACATCGAGGCCCTGCGCACCGGCATTCAGGACGTGTTTTTCGTCTCCATCGTGCAGCTCGGCCAGATGCTCGGCGCCGCCGCCGTCATGCTCTGGACCGATCCGGTGATGTTCCTCGTCGTGCTCGGCATGGCCCCCGTGATCTGGGCGGTGAACAACCGCTTCCGCGACCGCCTGTCGCGCTACTCGCGCGCCTCCCACGAAAGCTTCAGCCGCGTCACCGCCACTCTCGCCGAGTCGGTCAACGGCATCCGCGTGACCCAGGGCTTCGTGCGCGAGGAGACCAACGCCGGGCTCTTCCGCCGCCTGCTCGCCGACCATTCGCGCCACAACCTCAACCTCGCCCGCGCGTCCGCCACCCTCAACCCCATCCTCGAGCTCAACAGCCAGTTCTTCGTCGCCGTGCTGCTGCTCCTCGGCGGCTGGCGCGCGCTCCACGGCGACATGTCGGTCGAGGCCCTGATCAAGTTCTTCTTCTTCGCCAATCTGTTCTTCAGTCCGGTCACGGTGCTCGGCAACCAATACAACCAGGCTCTCGTCGCGATGGCCGGGGCCGAACGCGTTTTCCGCCTGATCGACCGCGACCCGGAGTGGACCGACGACCCATCCGCGACCGACCTGCCGGATCCGCGCCCCGCCGCCGCGCGCGTGCCCGCCGGCCCGGCCGCGCCCGGGCTCGACCTCGAGTTCCGGAACGTGACCTTCGGCTACACCACGGACCGCCCCGTGCTGCGCGACATCTCCTTCCACGCCCGCCCCGGGCAGACCGTGGCGCTGGTCGGCCACACCGGCAGCGGCAAGAGCTCGATCATCAACCTCGCGACCAAGTTCTATCCGCCCGACGCCGGCGAAATCCTGGTCGACGGCCGCTCCATCCGCTCCCTTACCGGACGCTCCCTCCACCGGCAGCTCGGATTGGTGACCCAGCAGAACTTCCTCTTCACCGGCTCGGTGCTGGACAACCTCCGCTTCGCCCGGCCGGACGCCACCGAGGCCGACGTGCGCGCCGCGCTCGCCGCGCTCGGCTGCGAGGACCTGCCCGCCTCCCTGCCCGACGGCCTCGCCACCGAGGTCGGCGAGCGCGGCGGCGGTCTGTCCATCGGCCAGCGCCAGCTCGTCTGCTTCGCCCGCGCCTGGCTCGCCGACCCGCGCCTGATCATCCTCGACGAGGCCACCAGCGCGATCGACGCCCTCACCGAGGCCCGCCTCCAGCACGCCCTCGCCCTCCTCCTGCGCGGCCGAACCAGCCTGGTCGTCGCGCACCGGCTCAGCACCATCCGCTCCGCCGACCTCATCCTCGTGCTCGACCGCGGCGAGGTGGTGGAGCGAGGCCCCCACGCCGAACTCCTCGACCGCGGCGGCGCCTACGCCCGACTGCACGCCCAGTTCGTCTCCGGCGGCGGCGGTCATGCGTAACCAAAATACCGATACGCCGTTCCCCCGGCCCGCGTCCGCCCCGCGCAGCAGGGGGAGGCGCGCCGCGCAAGTTTCAATTTCCCCCTCTGAAAACGGCGATTTTAGCTCGGAAAAATGCGGTTGCGTTCGCCCCGCCCCGCTCTACGCCCATCACCGCTATGGCCACCACCAAACGTAAACCCAACGCTGCCTTCATGAAACCGGTTCAACCTGACGACGTCCTCGCGGCCGTGGTCGGGGCGAAACCCCTCCCCCGCACCGAGCTCACCAAGAAGCTCTGGGACTATATCAAGAAAAACGGTCTCCAGGACAAAAAGGTGAAGACCCAGATCAACGCCGACGACAAGCTGAAGGCCGTCTTCGGCGGCAAGAAGTCCGTCAGCATGTTCGAGATGACCAAGCTGGTCTCCGGACACGTGAAGAAGTAAGCGACCCCGGTAGTCCCCCAAGACATCCGTTCCCCGGCCGCCGGCGCGAAAGCGCCGGCGGCCTTTTTTTGCGTCCCCGCCACACCCCGATCATACGGCCCCGGCTGGCGGGGCCGTCGGGCACCCACCGCCTACTTCTTGGCTTGGGCGAGGTAACCCAGGATATCGTCCGCCTGCTGCTTGGTAGAGCCCTTGTGGTCGGCGTAGACCACCTTGCCGTCGTGGATGAGATAGGCCTGGCGGCTGGAGAACCCGAAGGTCGTGCCCACGCCGAAGGCGGTGATCACCTTTTTCTCGGTGTCGGCCAGCAGGCTGAAGGGAAAGCGCTGCTCCTCCTTGAACTTGCGCTGGCTCTCCACG
>JAIXVP010000040.1 GCA_027482905.1 Opitutaceae bacterium
CCCAACGTGGCCCCCACCCCACCCGGAAGCAATCCCGCCCGCGCCCGCCCGTTTTTCATCCTTCCTTCCGCGCGCCGCCTCGCTTCTGCTGCGCCCAGCCTCGCCGCAAGCGCGCTCCACGCGCCCCCGCCGCGAGGCGCCCGATGCTCAAGCGCCTGCTCTCCCTTTTCTCCCGCCAAGACTCCGCCGCCGATTCCGGCGACGCCTCCCCGCCGCCCGCGCCCGCCCAGCCACGCTCCGGCCGACGCCCGCGGTCCCGCAACCGCCGCCGCGCCCCCGACGACCCCGCCCAGCTCACCCTTGGAGAAACACCCTCCGCCTCCGCCGCGCCCGTTCCCGCGCCCCGCCATCCGCCACGCCCGCCCGCCGCCCCCGCTCCGGAGCGACCCCGAGCCGTGATGGCGCCCGCCGCGCCAGCCCCCGTCCGCACCGCCTCCGCCACCTCCGGCGAACGCCCGCCCCGGTTCATGCTGATCGACACCCCCGCCGGCCTCGCCCCTCTATACGCGGCGCTCGACCGGGTGGACGAGGTCGCGATGGATACCGAGGCGGACAACATGTTCCACTACCGCACCCGGGTCTGCCTCCTCCAGTTCCTGGTCGACGGCGAGGTCTACCTGGTGGACCTGATGACGCCCCTGCCGCTCGACCCGCTCTGGCAACGGCTCGCTGAGAAACACCTCATCATGCACGGGAGCGATTTCGACATCCGCCTCCTGCACGATCTCTGCCGCTTCCGCCCGCGCAGCCTTTTCGACACCATGCTCGCCGCCCAGTTGCTGAACCGCCCGCGCGTCGGCCTCGGCGCCCTGCTCGAGCAACACTTCGGCCTGCAACTCGACAAGTCCGGCCAGAAGGCCAACTGGTCCAAACGCCCGCTCACCCCTAAACTTCTCGATTACGCCGCGCTCGACGTCTGGCACCTTCCCGCCCTGCGCGACCTGCTCACCCGCGAACTCGCCGTCCTCGACCGCATCGACTGGCTCGACCAGCAGTGTCGCCGCCAGATAGAGAGCGGCCTGACCGGCTTCCCCCGCGACGAGGAAAACGCCTGGCGCGTCGGTCCCGCCGACCGCCTCCGGGGCCGCGGCCTGTCGGTGCTGCACGCCGTCTGGCACTGGCGCGAACGCTGGGCCGAGGAGTTGGATACCCCACCTTTCAAGGTCTGCAACAACGACTTGCTGGTGAACATCGCCCTCGCGATCGAACAGGGCGACTCCACCGAGTCCGTGCTCGCCCAAGTGAACCTCGGCAAACGCCAGCCGCGCCTCGCCCCTTCCCTCGCCGCCGCCATCCGCGAAGGCCTTGGCCGAGATCCCTCCACCCTTCCCCGCCGCCCTCGCGCCGAACGCATCCACCTCTCCCAGGAGGAAATTGAGCGCCAGGATCGCATCAAAACCCACCGCGACGCCGCCGCCACGCGCGTCGGCCTCGACCCCACGTTGATCGCCCCGCGCAGCACCCTCGTGACGCTTTGCCGCGATCCGGGCAGCCTGGACCTCATCCTGCTGCCCTGGCAGGCCGACCTGTTACGCGACTCCCCCGACCTGCAAGCGACTCCGCCCGCGGCCCCCGTCCCGGCCTGAGGCCACACCCGCCCGAGGCCGAGCTTGCCAAACCCGACCGTCGGCGTCATTTCCGAACCCTCCCCTATGAACAAGAAGGCCTTCCTGCCCCTCACCCTTATCGTCGCGGTTGCCACCCTGAGCGGTTGCGCCCACCAGACCGCCGGCCGCCTCACCCATTCGAGCTACCTGTTCGGCCTTGTCGAGGTCACCCGAGGCGCCTACCAACCCGCCCCTTCCACCAGCATCGACGGCAACAGCAACGAGCTCATCGGCAACTCCGGCGACGTGTCCGGCACCCAGGTGAAACTCGCCTGGGGCACTTTCAGCACAAACGACTACTGAGCCGACCGGCAGGCCTTACCTGTCGCCGCGCCCGCATCCGGGCGCGGTTTTTTTGCGCCCGTCCCGCATGCCCGCCTCCGCCAACATCGCCCGCCACCTCGCCGCCCACGCCGCCGCGTTTCCCGGCCAGGTCGCGCTCAAGATCCCCCGCGGTCGCCGGGCGGGCCGTATCGATTACCTCGCGCTATCCTACGCCGAGCTGTCCGCCGAGGTCGCCGCCCAACGCACCCGCCTCGCCGCCGCCGGCCTCCGCCCCGGCGACCGCGCCCTCGTGATGGTGCGCCAGGGCCTGCCGCTGCTCGCGGTGGTGTTTGCCCTGTTCGAACTTGGCGCCCTGCCCGTGGTGATCGACCCCGGCATGGGCCGGGAAAACTTCCTGCGCTGCGTCGCCCGCAGCCGTCCCCGCGCCCTGGTCGGCATCCCCGCCGCCCGCCTCGCCTCGTGGTTGTTTCGCGGCTCGTTCCGCTCGGTCGAGATCCGCGTCGCGGTGTCCGGCGCCGCCACCGCCCGCCTCACCGCCCCCGGCGCGACGCGCCCGGCCGCCGCCCCCGAAGCCCTCCGGCGCGCGCCCGGCGACCCCGCAGCCATCCTGTTCACCAGCGGCTCGACCGGCGCGCCCAAGGGCGTCCGCTACACCCACGGTCAGTTCGACGCCCAGGTGCGGATGATCCGCGACGCCTACGGCATCGAGCCCGGCGAGATCGACCTGCCGCTGCTGCCTCTCTTCGCCCTCTTCGCGCCCGCCCTCGGCCTCACCACCATCGTGCCCGAGCTGGACCCCTCCCGCCCGGGTCGGGCCGACCCCGCCAAACTCGCCCAGGCCATCCTTCAGGAAAACGTCACCACGTCCTTCGGCTCGCCGACCCTGTGGGGCAATCTCGCCGTCCACGGCCATCGCGCCGGCCTGCGTTTCCCGTCCCTCCGCCGCGTGCTCTGCGCCGGCGCGCCCGTGCCACCCTGGCTCTGGGAATCCCTCTCCGCCCTCCTGCCCAACGGCCGGCTGCACAGCCCCTACGGCGCCACCGAGGCCCTGCCCGTCGCCACCATCTCCGCCGCCGATGTGGTCACCGGCACCGCCCACGCCACCCGCGCCGGCGCCGGCGCGTGCGTCGGCCGTATCCTGGCCGGCAATACGGTCAAGATCATCGCGCCGGTCGACGGCCCCGTCGCCGCCCTCGGCGACGCCGTCGAGGTGCCGCCGGGCGAGATCGGCGAGATCATCGTCGCGGGCCCCACCGTGACCCTCGACTACGACGCGCTGCCCGAGGCCACCGCCGCCGCGAAGATCCCCGCGCCCGGCGGCGGGGTTTTCCACCGCCTCGGCGATCTCGGCTACCTCGACGCCGACGGCCGCCTCTGGTTCGTCGGCCGCAAAGCCGAGACGGTCCACACCGCGCGCGGCCCGCTTTACCCCGCGCAGGTCGAGCCCCTGTTCGAGTCCCACCCCGAGATCCGCCGCGTCGCCCTCGTCGGCTCCGGCACGCCCGGCCGCCAACGCCCCTGCCTGGTGGCCGAGCCGGTGAACCCGAAGTTGGTGCAGGACAGCGTCGAATGCCGCCGGCTGACCCGCGACCTGCGCCAGCTCGCCCTGCTTCACGAGCACACCGCGCAGGTGAAAACCTTCTACTTTCACCCCTCGTTCCCGGTCGACGTGCGCCACAACGCCAAGATCCACCGCCTCGCCCTCGCGCGCTGGGTGGACGACGGCGCGACCGGCTTCGAATCCGACCCCAAGCGATGAACCCGAACGGCCCTGTCCTCGTGACCGGCGCGACCGGTTTCCTCGGCTCGCACTTGCTCGCCCGTCTGCGCGCCGCCGGCCGCGCCGTGACCATCGTGTCGCGCTCGCCCCGCCCGGCCCTCGGCGCCGAGGGAATCCGGGTCGTGGTCGGCGCACTGCACGATCCCGCCGTCTGCGCCGAAGCGGTGCGCGGAGCCGAGACCGTGTTCCACGTCGCCGCGCGCGTCGGTGTGTGGGGCCGGCGCGAGGATTTTTTTCGGGACAACGTGCTCGCCACCCGTGCCCTGCTCGCCGCCGCCCGTGCCGCCGGGGTCGCGCGCTTCGTGCACACCAGCACCCCGAGCGTGGTCTACCACGGCCGCGACCTCGCCGGAGCCGACGAGTCGCTCCCGTTGACCAGGTCCTGCCCCTCCCCCTACCCGTTGACCAAGGCCATCGCCGAGGCAGAGGTGCTCGCCGCCCACGCGCCGGATTTTCGCGTCTGCGCGCTCCGTCCCCATTTAATCTGGGGCGTGGGTGATCCCCATCTGGTCCCCCGCATCCTCGCCCGCGCCGCCGCCGGCCGCCTCCGCGTGGTCGGCTCGGGCGCCAATCGGGTGGACATGGTGCACGTCGAAAACGCCGCCGACGCCCACCTCCTGGCCGAGGCCGCCCTCGCGAAAGGCACTGCCGGCGGCCGCGCGTATTTCATCACCAACGGCGAACCGGTGAACCTCTGGCGCTGGATCGACGAGCTGGTCGCCGCCCTCGGTCGCCCGCCTTTGCCCGCCCGCCGCGTGCCCCTGCCCGTCGCCTCCGCCCTAGGCGCGGCCTGCGAGGCCGTCTGGACCATCCTGCCGCTGGCCGGCGAGCCGCCCATGACGCGCTTCATCGCAGCGGAGCTGGCCAAGGACCACTGGTTCCGGATCGACGCCGCCCGGCGCGACCTCGGCTACGCGCCGCGCGTGAGCATGGCCGAGGGCACCGCCCGACTCGTCGCCCACCTCCGCGCTACTCCGCCCATACGCGATTGAAATCCTTCCGGTCGACCGGCCAGGCCCGCCACTCCGCCCGCCGCCGCCCCGCGGCCACGATCAGGTTGTGCGCAGCGATCCCGAGATCGTCCGCCCCCCAGTAATCCTCCGCCTCCTCGGCCGCATGCCGCCGCGCGAGCATGGCGCTCTGCGAGAGCACCAACCCGGAGCAGGGCGGAATGGCGCAACCCAGGGTCACCAGCACACCCTGCAACCGCGAGAGCACGCCTTTGCCGCCCGTGCTGTGCTCGGTGACGAGCACAGCCGCCGGTTTGCCCAGCCACAAATCGGTGCACTCGGCCGGCGTGGCGTGCTCCAGGAAACGCTGGAGCGGCGAACTCCACCCATCCCAGTGTGTGCCGGTTGCGAACCAAAATCCGTCCGCCGCCCGAAGTCGCGCCTCCAGGCTCGCGAAGGACTCCGCCCCCGGTCCAGCCAGCACCGCCTCGTCAAGCTCGGCCCGATTCGCCAGCTCCGCCCGCGCCCGGGCCAGCCAGCGCGCCGTGTTGCCCTCCGCGCCCGCCAGCGCCGCATTTA
>JAIXVP010000221.1 GCA_027482905.1 Opitutaceae bacterium
CCGAGGCGGTGAAGTATGTCCGCCGGATCGAGGAACTGGTGGAGGCGCCGGTGGTGCTGCTGTCCACCAGCCCGGACCGCGACGACACGATCATGCTGCGCGACCCCTTCGCGGGGTGACACCGAGCCGGATAAGCTTAAGAAATTCATGTTGACGCGGGGTAAAGGTTAAGATATTAACCAAGCCAAGGCAGGATGCCTGTTCATATCCGTGCAGGAGGCACATATGGCTTGGATCTACCTCACGCTCAGCGTGCAGTACTTCGGCTTGGGGGCGACGTGCGCGGCGTTGGCGTTCGCTTATTTCCGGTCGCATTGATGATCTGAACGATCGTTTACTCGGAGAGGGCCAAGTTGAATGCCGACATGCAGTGACGCGAGACTGCGGCCGTGAGTTTGAAAGTGCTTCTCGTCGACGACGATGAGATCTTTTCGAGTATGCTAGGCCGGATCCTCTCCCGGGCGGGGCTCGATCACGATACTGCTTTTGATGCGGAACACGCCCGTCTCATGTCGTCGCGCGAGCCGTATTCCGTAGCCCTCATTGATCTCTTTCTGCCAGATCAGGATGGCCTAGCTTTAATCTCGGAATTGCGCTCCCTCAATAGCAAAACGCGATTTATCATAATTTCTGCTCTGGACGGACCCGAAATGCGCGACAAGGCATATGCGGTCGGTGTGTCTGGCTACTTCGTAAAGCCATTCGCGTACAGCCTGCTTATCGACAAAATTAAGCATCTCATGGACGATGATACTTCGATAAAGGCGGCGGTTGAGGTCTCATTGGACGACAATACTGCAGGGGGCGAGCTGACAGCTACCTCCGCGGACCGCGATATCTCGATCGGTAATACGAGAATTGATCTGGCTGCGCCGTCAGTTTGCGTGTCAGGGCGTCCAGTAGATTTGACGAAAAGCGAACTGCGCACCCTTCGCGCTATCTTCGGTGGGCATGGGAAGGTTATCTCCCGAGAGGATATCCTCCGCGCCATCTATGGGGATCATGAAGCGCCTGAACCGAAGATAGTCGATGTCTTTGTTGCCAAACTTCGCGCGAAACTAAGACAGGCTGGTGCTGATCGCGATCCAGTCTCCACCGTGCGCGGGCGCGGCTACGTGGCTAACCTGGCTTCGGGTTCGCGAAGTGACGACAGTGCAAGCGATACGCTCCCGCTCGATCCGTGAGTGCCTCGTAACAGACCGGCAATCGTGTAAGGGCGCCTGTCAGACGTTATCCATGAAAGCGGCAACACCGCGAGCAATGTACGGCCGCCAATTCATCTAGACATCCGGTTGTCGGACGCATCCCTGTCTGACATCATCCTGTCATGGTGACGATCCGCGACTGCCGAGACACCGACATCCCCGCCATCGCCGCGATCTACGGCCATTGGGTGACCCATGGGCTGGCGAGCTTCGAGCTGGCGCCGCCGGGCGAGGCGGAGATGGCGCGGCGGCGGCAGGCGGTGCTGGAGGGCGGCTACCCCTATCTCGTGGCCGAGGGACCGGAAGGGCAGGTGCTGGGCTATGCCTATGCCAGCGCCTACCGAACCCGCCCGGCCTATCGCTTCGCGGTGGAGGACAGCGTCTATGTCGCGCCCGGCGCCGGGCGAGGCGGCATCGGGGGCGCGCTGCTGGGGGCGCTGCTGGCCGCCTGCACGGCGCGCGGCTTCCGGTTGATGGTGGCGGTGATCGGGGATAGCGGCAACGCGGCCTCGATCGCGCTGCATGGCCGCGCGGGCTTCGTCCAGGCCGGGCTGCTGCCGGCCATCGGCTGGAAGCACGGGCGATGGGTGGACAGCGTGCTGATGACCCGGCCGCTGGGCGACGGCGCGGCGACGGCGCCCGCGCCATGACGCGGGAGGAAGCCGACCGGGCATCGCGCGATGCGTCCCTGGTGCTGGCGATGACACTCCCGGGCGACACCGTGCTCTACCTGCTGCTGCCGCTGCATGCCGCGGTGTTCGGCGTCTCCCTGGCGGAAGCCGGGCTGCTGCTGGCGGCGAATCGCCTGGTGCGCATCGTCGGCTATGGCTGGGTGGCGCGGGGGTATGAGGTGTTCGGCCCGCGCCGCGCCTGCCTGCTGGCGGTGCTGGCGGCGGCCTGCGCCACCACGGGCTATGCGGTGCTGCCGGGCGTCTGGTGGCTGCTGCCGGCGCGGCTGCTCTGGGGCCTGGCCTTCGCGGCCATGAACATCGCGACCCAGGCGCTGGCGACGGCGGAGCCCAGCGGTGCCTCCCGCCGCAGCGGCGCGTCGCGCGGCATCATCGCGGCGGGGCCGATGATCGGGCTGCTGGCCGGCGCGGCGCTGGCGGAGGTGGCGGGGCCGCGGGTGGTGTTCCTGTGCCTGGGCGCGGTGTCGCTGCTGGGGCTGGTCTTCGCCTGGCGGCTGCCGGAGGGGGAGGCGGTGAGGCTGTCCGCCGGCGGGCCGCGCTTCGCGCTGCCACGGTCGCTGGACGTCTGGTCCTTCGTGCAGGGCTTCGCGCTGGATGGGTTGTTCGTGCTGGGCCTGGCCTTC
>JAIXVP010000175.1 GCA_027482905.1 Opitutaceae bacterium
CGGGAAACGCCCGTCGAGCGAAGCCTCTGCGTCAACGTCGGGCGCGACGCGCGGCCCCTCTGCATCCGCGACGGCCCCGGCGACGCCCGCTTCCGCCACCACTTCGCCTTCACCGACCTGCGCCTGCGTTCCTACCTGGGCGTCCCGGTCCTCACCCGCGACAAGCACGTCGTCGCCTCGCTCTGCGTGGCCGACACCCGCGCGCGGAATTGGACCGACGCCGACGAAAATCAGCTCGGGCAACTCGCCGAACTTGTCACCACCGAGATCGAGCTGCGCCGCCAACTGCGAGGAAGGTCCGAGGCGTTGGACGAAATGAGGGCCGAACATGAACTCCTCGAGGAAATGATGCGCACCAGCATCGGGGCCATCGTCATCCTCGATCCCCGGGGGCGCATCCTGTTCACCAACGAACGCGCCGAATCCATCCTCGGCGTCGCCCCTCGCGAACTCCAAGGTCGAGCCTACGACGAAGCCTCCTGGCGTCGCACGACCCTGGACGGACGCCCCCTGCCGGACGAAGATCAGCCCTTCCGGATCGTGATGGCCACCGGAAGGCCCGTCTTCGACGTGCGCCATGCCATCGAATGGTCCGACGGTCGCCGCCGCGTCCTTTCGGTGAACGGCGCACCGATCAAAAACCCCGCCGGTGAGATCGTCCGCCTCGTTCTCCTCGCCACCGACATCACCGACCACCTCGCCGCCGAGGCCGCCCTCCGCACCTCCGAGGAGAAATTCTCCAAGGCCTTCCACGCCAGCCCCGACGCCATCTGCGTGCTGCGTCGCAGCGATTGGACGATCATCGAGGTGAACGAGGGCTTCGGTCGCATCTTCGGCCTGCCCTCCGCCGTCGCGCTCCACCGCACGCCCGACGAACTCGGCCTCTGGCCCGATCCGGCCGTGCCGCGCGAACTCTCCAAAACCCTCGCGCTCACCCCGCGACTGCGTGAACGCCCCCTCGAGCTGCTTCGCGCCGACGGCGCCCGCCTCCGGTGTCTGCTCTCCACCGAATTCATCACCGTGGGACGCGCCGAGCACGTCGTCGTCGTCCTGCGCGATGTCACCGCCGACCACGCCGCCCGCGTCGCCCGCGAGGAGCTCGAGACCCAGCTCCACCAAGCCCGGAAAATGGAGGCCGTGGGCACCCTCGCCGGCGGCATCGCGCACGACTTCAACAACATCCTCACCGGCATCCTCGGCCACGCCGAACTTGCCCGCGCGACCGTCGCCGACCGCCCCGAAACCTCCGCCAGCCTCTCCGCCATCATCAAGGGCAGCCTCCGCGCGAGGGATCTCGTCCGCCAGATCCTGACCTTCAGCCGACGCAAGCAACAGAAACGCGAACCCATCGCCCTCGCCCCGGTCGTCCGTGAGGCGCTCACCCTGCTACGGCCCTCGCTTCCCCCGGGCGTCCGCGTCGAGCTTTCGCTGCCCGCGGCCGGTCCCCGCATCCTGGGCGAGACGGGGCAGCTGCACCAGGTGGTGCTGAACATCGGCGCCAACGCCGCCCACGCGATGGGGCGCGAAGGCGTTCTCGCCTTCGAACTGCGTGAGACGGTGGTCGAGGGCGGCTTTGCCGCCCGCCATCCGCGGCTGCCCCGAGGCCGATGCGCCGTGCTGAGCATCCGCGACACCGGCCACGGCATGGACGGCCCGACGTTGGAACGGCTCTTCACTCCTTTCTTCACCACCAAACCCCTCGGCCAGGGCACCGGCCTCGGCCTCGCCGTCGTCCACGGCATCGTCCTGGGCCATGATGGCGGAATTCTGGTCGAAAGCACCCCGCGCGTCGGCACCGTCTTTCACCTCTACTTTCCCGCGTTGGACACATCGGAAACGGCCTCGTCCTCCGTCGATAGTCGTCCGCCGATGGTGCCGCCGGGGTCGGGTCAGCGGGTCATGTTCATCGACGACGAGCTGTTCGTCGCCGACGCCGCCGGCGCCGCCCTTCGCCTTCATGGCTTCCGCCCCACCGTCCACACCGATCCGATCGCGGCCCTCGCCTGCTTCGCCGCCGCGCCCGAAGCCTTCGATCTCGTCGTCACGGATTACATGATGCCCGGCCTGACGGGAGACGAGGTGATGCGTCGCATCCTGGCCTGCCGTCCCGGCCTGCCCATCGTCCTCGCCACCGGCCACGCCGCCGGCCTGGACCCCGCCGCTATCCACCGGCTCGGCGCCCGCGTCGTATTGGAAAAGCCCTACTCCCTCGAGGCGCTCGCCGCGGTCGTTCGCGAACACGCCCTCGCGCCGCCCCGGCCTCGACAAGGCTAGGCGGGTGGCGTCACTCTTTTTCCCTTTCCTTCATGCCCTACGACGCCGCCCCCGCCCGTTACGACCAACCCGCCTTCTTCGCCCGCTGCGGCCGCTCCGGCCTTTTCCTGCCCCGCATCTCCCTCGGCCTCTGGCACAACTTCGGCGGCGTCGACGCCTTTGAAAACGGCCGCGCCATCGTCCGCCGCGCCTTCGATCTCGGCGTCACCCACTTCGACCTCGCCAACAACTACGGCCCGCCCCCCGGCTCCGCCGAGGAGGCTTTCGGACGGATGCTCACGCTTGATCTCGCCCCCTACCGCGACGAACTCGTCATCTCCACCAAGGCGGGCTACCGCATGTGGCCCGGTCCCTACGGCGAATGGGGTTCCCGCAAATACCTGCTCGCCTCCCTCGACCAGTCCCTCAAGCGCATGGGCCTCGACTACGTCGATATCTTCTACAGCCACCGCTTCGATCCCCACACCCCGATCGAGGAGACCATGGGCGCCCTCGCCACCGCCGTGAAATCCGGCAAGGCCCTCTACGCCGGCGTTTCCAGCTACGACGCCCCCACCACCGCCCGCGCCTCGAAAATCCTCCGGGAACTCGGCGTGCCCGCCCTCATCCACCAGCCCGTCTACAATATGTTCAACCGCTGGATCGAGCCCGCCCTGCTCGACACCCTCGCGACCGAGGGCATGGGCTGCATCCCCTTCTCCCCGCTCGCCCAGGGCCTGCTCACCAACCGCTACCTCCAAGGCATCCCCGACGACGCCCGCGCCGCCAAGTCCCACGGCTTCCTCAAGGCCTCCGGCGTCACCCCCGAGGTCCTGGCCAAGGTCCAAAAACTCGGCGAGCTCGCCCGCGAGCGCGACCAATCCCTCGCCCAGCTCGCCCTCGCCTGGGTGTTGCGCGACGCCCGCGTCACCACCGCCCTGATCGGCGCGAGCAAGATATCGCAACTCGAAGACTGCGTCGGCGCCGCCGCCCACACCCACTTCTCCGCCGAGGAACTCGCCCGCATCGACGCCATCCTCGCCTAAAACTTCGGGACCAGGCCGGCGTTCCGACTTTCGGCTGTCCGCTCCCAGCCCACGTGAACCTCGTCCTCTTCGAAGCCGAAGAATTGGTGGCCCCGCTTCCCCTCGCGGACCCGCGGGCGCAACACGTCCTCAAGGTGCTGCGTCGCTCTCCCGGCGAGACCTTTGTCGCCGGCCTGGTGGACGGCCCGCTCGGCGATGCCACCCTGCTCACGGTCGGCTCCGATGCGCTCACCCTCGCCTTCGCGCCGACCCGCGAACCCCCGCCGCTCCCGCCGGTCACGTTGATCGTCGGCTTGCCCCGGCCGCAAACCGCGCGCGACCTCCTGCGCGACGCCACCACCCTCGGCGTCGCCGCGATCCACCTCGTGGCCACCGAACGCGCCGACCCAAACTACGCCGCCGCCACCCTCTGGACCTCCGGCGAATGGCGCCGCCACGTCCTCGCCGGCGCCGCCCAGGCCTGCGACACCCGTCTGCCCAAGATCACCTGGACGCACACGCTCGCCTCGGCGCTGCGCGCGCCGCCCCCGGATGCGGCGCGCCTGGCCCTCGACAACTACGAGGCAAGCTCCCCTCTCGCCAGCGTCCTGGCCGGTCAAAGGATGAATCCGCTCACGCTCGCCTTCGGCCCGGAACGCGGCTGGGGCGCCGCCGACCGAAACGCCCTGCGCGCCGCCGGGTTCACCCTGTGTTCCCTCGGTGAACGCGTGCTGCGGCTCGAAACCGCCGTCACCGCCGCCCTCGCCTTGACCCACGGACTGGCCCTGCCTTCCGGACGATAGGGTCAAAGGCACGTGGGAAAGGCGGCACAAAAAAGGCCGCCCGGCGGGAGCCGGGCGGCCTGAACGGAAACACGATCGCGGAGGCGTTTAACCCACCTCGGCGGGCGCGGCTTCCTCGGCGTCGGCGCCGAAGGGAAGGCTGATGCGGACCTTCTTGTAGGTCGGCAGGCCGGTGCCGGCGGGGATGAGGTGACCCATGATCACGTTCTCCTTAAAGCCGCGGAGGTTGTCGATCTTGCCCAGGGTGGAGGCGTCGGTGAGGACGCGGGTCGTCTCCTGGAAGCTCGCGGCCGAGATGAAGCTCTCGGTCTCGAGGGAGGCCTTGGTGATGCCCAGCAGGATGGGCTCGGCCTCGGCGGGCTTGCCGCCGGCCTCCTCGATGCGACGGTTCTCGGACAGGAAGGTGGTGCGGTCCACCTGCTCGCCCCAGAAATACTCGCTGTCGCCCGGATCGGTGATGCGGACCTTGCGGAGCATCTGGCGGATGATGATCTCGATGTGCTTGTCGTTGATCGTCACGCCCTGCAGGCGGTAAACCTCCTGCACCTGGCCGATGAGGAACTCATAGAGGGCTGCCGGCCCGAG
>JAIXVP010000245.1 GCA_027482905.1 Opitutaceae bacterium
ATCGAGCTGGAGATCCGCCACGCCATCGAGCCCTGGCACGTGATGGGCGAGGAGGGCGCCGCCGGCGGCGCCGTGCGCTACGTGGACAGCTCCATCGAGCGCGTCCAGGTGCTCGTCACCGGCTTCACGCCCGAGCGCTATGTCGTCACCTGCAACGGCGCCCGCGTGCCCCTCCAGCCCACCGGGGTGAACGGCGAGTTCGTTGCCGCCGTGCGCTACCGCGCCTGGCAGCCCGCCTCCTGCCTGCATCCCACCATCCCGGTCGATTCGCCCCTCGTGTTCGACCTGATCGACACCTGGAACGGCCGTTCGCTCGGCGGCTGCACCTACCACGTCGCCCACCCCGGCGGACGCAACCACGTGACCTTCCCGATCAACGCCTACGAGGCCGAGTCCCGCCGCCTCGCGCGTTTCTTCGCCCACGGCCACACCCCGGGCCACGCCGTCCCCCCCGCCTCCCGCGACATCGCCCCCGAGCTCCCTCACACCCTCGACCTCCGCGACCCGGCGACGGTGAGAAGATGAGAAACGCAAGAAGCCAGGAGTTAGGAGCGAGAATCTAGAAGTCGGCACGCTGAACCCCCGCGCCGAACTCCGTCTTCCCGCTGCCTCCTTTCTCCTAGCTCCTAGCTTCTCGCTCCTAGCTCCTCCTCTCCCTTTTTTCCTCCATGAAAACCCAGACTACCCATGAAACCCCCGCCGCCGTCGCCGCCACCCCCTTGGCGCGCCTCGGCGCTTCCCACGGTTACCGCCTCGACGGCGACACCGTCCACCTGAACGCCTCCTTCGTCTCCGCCGACGCCGCCCGCGCCGACGCCGGCCGCGCCTGGAGCCTCCGCCTCGTCGCGGCCGCCGAAGCCCCTGCTTCCGCCGAGACCATCCTCGCCGCCCACGTGGTGACCGAGACGCCCCTGCCTCCTCTCTCCGAGCTCACCGGCGCGGTCGAGAACTACGAGGTCGCCGCGGGCGCCCTCGCTCCGTCCGGCAAACGTGAATACCACCTCGCCCTCGCCCTCGTCGCCCGCGACGCCGCCGGCGAGGTCGCCGTCCACGATTTCTTCGCCTACGCCCGCCCCGAGGCCTTCCTCCAGCCCCGTCTGGTCGGCGCCGTCGGCTGCTGGTTCGAGTCCGACACCGAGCTCGTCCTCGACCTCGACACCATCGTCAACCCCCGCGCCGCCGACAACCTGAGCGGCACCCTCTCCGTCGAGGTCTGGGCCCTCGCGACCCCCTACACCGGCGGCGCCTTCAGCGGCACGCCGGTCGCCGGCGCCATCCTCGGCAGTCTCGCCGGCAACGACGGCTGGCACCCGGAGGCCTTCCACCTCCGCGCGACGCGCCCCGGCGCCGACGCCCGCCACCTGGTGGTGATGCTGCGCGAGTGGAACGGCGTCGCCTACGTCACCCGCGACCACGTGTCTTTCGCCATTCCGGCCCCGGTCGCCGCGCAGCCCGCCGCCGCCGTCAAAGCCGTCGCGACCGAGCCTGCCGTCGCTCGAGTCGCCGAAGCCGCGGATCAGGTTGAGAACGCAACCGCGGCAGCCCCCAAGGTCCCGGTAAAATCATCCAAGTCCGTCAGCGGCGCGAAGACCCACGAGCCGGCCGTCGAGAACGCGCCGAAAGCCGCTGTCAAAACCCCGGCCAAGTCGACCGCCAAGGCGACCACGACGAAGTCCGCCAAAAAATCCGGTAAATAAAGCGGTTGGTGAAAATCGCGACCCGTTCGCCGGGTCTTGGATCACAACCCGCGAAGGCGGGGCCCGCCAATAAGCAGGCCCCGCCCGCTCCGGCGGAGATTTCGACTCGTGCGTGGGTTTGGATCTACCCCGCGAATCGTAAGCCGAGTCCGTTCCGAAGGCGGAGGCAAAGCCGCCAAACGAGATCGGTGGCGCTCTCTCCTCGCGGAGTCTCTGACCGCATCGCCCTCTCGCTTTTCTTTTTCCGCGGTGGGTCGCCTATAAAAGTCCGTTACCCGCCGCGATTCGATGTCTAGCGCGTGAGCGGCCTCGTCGCGGTGCGGTGGAGCGTGGCGAGGTATATGCCGCCGGCGAGTCGCTGGCCGGGGGCGAATTTTACGACGATGGCGCAGCGTTCGCCGACGAGCGGACGGGAGCCGACCTCGAAATCGACCGGCCGCAGGCCGTCCACGAGATCACCGGTCGTGGCGATGGAGTAGAGCGCTTCCCGGGCGGCGTCGTAGAGGTAGACGCCGCGAAAGCCGTCGGGGCCGCCGGCGACGAACACCACCCGGCCCTGATCGCACGTCGTCCAGAAATCGAAGTTC
The DNA here is from genome assembly GCA_027482905.1 of Opitutaceae bacterium. Taxonomy (GTDB): domain Bacteria; phylum Verrucomicrobiota; class Verrucomicrobiia; order Opitutales; family Opitutaceae; genus IMCC26134_A. The sequence goes on from JAIXVP010000245.1 coordinate 2,285, forward strand.
GTGAACCGGACGTTTTCGAGGCCCGGGATGCCGGTCTCGGTATCCACGATGTTGATGCAGCGGCCTTCCTTGAAGAGAAAAACCCCTTCGTAGTCGGGTTGGCCGCGCCGGACCATCGCGCCGCCGTAGCCGCGGCGGTCCGGGTTGGCTACGTGGCCGGCGTTGAAGGCGATCCAGCCCCGGCTGGTGGAGGTGGTCTCGACGTAATTCAGGACGACACCCTCGGGCACGGGGAGGTCGGCGAGCGGCAGGCGGGAGGCTGCGGGGAGCGAGGCGACGGGCTTGCCGTCGGACTGGAGGGTGTCGTTCAACGGCGCAAACCAGACGCTTTCGCGCCCGGCGCCGTCGAGCGCACCAAAGGCGAGGGCGCCGTCGCGCAGCCAGGGTTGAAACCAGAAAAGGGAAAGGCCGTCGGCGGGAGCTGCCAGCTGGCCGTCGGCGGGGGTGGCGTCGGTGGTCGCGGCGACCAAACGCCAGAGGCTGGACGCGGTGGGCGTGGTGGCGAACAGCGCGGGGCGGCCGAGCGTGTCCAGCGCGGAAAACACGATGGTTTCGTCGTCCAGCGCTCCGTAGCCGATTTTTTTGAACCGACCGCCCCCGGGCGCGACCTGGCCGACGGCGGCGAGCCGGACCAGGCCGGTGGCGCGGTTCCAGGCGAAGAGCGCGTCGATGCGGGCCGGGGTCGTTTTCTCGGGTGCGCCGGGGGCGACGGGCGTCTCGACGACGGCGTGGAAAACCAACGCGGAGCGATCGCTTTGCAGCCCGCGAATCCAGCTCGCGCGTCCCCCGCCCGGCAGGTCGGTGTCGGGTCCGACGATGCACTCGAGTTCGCCGGTGGCGGAGGAGGAGCGGTAGATGCCGTGGGTGCGGGCGGCCTGGGGTTTGCCCACGAGATAGGGATCGTCGGCGATGAAGGTGACGTTCTCGTCCGCGTCGACGTGGGCGTAGCGAAAATCGGCGAACGGAATGGGCGCGCGGACCGGGGCCAGGGTGGTGGAGTCGGCCACGATCTCGTCCACCACGGCGCGGCCGGCGCCGATGCGCGTGTCGGCGTGCAGCGCGGGGAGGGCGGCAAGCACCGAGGCGACGAGCAGGGCGCGGGGGCAGGAGGTTAAAACCCTTGGGTGCATGCCGTAGTGGATAGTCGCCCCGGCATGGCCCAGTCGAGAACTACGTAAGCCCCGGGGCGAAATCCGCTTACTTCAGCCACTCTTTACCGTGGACGATGAACTGCCAGTTGCCCTTGAAGGTGCCGAGTTCGCCGTAAAAGCGCAGCTTGGCGTCGGCGCGGGCGCGGTCGCGGATGGTGCCGCGAAGCTCCTTGTCGTGGCTGAAAACATCGTAGGCGAGTCCGCCGACGGTGACCTGGACGAAGCCCTTTTCGTTTACGGTGGCGGGGGCTTCGATGAAGAAAATCTTGCCGTCGTAGGTGCCGTCGCGGACGTCGGCCCCGGCGGGGAGGTCGGAGGGCTTGAGGGCGGTGGCGAAGAGGCTGGTGGGGGAAACCTCGGCGCTCACCAAGGTGGCCGGCCCGGTTTCGGTTTCGCTGGGGCGCGCGAGGGGCATCCACTGGTCCTTGGCGTTGGCGTCCACCGGGCGGAAACGGGCGTAGAGGGGAAAGTGGTCGGAGAAGCCGTAGGGAACCCGGCCGCGCGAGAACGCGATGGGCCGCCCGAAGGCATCCATGTTGAGGCCGCGCAGTTTCAGGACGGCGAAACTGTTGTCCACGTATTGCACGCCGTTCTGGTCGTAGAGACCGCGTGAGACGATGAGGTTCATCAAGGTGCCCCACTTGTTGTCGAAGACTTCGCTGGTGCGTTGGTCGGAGGGCAGCTCGAACCAGAGGTTGTAGAGGTCGCGTTGTTTGCCGCGGACGGCGAGTTCGTTGCCCTGGGAGCCGAGCACGTCGTTGATGGCGGAGGGACCGCCGAGCTCGCGGTGGATCTGCTTGTGGTTGTAGGAGGAGTTGAGGTCGCCGACGACGAGGATGTCGGCGTTGGCGTCGGCCTTCAGAAGTTCGTCGAGGCGGGCGCGGAGCACGCCGGCGTTTTGGCGGCGGACGGGCTCGGTGTCGGCGGGGTCTTTGCCGCGCATGGATTTCCAGTGGTTGACGAAAACCGTGAGCGGGCGGCCCTCCACGTCGAGGGTGGCCTCGAGGATGGGTCGGGCGCCTTCCACGGGCAGGGTGCGGGTGGCGGTGACGGGGAAGCGGGTGAAGAGGACGTTGCGCACGGCGGCGCCTTCGCGCGGTTGCTCGTCGGTGACCACGACGTGGTAGCCGGTGAGGCCGGCGTCGACGCAGGCCTTGAGGAGCCAGGCCTCGGCGGGGAGGCCGGCGAGCTCGGCGGGCAGAGGGGATTGGGCTAGCAGGGCTTTGGCGGTGGTGCCGGAGACGGAGGCGAGCCACTGGTCGTAGTCCTTGACCGTGGTGGCGGGGGTTTGATCGAGCTCGATCTCGTTGAAGGCGGCGATGGCGGGGCCGGCTCCTTTGTCCACCTTTGCGAGCACGGTGGTGATATTGGCGATCTTCACCGCGACGTGGGCGGGGGTGTATTTGGTCCCCTGGAACTCGTCGTAGAGCGCGACGCCGTCGAGGTCGTGGAGGTTTTCCACGTTGTAGACGACGACGGCAAAGCTGCGGTCCGGGGCGGCGGTCGGGGCGGGCGCTGCTTCGGGGGCGGCGCGCAGGGCGGAGAGCAGGACGAGGCCGGCCAGCAGGTGGCGGGCGAGGGGAGCGGGGAGACGCATGGGAGGAAGGTGGGCGATTCCGGTTGGACGCCAAGCACGCGCGCGGGTTTCGGGGTTTATACGAAGCGACACAGGGCGCGGCGGGCCGAGCGGGCGCGGGCGGGTTGACCTCGACGAGCTGGGCGGCAGCGTCTTCGCCCCATGAAACCCGGAAGCGCGCCGCTCTTGCAACTCGATGGTCTGCGGGTCCTGCGGGACGACGTGGCGGTGCTCGACGGGGTCGATTGGCGGGTCGAGCGCGGCCAGCATTGGGTGGTCCTGGGCCCGAATGGCTGCGGCAAGACCTCGATGCTCAAGGTGCTCCTCGGTTACCTCACGCCTTCAGCGGGACGCATCCGGCTGCTCGGACACGGGTATGGTAGATACGATTGGCGGGAGCTGCGTCCGCTCATCGGTATCGTCTCCAGCGCGCTGCAGGCCTCGGTGCCCTTCAACGAGCCGGCGCTTTGCACGGTGGCCAGCGGGGCGCGGGCGCAGCTCGACCTCTGGGGTGAGCCGACGGCGGCGGAGGCGCGGCGGGCGCGGACGCAACTGCGCCGGGCGGGTGCGGCCGGCCTGGAGCGGCGGGCGTGGGGCGTGCTTTCTCAGGGCGAGCGGCAACGGGTTTTGATCGCGCGGGCGCTCATGGCGCGGCCGAAACTGCTTATCCTCGACGAGCCCTGCGCCGGGCTGGATCCGGCGGCGCGCGAGGATTTTTTGGCGCGGATGGAGACGCTGGCCCGCGAGCCGCGTGGCCCGACGCTCGTGCTGGTCACGCACCACGTGGAGGAGATCACGCCGGGGTTTTCCCACGCGCTGCTGCTCCGGGAGGGACGGGTGGCGGGGGCGGGCCCGCGCGCGGACGTGCTCACGGCGGCGCGGCTGGGCGAGACTTTCGGGGTGTCGGTGCGGTTGACGCGGCGCGCGGGGCGGCTGGCTCTGCGGGTGGGCGGCGCGGCTTGAGGGCGGTCACTTTGCCAGCAGCGCGTGCAGGAGCACGGCGGCGGCGACGGAGACGTTGAGCGACTCGACCTTGCCGCTGCCGGCGAGGGACACGAGGCGGGTGCAGGCCTTGGCGACCTCGGGGGCGAGACCGTGTTCCTCGTTGCCCAGGACGAGGGCGAGGGGTTTGGCGGTGGACGAGCGGGGCAGGGGCGCGCCGCCGTGGGCGGCGGCACCGAGGATTTCGTAGCCCGCGCCGGCGAGGCCGGCGAGGAAGGTGGGCAGGGTGGGGACGCGCCACACCGTGATGTGTTCCAGCCCGCCCTCGGCGACGCGGTGGGCGGCCTCGCCGGGCAGGGCGGCGGAGGGGTGGAAGGGGATGACGATGTTCGTGACGCCGAAGAACGCGGCCGAGCGGGCGATGGCGCCGAGGTTGTGGGCGTTGCCGATGCGGTCGAGGACCAGGAGCGGCTCGCGTTTCGCCGCCCAGGCGGCGACCTGCTTCGGTGTCGGGGCGGCGAGCAAGGGGGCGTGGGCGATGCAGACCACGCCGCCGTGGTGAAGGGTGCCGCCGATCTTTTCCAGCTCGGCCGGCGGGACGCAGCGGTAGACTTTTTTCGCAGCGGCGAGGGCCTTGCAGATCGCGCCCAGCTTGCGGCTCGTGGGCTCGTCGAAAAACAGGCGCTTGATCGAGCCGGGGTCGCGGGCGAAACGGGCCTGGACGGCGGGCAGGCCGCAGAGCGTGAGTTCGTGGGAAAGGCTCATGGGAGCTGGGAGTGGGGAGCGGGGAGCCGCGCTCAGGCGGAGAGTTCGCCGACGAGGGTGAACTCCTCGCGGTCGTGGAAAAGGTGGCGGACGCGGGTGCCGGGGGCGCAGCGGGAAAACACCGAATCCGGCGCGCGGACTTCGCGCAGGAGAGCGAGGGGATCGACGCGGCCGAATTTCAGGATGACGACGAAGCGGCGGCACCAGGCGTTTTCGAGCCAGGGGGCGACGAGGTTTTGCAACACGTGGTGCGGGTCGTCGACGAGGTCGCAGAACAGCCAGTCGGCGCGTTCGCCGGGGCCGGGGCGGTGGCCGTAGGCGTCGGCCCGGCGATGCTCGATCAGGGGGTGGTCGAGGGCGCCGCCCTTCAGCGGGCCGTTGTCGAGGGCGAGCACGCGCGCGCCGCGCTTGGCGGCGGAGTAGCTCCAGCCGCCGGGGGCGGCGCCGAGGTCGACCACGAATTCGCCTGGGGCGGGCTCGCGGCCGAGCAGGGTGTAGGCCTCCTCGACCTTCAGGTAGCTGCGCGAGGGGGCGAGGGGATCGTCGGCCATGCGACGTTGTCCGCCGGAGACCAGTTCGCGGGCGACGAGGGCTTTTTTGAAATCGACGAAATGGACAAACAAGCCGCGGGCGGCGCCGGCGCCGCGCGGGATTTCCTCGATCGCGAGGCGGGCGACGCGGCCGAGGCGTTTCTTCAACAGCTCGTGGAAGGCGGTCGCGACGGCGTCGGTCCGGCGACCGAGGCCGTCGAGGCCGGCGGCGGCCGAAAACACGCAGGGCCAGGGCGCTTCGAAGCGTTCGTCGCGGGCGCTGGCGAGGAAGTGTTCCAGCAGGCGGGCGGCGAGGGCGTTGACGGAATCCGCCGCGAGCTCGACCGGCGCGAGGTGGACGGCGTGGGCGAAGCAGAGTTCGGGGGCGGGGCCCGGCGCGGGGGCGGTCACGGCCCAGCCTCCGCCGCGTTCGGTCGCGGCGACGCCGACGGCGCGGAGTTCGCCGACGAGCAGGTCCTCGAAGCCGGGCTGGCAGCGGAAAAGCATGCGCTGGGCGCTCAGGCGGCGGGGCCGGACTTCGGGCGAAGGGCGTGGAAGGCGGCCTTGAACGGCCACGCGACCACGGCGAGCACGGCGCCGACGACGGCGGAGAAGCCGAGCATGGGCAGGCGGACGACGCGCAGGGCGGGGCCGGCGGCGCGTTGCAGGGCGGGGCGGCGGGAGTAGAAGATCGTCGCGGCGGTGATCAGGACGATGCCGATGAATTTCCGGAAGGCGCCGATGTGGATCGGGTGGCCCATGTGGACGGAGACGATCTCCACGACCAGGATGGCGCCGACGTAGCCGATGAGCAGGAAGGCGGTGTGTTCAAGAATCGGATACTTCTCCAGCAGCTTCAGACAGTAGCCGGCGACGAAACGCAGGGCGAGGATGCCGATGAACACGCCCAGGCAGACGATCCAGAGCTTGGGGCTCATGGCGACGGCAGCGACAACGTTGTCCACGCTCAGGCTGAGGTCCATCAGTTCGATGGACGCTACGGTGGCCCAGAAGCCGCGCCCGGCGAGGTGGGCGGCGCCGGTGGCGTCCTTATCTTCGTCCTCGGCCGCTTTGGTGAAGTGGGCGCACATCAGGTAGACGAGGTAGGCGGCGCCGATAATCTTCAGCCAGGGGTTGGAGATGATGAAGGCGGCCCCGGCCATGGCCAGGCCGCGGAAGGCGTAGGCGCCGATGATGCCCCAGCGCAGAGCCTTCTTCTTTTCGTGTTCCGGCAGGTGGTTGGCCATCGCGGCGATGGCGAGGGCGTTGTCCACGCTCAGCAGGCCCTCGATCACGATGAGAGAGAGAATGATGGGGATGGCCTCGATCCATTCTCCGGCGGAGGGCAGGGCAAAGGCGAGGGGCGGCAGGAGCGCGAGACTGGTCATGGCGGGGGATGACTCCGGCGGCCGGGCGAGGCGGTGGCAATCTCGCAGCGCGCGGAGGCGTCACGGATGCGCGGTCCGGTCGAGAGTGGAACGAGGCGCGTGGCGGCCTAGCCCTTGGCGGCGGGGCGGGCGCGGCGGGCGGCGGGTTTGGCGGCCTTGGCGGCGGCGCGGGGGGCGCGCGGGGTCTTGGGGGCGCGGGGCTCCTCGGCGGAGGTGGCGCTGCGGTCGATGTTGAGGTAGGTCTTGGCCAGCATCTGGCCCTCGTAGAACTCCAGCAGGCGCACGCCTTCGCGGGGTTTGACCAGGTCCTTCTTGGTGGCGGTGTCGATCTGGGTCTTGATGCGACGACAGAGGTCTTCCCATTGGTATTGCACGGTCTCGATGACCTCGCTCATGCGCACGCCCGAGAGGGTTTCCTCGATGTAGTAGCCGTTGGGCTCGTCGTCCTCGAGGAACACGTGGACCTCGTTGACGCGGCCGAAGAGGTTGTGCAGGTCGCCCATGATGTCCTGGTAGGCGCCGGTCAGGAAGATGCCGAGGTAGTAGGGTTTGCCGTTGAGGGCGTGGAGCTGGAGGTAATCCTTGGTGTCCTGCAGGTCGATGAAGGTGCCGATCTTGCCGTCGGAATCGCAGGTGATGTCGACCAGGGTGGCGTTGACGGCGGGCTCCTCCTCCAAGCGGTGGAGCGGGGCGATGGGGAAGAGCTGCTTCAGGGCCCAGTGGTCGAGCAGGGACTGGAAGACGGAGAAATTGCAGACGTATTGGTCGGCGAGGAGTTTGTTCAACTCGCGCAGTTCCTCGGGCACGTAGCCGGCGTCGCGGGTTTCCTGGGCGATCTGTTCGCAGACCTGCCAGTAGAGCGACTCGGCGGCGGCGCGGTTTTCGAGGTCGAGGTAGCCGAGGTTAAAGAGGGAAAAGGCCTCCTCTTTTTTCTGCACGGCGTCGTGGAAACGTTCGAGTTTTCCGAGCTTGGCCTTGTTTTTGAGCAGGAACTCGAGGTCCACCACGACCTTGTGTTTCTCCTTGGGCTGGTGCTGCACGCCGAGGGTCTCGCGTTTGTTGATACGCTCGAAAACCTCGACCACGAGCATGGCGTGGGGGGCGACGATGGCGCGGCCGGACTCGGACACGAGGTCGGGCACGGGCACGTTCATGGCGTCGCAGATGTCGCGCACGTTCGCGACGACGTCGCGGGCGTATTCGGCCATGGAGTAGTTCATGGACGACTCGTAGTTCGTGCGGGAGCCGTCGTAGTCGATGCCGAGGCCGCCGCCGACGTCGAGGTAGCCCATGGGGAAGCCCATCTTCGCGAGCTGGCAGTAGAAGCGGGACGCCTCGATGACGGCGTTCTTGATCGTGAGGATGTTGGGGACCTGGGAGCCGATGTGGAAGTGGACCAGCTTCAGCGAGGCGGTGAGTTTGGCGGCGCGGAGTTTTTCGCAGGCGAAGAGGATTTCGGCGGTGTTCAGGCCGAACTTGGCGTTGTCGCCGGAGGAGGAGGACCACTTGCCCTCGCCGCGGGTCTGGAGTTTGGCGCGGAAACCGATGAGGGGTTTCACGCCTACCTCCTCGGACACGCGGATGATGTCGTCAATCTCGGAGAGCTGTTCGACAACGAGGATCACCTTCTTGCCGAGCTTCCGGCCGAGAAGGGCGAGGCGGATGTAGTCGTCGTCCTTGTAGCCGTTGCAGACGATGAGGCGGTTGTTGTTGTCGTGCAGCGCTAGGACGATCATCAGCTCGGGCTTCGAGCCGGCCTCGAGACCGTAGTGATAGTCCTTTCCGGCCGCCATGATCTCGTCGACCACCTCGCGCAGTTGGTTGACCTTGATCGGGAAGACGCCCCGGTACTCCCCGCGGTAGCCCTCGTCCTTGATCGCCTTGCGAAAGAGCTCGTTGAGCTGGACGACCCGGTGACGGAGGAGATCTTGGAAGCGGACGACGACTGGAGCGCGGAGGCCCATGCCGACAGCCTCTTCAATGACATCCATGATTCGGATGGCCCGCCCATCAGAGCAGGGCTGCACGTTGACAAAGCCCTCGGAATCAACGCCGAAGTGTTCCGCGCCCCAGCGCTTGAAACCATACAGTTCTTCGGATTGGGCAGCGGTCCAGGAGGAGGCGGTCTTACTTTTCAATGCGGGGAAGGGCGTCGGGTTATGGCTTGCTTTTGGCGAGAGTGCGCGGGTTAGATGGGTGTTTCTTTTTCAGAAACCTTCAATCGCAAACCGTACATGACCTCCGCGAACCTTATCCTCCCCGTTTTCTTGGCCCAGTCCGCTCCGCCTGCGGGAGGGGGAATGTTCCAGATCCTCTTTCTCGTTTTCATGTTTGCGGCGATGTACTTCCTGATGATTGCGCCGCAGCGCAAGAAGCAGAAGGAGCACGAAAAGATGCTGAAGGCGTTGGTCGCGGGCGATGAGATCGTCACGGCGGGCGGCATCTACGGAACGATCACCTCGGTGAAGGAAGACCGGTTCATCGTTCGGATTGCGGACTCCGCCAAGATTGAGATCGGCAAGGG
>JAIXVP010000209.1 GCA_027482905.1 Opitutaceae bacterium
GCACGACGATGCTGCGGCCTTCGGGGGTCTCGTCGGCGAGGGAGGCGAGCTGGGCGGCGTCGGCGAGGTGTTCGGCGGAAATGCCGGGGGCGGGGACGAAGTCGCTCGCCTGGCGGTTGCCCAGGGTGATGGTGCCGGTCTTGTCGAGGAGAAGGACGTCGATGTCGCCGGCGGCCTCGACGGCGCGGCCGGAGGTGGCGAGGACGTTGCGCTGAAGCAGGCGGTCCATGCCGGCGATGCCGATGGCGCTGAGCAGGCCGCCGATGGTCGTCGGGATGAGGCAGACCAGCAGGGCGATCAGGGTGGTGATCGAGAACGCGACGCCGGCGTAGTCGCCGAAGGGTTTCAGGGCGACGATGACGAGCAGGAAGATGATGGTCAGCGCGGAAAGCAGGATGGTGAGGGCGATCTCGTTGGGCGTTTTCTGGCGGGAGGCGCCCTCGACCATGGCGATCATGCGGTCGATGAAGGTGTTTCCGGGTTCGGAGGTGATGCGCACGACGATGCGGTCGCTCAGCACGCGGGTGCCACCGGTGACGGCGCAGCGGTCGCCGCCGCTCTCGCGCACCACGGGGGCGGATTCGCCGGTGATGGCGGACTCGTCCACCGAAGCGATGCCCTCGATCACGTCGCCGTCGGCGGGGATGATGTCGCCGGTCTCGCACACGACGAGGTCGCCGCGGCGGAGGTCGGTGGCGGCGGCCTTTTCCTCGCGGCCGGAGACGAGGCGGCGGGCGAAGGTCTGGGTGCGGGCGCGCTTGAGGGTGTCGGCCTGGGCCTTGCCGCGACCCTCGGCGACGGCCTCGGCGAAGTTGGCGAACAGCACGGTGAACAGCAGCCATAGGGCGATCTGGAGCACGTAGTCGAAGGGTTCGGGCGAGGTGAACAGTTGCTGGAAGGTGAGGGCGGCGCCGATCAGGGTGACGAACATCACCGGGTTTTTCAGCTGGGCGCGCGGATCGAGTTTCTTGAACGAATCGGCGACCGCCTGGCGGAGGATGGCGCGGTCGAAAAGGGAGACGGCTTTGGTGCTCATGGGAGGACGCCGCGCTGCGCGGCGGGTAAAGTTTAAGGGGGAAGATGAAGGTTGAGGCGGTTGTGCTTAGAACAGGTTGCCCGCGCCCATCAGGAAGTGCTCGACCACGGGGCCCATCGCTAGGGCGGGCAGGTAGGTGAGAGCGCCGACGAGGATGACGGTGCCGATCAGCAGCACGACGAAGGTGAGTCCCTCGACGCGGAAGGTGCCGGCGCTGGCGGGCACGAGTTTCTTGCCGGCGAGGCTGCCGGCGAGGGCGAGGATGGGCACGATCATCAGGAAGCGACCGATCAGCATGGCGAAGCCAAGGGTGGTGTTGTAGCGCGGGTCGCTGTCGGCGGGGTTGGCGGTCAGGCCGGCGAAGGCGGAGCCGTTGTTGCCCACGGCGGAGCTGTAGGCGTAGAGGATCTCAGAGAAGCCGTGCGGGCCGGCGTTGTTGAGCCCGGCCTGGCCCCAGGCGGACGCGTTCGCCCAGGCGGTGCCGCCGAGGGTGGCGGCGGACAAGGCGATCAACACGAGCATGACCAGCTTCACGTCGTAGGCCTGGATTTTTTTCCCGAGGTATTCGGGGGTGCGACCGACCATCAGGCCGGCGATGAACACCGCGAGGACCACGAAGATCAACATGCCGTAGAGTCCGGCGCCGACGCCGCCGAAGATCACCTCGCCGGTCTGGATGTTGAACAGCGGGACGAGGCCGCCGAGGGGGGTGAACGAATCGTGCATCGAGTTCACCGCCCCGCAGGACGCGTCGGTGGTGATGGTGGCGAAGAGGGCGGAATTGAAGATGCCGAAGCGGACCTCCTTGCCCTCCAGGTTGCCGTCGGCGGCGGCGATCCCGAGCTTTTGGTGGATGGGATTGCCGGCCGCCTCGGCCCACCAGCAGACGAGCACTCCGGCGATGAACAACGACGCCATAGCACTCCACACGGCCCAGCCGTGGCGCTGGTTTTTCACCATGCGGCCGAGCGTGTAGGTCAGCGCGCTGGGGATGGCGAAGATGGCCAGCATCTGGAGAAAATTGGCGAGGGGAGTGGGGTTCTCGTAGGGGTGGGCGGCGTTGGCGTTGACGAAGCCGCCGCCGTTGGTGCCGAGCATCTTGATCGCGACCTGCGAGGCCATGGGGCCCTGGGCGATGGTCTGGGTCGCGCCCTCGACCGTCTGGGCGGCGGTGTAGGGCGCGAAGTTTTGGATCATGCCCTGCGAGACGAGGAACACGGCGAACACCAGGCACAACGGGACGAGCACGTAGTAGGTGACGCGGACGAGGTCGGCCCAGAAGTTGCCGATGGTGGCGGCGCTCTGGCGGGCGATGCCGCGCACGAGGGCGGCGGCGATGCCGATGCCGACGGCGGCCGAGGTGAAGTTGTGGATCGTCAGGCCCACCATCTGGGAGAAGTAGGACAGGGTCGATTCGCCGCCGTAGCTCTGCCAGTTCGTGTTGGTGGTGAAGCTGGCGGCGGTGTTGAACGCGAGGTGGGCGGAGAGCCCGGGGAAGTTCTGCGGGTTGAGCGGGAGGCGATCCTGGAAACGCAGGATGAAGTAGGTGAACAGCAGGCCGACGAGGCTGAAGGCGAGCACCGAGAAGGCGTAGGCGAGCCAGGATTGCTCGCGCTCGGGGTCGATGCCGCAGAGGCGGTAGGTCAGGCGCTCGAGCGGGCGCACCACGGGGTCGAGGAAGGTCTTCCCGCGCGGCTCCAGCACGCGCTCAAGGAACAGGCCGAGCGGCTTGGTGAGCAGGAGGAGCGCGCCGAGAAAGAGCGCGAATTGAAGCCAGGCGTTGGGCAGATTCATGGGAGAGGCGGCGGCGGGTTCAGAACTTTTCGGGTCGGACGACGGCGACGACGAGGTAGGCGAGCAGGGCGACGGCGATCAGGCCGATGAGCGTGAGTTCCATGACGGGGAGGGAAGCGGCGGTGGGCGGCGGACGAACTATCGGAGTTTGCCGCAGGCGGCCGCTTAGGCGGCGGAGAGGACGAAGAACGCGAGGGTCGCGGCGAGGAGGAGAACGTCTTGGAGGTTCATCCGGCCATTCTGCCACGGCGTGGCGCGGACGCCTAATCAAGCGGAGGCGTCCGCGCGTTAAGAAAACCTCAAGACGCCGGCCGCATGCGGCCGGGAGCGCGTCAGTTTGCGGCGGGGTCGCGGGTTTTTTCCCGAGCGAGCAGGGCCAGCATGGTGTCGAGCAGGCCGGAGCCGCCGGTCGCGCCGGTCACGGAGACGTCGGGCACGATGCGGATGTTTTTATCCGCCAGGGTCTGGGTAAGCTGCATGAGGGTGTAGCTCTGGGCGCCGAGGGCCTCGACGCCGGCGCGGTAGGCCTGGGCCTTGGCGTCGCCGGTGGCGCGGATGCCCTCGGCCTCGCCCAAAGCGCGGAGGCGGAGGGACTCGGCCTCGCCGGTCGCCTGTTTGATCGCGGATTGGGAGCGCAGTTCGGCGATGCGCACGCCCTGGTCGGCGTCGACCATCTGCTGCTGGATGTTGGCGAGGGCGGTGGCGCGCACGAGTTCCTGGCGCTGGTTTTGGGCGGCCTCCTGGGTCTCGTAGGTTTTCTTCTCCTCCTCGGCGATCTTGCGGTCGGTCTGGGTCTTCATCAGCTCGGCGGGGGGCGTGATGTCGCCGATGAGGGTGTCGATCGCCTGCACGTCGTAGGCGGCGAGGGCGGCGCGGATGTGGCCGGCGGCCTCGACCTGGCGCTCGCTGCGGGCATTCAGGAAATCCAGCACGGTGTGGTGTTGGGCGGAGTTGCGGAAGTAGTTGCCGACGATGGGCTGGAGGGCGTGGTCCACGAGGTTCTGCATCGAGCCGAGGCGCGAGATGACCTTCGGGGCGTCGAGCGCGCCGACGTGGATGATCTGGGCCACGTCGAGGTTGAACGCGAAGCCGTCCTTCGAGCGCACGGTGATGGAACTCAACTTGGAGTCGTAGTGGTGCGACTCGGTGCGGTTGGCCCAGTTCAGCACGATGTTGGTGGTGGGCACGAGCTCGACGCGCATGATGCGGGTGTTGATCGGGTGTTTGCCGGGGTTGAGCGGGGAAACCCACACGCCCTTGTGGCCGACGTTGACCAGGTCGCCGTGTTTGAAGGCGCTGCCGCTGACGTCCTCGTGGGCGAGGCCGACGTAGGAAATGACGACGCCGACCGAGCCGATGGGGATGGCGAGCATGGGGACCTGTTCGACGCGCACGAACCACGGGTTCAGGTTCCACGAGCCGGACAGGAGGACCTGTTCCTGGAGGCCGCGGCGGCCGCCGGCGTCGAGGAAGGCGCGGGCGTTCTGGAAGTTGTCGTGCCCGGGCACGACGGGACCGGCGATCTCGCCGGCGGCGATGGGCTGGCCGTCGAGGGCGGTGACGATGCCGACCATGTCGGACTGCACGGAGTGGACGTGGAGATCGGCCGGGTCCATGTCGTGGCCGGCGGCGTTGCGCGCGGTGATCACGGTGAAGAGGGCGGGGTTGATGCGGTAGGAGCCGGCGGTGAGCAGGCCGAGCTGGCGGCCTTTCTCGCCGCCGCCGAGCAGGAAGCGGCGCGCGTCCTGGAAGTCGTCGCAGGCGACGACGCGGGCGAGAATGCGTTCGGCCGGGATGGGGGCGCCGGCGGCGGCGACCACGAGGGCGATCTCGCCGGAGGGCACGACGACGACGGGGGCCTTGGCGACGGTGTATTGCCAGAAGCCATGGCCGAAGTGGAGGCCCGGCGCGAGGGTGTCGGCCTGGTAGCCGGCCTCGTCGGCCAGCGCGATGAGCTGGCCGGCGGGCAGGTGGCGGCGCGCGAATTTCTTCACCACAACGCCGACTTCGTCCTCGCGGATGACGACCAGGCCGAGCAGCACGGGCGAGGTGACGAGGAAGGCCAGGGCGAGACCGGCGCGCTCAGGCCAGCCGGAGGCGAGGGCGAAGGCGGAGGCGAGGCCGGCGAGGGCGGCGAGGCCGAGCGCGAGGCGCGCGGCGGGGATGCGGGACTTCAGGGCGAGGCCGGCCAGCACGAGGCCGGCGCAGCCGAGGAGGAGGTGGGCGCAGACGGCCGCGACACCCCAGGGCGAGACGAGGAACGAGTTCATTGACGGTATCCTGACGTGCGGCCGCGGCTTCGCCGGTGTTCCCGGCGGGGCGCGCGGACGCGGTTAGATTGGGGAGACCGTGGGAACACCGCACGCGCGGGTCACAGTGGATCACCCTCCCATGGGCCGACGAGGTTAGCTGACGGGCTTGGTGCTGGAAGGTCACCTTGGCCGCGGTTGCCCGCGTCCGTTCGCCCCGTCCGGCGCGAGAGAGCGCGCCGGAAATTTGGGTCCCCCGCGCCGGCGCCGAGGAAGCGGCGACGGCTTAGGCAAGCGTATCCAAAGAACGGGCACAGGCTGGCCCGGCGGGCGGGGCTTGTCAATCGCCCCGCCTACGTAGGCCGGCCGGGTGCCGGGGCGGGTCGTTGCGGCGCAAGGGATTCCGTCGAGGCGCGCCATTGACCGGCGGCCCGCGCGTTCGTTAGCCTTCGCCCTTATGTCTTCGCCCGCCGCCTCCCCCGCGCCCGCCAACCTCATGGAAGCCCTCGTTTCCCTCGCGAAACGCCGCGGCTTCGTTTTCCCGTCCTCCGAGATCTACGGCGGGCTCAACGGCTTCTTCGACTATGGTCCGCTCGGGGTGGAGTTGAAGAAAAACATCCGCGACTGCTGGTGGAGCGACATGGTGCGCCGCCGCGACGACGTCGTGGGCATCGAGACGTCCATCATCATGCATCCCAAGGTCTGGGAGGCTTCGGGCCACGTGGCCGGCTTCAGCGATCCGCTGGTGGACTGCAAGGTCTCCAAGAACCGCTACCGCGCCGACCAGCTCTTCTGGGCCCCCGTGGTCGTGACCGGCGCGGACGGCGTCGCGCAAACCGTCGGCTACGTCTCCGCGCTGGAGAGCGAGCGGACCACCGAGGAGCTCCAGGCCGCCGCCGAGCAACTGAAGCGCAAGAAGGCCATCCAAGGCACGCTCGCCGCCGTCCAGCCCAAGGACTTCACCGAGGCCAAGCCGGAGGAAATCGTTCTCATCCCGTCGCCCGCCACCGGCAACCCCGACCTCACGCCGCCGCGTGCCTTCAACATGATGTTCCAGACGAACGTCGGCGCCATGACCGACGCCTCGTCCGTCGCCTACCTGCGCCCCGAAACGGCGCAGGGCATGTTCGTCGACTTCAAGAACGTGGTCGACACCGGCCGGGTGAAGTTGCCCTTCGGCATCGCCCAGACCGGCAAGTCGTTTCGCAACGAGATCACGCCGCGCAACTTCATCTTCCGCTTGCTCGAGTTCGAGCAGATGGAGATGGAGTTCTTCATCCACGAGGACGACGACTGGGCGAAGTGGCACCGCTACTGGATCGACTGGTGCAAGGATTGGCTGAAGAGCATCGGCCTGCCCGATTCGCATCTCTCCGAATACGACCACCTCAAGGAGAAGCTGGCGTTCTACTCCAAGGGCACGACGGATATCATGTTCAAATTCCCCTTCGGCGTGCAGGAACTCTGGGGCATCGCCGCCCGCGGCAACTACGACCTCGGCCAGCACGCCGCGGCGTCGGGCAAGCCGCAGGAAATCTTCGACGAGGCGACGAAGAAAAAATTCGTGCCGCACGTCATCGAGCCGGCGGTCGGCCTCGATCGCATTTTCCTCGCCGTGCTCACGGCGGCCTATGCCGAGGAGCAGGTCGTGGATGAGAAGGGCAACTCCGAGATGCGCACCGTGCTGCGCCTCAGCCCGCGCATCGCCCCGGTCAAGGTCGCCATTCTGCCCCTGCTCAAAAACAAGGAGGCCCTCGTCGCCCGCGCCCAGGCCCTGCACAAAAAACTCCAGCGTCGCTACGCCGTGTTCTACGATGAGGCCGGCGCGATCGGTCGCCGCTACCGTCGTCAGGATGAGATCGGCACGCCGTGGTGCGTGACCATCGACTTCGACACCATCGAGAAGGAAGGCGACACCTTCACCCTGCGCGAGCGCGACTCCATGGCGCAGCGCCGCGTGACCGAAGCCGAGCTTCTCGCCCTGCTCGACGAGCAGGTTTATTAACCCGCCGCTCCGGTAATGCCCCCGCGTTTTCGCGCCCCGGTCGTGCGCACCGTCCGCACGCCCGAGGCGATCGACGCGCTGCGCGCGCGGTTGGATCTATTCGACGCCGGGGCGCGGCAGCGGGGGCGCGACTACTTCCAAGGCGGGGCGGTGTTGCGGGTCTGGTCCGAGGCCGACCACCACGTGAAGGCGGAGGTCGAGGGCGGGGCGCGTTACGCGCTGACCTTGTTCTACACCCGGGGCGACTGGACCACGCGGTGTTCCTGCGCGGTCGGGGTGGACTGCAAACACGCCTACGCGGCGGGGCTGGCCTGGATCGCGTCCTGCGAGGCCGGGGCGCGGGATGGCCGCGATCCGGCCTTGGTGGTCGCGGCGGTCGCGCCGAGCCCGCTGTTCGCGCCGGCCGATCCGGCCTCGGTCCGGGACCGGGCGCTGGAGAACGAACTCGCGGGCTGGATCCGGGCCCTGCCTACGCCCGAGGAGAAGGCGGAACTCGCCAATCCGGCCCTGCTGGCTTGTCGGGCGGGTCTGCGGGTGCGCCTCGACGGGGCCGGCGGTTGGATGGTCGAGGTCCGGGCGGAGGCGGACAAACCCTGGCGCGCGCCGACGCAGCGTTGGTTGAGCGAACTGGCGGCGTTGCGGCCGGCGGACTTCGAGTCGCTCCCGCCCGCCGAGGCGGCGCTCGGGGCGGCGCTGGCGGCCGAGTGCCGTCTCGCGCCCGCCGGGCTTTCCAATCGCCGGCCCCTGCCGGTGGCGGCGGTGGCGGGCCTGCTCGGGGTGGCGGCGGTGCGCGGGGCTCTCGCGCGTCCCGACGGCACGCCCTTCTGCATAGAGGAGCAACCGCTCGCGCCCGAGGCGGCGCTCAGCGCGGAGCGGCCCGACCAGCTCGATCTGCGGCTGGTCGCGCCGGACGGGCGCATCGCCGAGCCGGTGGTGTTGGCGACGCTCCGGCCGGAACCGCTTTACCTTTTCGATGGACGGATTTGGCGCGGCCCGGCGCCGGGACCCTCCGCGCGTCTGCCGGTGGCGGCCTTGACCGATCCGCGTCTCCTGCCGCGGCTGCGCGCGGCGGGGCTGCGTCTGCCGTCGGGACTCGGCTCCGACGTGCGGGTGGTCGCGCTCAAGCCACGGCTCAAGTGCTGGCTCGCGCCGGCGCCGGACGGACGCGAAAGGGAGTTTAACGCCCAGTTGCTGGCCGTCGCCGATGAGCCGCCCTGCGCGCAGCAGTGGGCCGACGGGACGGGTTGGCGTTGGGGCAAGGACTCGGCGCCGCCGCCGGTGGTGGCGGGCGCGCCGTTGCTCGAATTCGACCTCGCGGCGGCACGGGCGGCGAGCGCGCGCTTCGGCCGCCTCGACTTGGTCTGGGACGGCTGGGCGGAGGCGTGGACGCGCACGGTGGACGACGATTTCCCGGACGAATTCCTCGCGTGGCACGCGGCTCAGCCCGCCGGGCTGGAGGTCGTGCTTTCACCCGAGCTGGCTAGCCTGTTGGGCGAGCCGCTGCGGGCCCAGCTCGAGGTGTCGGTCGCGGCCGCGCCGGACGCGCAGCAGGACTGGTTCGACCTCACGGTCGGTCTCAAGGTGGCGGATACCACGCTGAGCGCCGACGAGGTGGCCTTGTTGCTCAAGGCCCGGGGCAAGTGGGTGAACCTCCCGCGCCACGGTTGGCGGCGGGTCGCGCAAGAGGTGAAGGTCGAGGCGGACGCGGCCGCGGCGCTCGACCGGCTCGGACTGGGGGTGGACGACGTCACCGCCGGGGGGCGCCCGGCGCGGCATCGGCTGCACGTCCTGCAACTCGCGCTCGAGGCCGAGGCGTTGGCGGCGCGCGACACGCTCCTCGTGCACGCCTTGCAGGACCGGGCGGCGCGGATTGCTGCGCACCCGGCGCCGGGTCTGCCGGAGGGATTGAAGGCCACCTTGCGGCCCTACCAGGCGGAGGGGTTTCAGTTTTTGGCGCACCTTTCGGCGCAGGGTTTTGGCGGGGTGTTGGCGGACGACATGGGCTTGGGCAAGACGGTGCAGACGCTAGCCTGGCTGCTGCACCTCGCGGGGCAGCCGCGCGCGGCGGAGGCGGGGCCGTTTCGCGCTTTGGTGGTGTGTCCGAAGAGCGTCACGCACGGGTGGCTGGCGGAGGCGGAGCGTTTTGCGCCCGGGCTGGGGATAGGGGCGTTTTTTCCCGGCCCCGGAGGAGCGGCGGCGCGGACGGCTGACCAGCCGCGTCTGCTGGTGGCCAACTACACCCAGCTGCGGTTGCACGCGGCGCGATTCCGGGCGGAGGCGTGGGACGTGGTCGTGCTCGACGAAGGGCAGTTCATCAAGAACCCCGGCAGCCAGGTCGCGGTGGCGGCGCGTTCGCTGCGGGCGAGGCACCGGCTGGTGTTGACCGGCACGCCGATCGAAAACCGGCTGGCCGACTTGTGGAGTTTGTTCGCCTTCGCGCAGCCCGGTTTGCTGGGCGATCAGGCGGGTTTCCGGCGGCAGTATCCCGAGGTGGATCCGGCGGCGCTGGCGCGGCTACATCGCCGCGTGCGGCATTTTCTCCTGCGCCGGACCAAGGCGCAGGCGGCGCCGGATCTGCCGCCGCGCACCGAGGATGAGATCGTGGTGGAACTCGAGGGCGAGCAGCGTCGGCTCTACGACGCCGAGCTGAAGCGCGCGCGGGCGCAGCTCCTCGGGGTCGAAACCAAGAGCGCGCTCGACGCGGTGCGGTTTCACGTGCTCGCGAGCCTGCTGCGCTTGCGGCAGATTTGCTGCCATCCGGCGTTGATCGACGCCGCGCACGCTGAGCTGCCGAGCGCGAAGCTCGACGCGCTGATGGAGCGGATCGAGGAGCTGGCGGACGAGGGGCACCAGGTGCTCGTTTTCAGTCAGTTCGTCGAGATGTTGAAAATCATCCGCGATCGTCTGGAGGCGGGCGGAATCGGGCATTTGATTCTGACGGGCGCGACCGAGAACCGCGCCGAGCTGGTGGACGAGTTCCAACGCGATCCGACCAAAACGGTGTTCCTGCTCTCGCTCAAGGCGGCGGGCTTCGGCCTAAACCTCACGGCGGCGAGCTACGCCATCCTCTTCGACCCGTGGTGGAATCCGGCGGCCGAGGCGCAGGCCATCGACCGCATCCATCGCATCGGCCAAACCAAGCCCGTCATCGCCTACCGCTTGATCGCGGCGGGCACGGTGGAGCAAAAAATTCGCGCCCTGCAGCGGGAGAAATCGGCGCTGGCGGAGGCGGTGATCCAGGAGGAGAGCGTGGCGACGGTGATGGATTTGGACAGCCTGCGCGAAATCCTCGCCTGACGGGGCGGTTGTGGGCGGGTGTCGGGCCGGCCGGGGACCGGGCCGCGGGTCGGCGATGCCGTGTTTGGGAGTTGTGCGTATGCGTTTCCAGTGTGGTGCTTTGTCAAAATTCAATGAAATCCATTCTTTCAATTTTTAGTAAAACGCCTCATTAAGGACTTCGTTGAGATCATGAAGCCCCGCCTCTCCTTTTTCAGCGAATTTCGCCGTCCCGCGCCCGTCGTGATTCCGGCCGGGGGATCACGTTCTCCGGTGGCGGTGGCCGAGCCGCCTCCGGTGGCGACGGCTTCGGCCGCACCTTTTGCCGAGCCGGCGCCCGAAGAGATCGAGCGTGCGGTCCATGCGGAGATCGCGGCGGTCTGGGGCGTGCCGCTCGGGTTTCGGGCTGAGGTGACCCTGCGGGACCACGCGTTGGTCAAGGCGACGGGGCGGCTTGAGTTGCATCGGATGCCGGAGCGGCCGTTTTCCGCCGAGCGCCTGTTGGTGCTTCGGATCGATCAGGACATGTTCACGAATCGCCAGATCGAATCGTGGACACTGATGGAGTGACGGGGCGGAGCGGCTTCACCAGCCGAACTGGCGTTTGATGCGGAGCGGCTCGTAGAGCGCGGGCGAGAGCTCGGTGAGAAAGCGGCTGGGATTCAGCAGCATGCCGCCGGGGCCGGCGCGGGAGGCGATTTTCGGGTAGCAGAGATAGAGCTCGTTCTTGGCGCGGGTGACGGCGACATAGAAGAGTCGGCGTTCCTCCTCGACGTCGCCGTCCTCGATGGAGCGGCGGCCAGGGAAGAGGCCGTCGGCGAGGCCGATCACGAACACGGCGTCGTATTCGAGGCCCTTGGCCTGGTGCACGGTGGTGAGCTTGATCGCGTCCTGGGGCGGGGCGACCTCCTTCTCGCTGGTTTCGCCGTTGAGCAGGACGATCTGGGCGAGCAGGTCCTGGATGTCGTCGAAGCGCTCGGCGAAGCCGATCAGCGCCTTCAACTCCTCGTAGCGGTCGACGTAGTCGGCGTAGGCGCCCTTCAGGTGGTCGCCATACCAGCCCTCGATGGCGAGCTCGATGGCGCGGGCGGGTTTGTCGTCGCGCAGGGCGTGGGCGACCTCGCGAAGGGAGGCGCAGAACTGGGGCCAGTCGTCCTTGGCGTCCTTGGGGACCCGGGCCTTCACGTCGTCGCTCGCGAGGGCGTCGACGAAATCCAGCCGCAGCAGGCGGGCGTGGTCGAGAGCGGCGGCGTGGATCTTTTGCGCGCCCTTTTCACCGACCTTGGGAAGAAGGACGGCGATGCGTTCCCAGGCGAGGGTGTTGGCCGGATTGTAGACGAACTGGATCAGGCCGATCAGGTCGCGCACGTGCTGGCGCTCGAAGAATTTCACGCCGCTGGTGATGGTGTAGGGGATGGCGGCGCGGGAGAGGGCGAGCTGGATTTCGAGGGCGACGAAATGCGAGCGGTAGAGCACGGCGATCTCGGCGGGGGAAACGCCGTCGTCCTCGATCAGGCTGCGCACGCGTTTGATGATGAACTCGGCCTGCTCGCGGTCGTCCATGGCCTGGACGACGTAGGGTTTGGTGGAGTTGGCCCGCGCGGCGACGAGTTTTTTCTCGAAGTGGCGGCCGCGCGGCTGGGCCTCGAGCACGCCGTTGGCGAGGGCGAGGATCTGCGGGGTGGAGCGGTAGTTGGTCTCGATCCGGTGGATGACGGTCCCCTCGTGGCGGTCGGGGAAGGTCATGATGTTCTCGAAATTCGCGCCGCGCCACGAGTAGATGCACTGGGCGTCGTCGCCGACGGCCATGACGCGATGGTGGGCGCCCATGCGGTCCACGATCTCGGACTGGAGCGTATTGGTATCCTGATACTCGTCGACCAGCACGTGGCGGAAGCGGGCGACGAAGTAGGCGGCGACGTCGGGGGCCTTGACCAGCAGGTCGAGCCACAGTTCGAGCAGATCGTCGTAATCGAGCACGTTCTGCTCCCGCTTGCGGGCGGCGTAGGCGGCGGCGAAGGCGGGCAGGCGGTGGGCGATCTCCTGGTATTGCGGGAAGTGGCGCGAGACGGTCTCGGCGAGGTCGAGCCGGGTGTTGCGCGCGAGCGATAGGACGTTGTGCAGGGGGCCGGGTTTCGGGTGGGTCTTGTCCTTGAAGAACAACTTGTCCTCGGCCTCGACGGAGAGTTTCAGCAGCGACTCGGAATCGTCGGCGTCGAGGATGGTGGGGTTTTTCGGCAGGCCGATGGCGTCGCCATACATGCGGAGGATGCGGGCGCCGATCGAGTGGAAGGTGCCGCCCCAGAAACGGCGCGGCTCGACGCCCGTGAGCTGTTCGACGCGCGCGAGCATTTCCCGGGCGGCCTTGTTGGTGAAGGTGAGGAGAAGGATCTCGCCGGGGCGGACGCCCATGGAGAGCAGGTAGGCGACGCGGTAGGTGAGGGTGCGGGTCTTGCCGGAGCCGGCGCCGGCGAGGACGAGCAGGGGGCCGGGCTCGGCGGTGACGGCGTTGAACTGCTCGTCGTTCAGCTCGGCGCGAAAGTCGATGGTCGGGGCCCCTGAAAACTCGGGGGGCGGGGAATCGAGGGTGTCGTCCATCGGCGGCGGGTTGGCGGGCGGAAGAGGCGGCGGCTCAGGCGGCCGGGGCCGGGGTGCGGCGGGCGCGGATGAACTCGATCGCGATGGGCAGGACCGAAAGGGCGATGATGCCGAGGATGACCAGTTTGAAGTTCTTCTGCACGATGGGCTGGTTGCCGAAGGCGAAGCCGAGGTAGGTGAAGGCGTAGATCCAGACGAAGCCGCCGAGGACGTTGAAGGCGAGGAAACGCGGGTAGGACATGCGGCCGACCCCGGCGACGAAGGGCACGAAGGTGCGCACGATGGGCACGAAGCGGGCGAGCACGATGGCGCGGCCGCCGTAGCGGACGAAAAAGGCCTGGGCTCGTTCGAGGTGGGCGCGGCGGAGGAAGCGGGAGTCGGGGCGGGAGAAGACGGCCGGGCCGACGCGGGCGCCGATGGCGTAGTTGAGGCTGTCGCCGAGCACGCCGGCGATCCAGAGGAGGAGGGCGAGGAGGTGGACGTTGAGCCCGGTCTCGGGGCGGGCGCAAAAGGCGCCGGCGGCGAAGAGCAGGGAGTCGCCGGGCAGGAAGGGCATGATCACCAGACCCGTCTCCACAAAGATGATGGCGAAGAGGATGCCATAGGTCCACCCGCCATAGTCCGCGATGATGCGGGCGAGGTGGTGGTCGATGTGCAGGATGAAATCGAAAAGGGTTTTGATGGCGTCGAGCATGGCGGGCGAAGGCGAAGGCAGAGCGAAGCGGCGGCGACGGGCGAGCGTGGAAAAGGAAAAAGCCCCGGCGCGCGAGGCGGCGGGGCGGAGAGGGGAGGGCGGCGCCGTTTTGCCGAGTGTTTAGAAACCCTTTTGGCGGAGGGCGGCGTCGAGTTCCTGCATGAAGGCCTGGCCGTCCTCGGGGGTGGGGCGGTAGCCGGGCTGGCTGATGCTGGTGAAGCCGGGGCGGCCGTATTGATCGACCACCCACTTGCCGGTCACGCCGTCGCTGAAAGTGACGGTGCCGCTGGCGATGGCACCGGGGCTGAGAGTGAGGGCGTCGAGTTCGACCACGACGTTGCCGGGGGCGGGGGGCAGGGCGTCGTCCTCGGGCAGATCGGCGTCGGCGTCGAGGTCAGCGTCTGCCGCGTCGGGGTCGGCGGCGGCGGCTTTGCCGAGCCCGAGTTTCTCCTTCGCCTTGTCGAGCAGGCCCTTCTTCTCGGCGGGGGCGGGGCTCGGGGCCTTTGCGGCGGGTGAGGGGGCCTTGGCCTTGGTCACGTCGGTGGCGTCGGCCTTGGGCGCGGGGTCCTTGAGGGTGAGGTCGAGGTCGTCGACCAGAAAGCGGACGTCCATGTAGGTCAGGGACAACTGGAACTGTTCGCGGAGTTTTTTCTGGACGGCGGAGAGGTTGTCGCCGGAGGCGATCCAGGTGGAGACGGCGGACTTTTGTTCGGGCGTGAGGGACATGGTGGTAGCTTAGGGCGGGCGGGCGAAGAGTCGAGCGGTCGGAAAGGAACGGGCGGCAGCCGAGCAAAACGGTGGGTTCCGGTTCAATCGGAATTTTTGCGGGCGCGATCGACGCACCACGCCGCACGCGGACGGGGTGGGCGGCCCGGCGGCTCAGCGGCTGAGGGCGGTGCGCAGGAACTCGATCTGGCCCTTCATGTGGGCGTCCTGGGCGAGCATGTTGTCCACCGCCTTGCAGGCGTGGATGACGGTGCCGTGGTCGCGGCCGCCGAAAGCGTCGCCGATGTCCTGGAGAGAGTGTTTCGGAATGAGGTTGCGGACCAGATACATGGCGATCTGTCGGGGGATCGCGATATTGTTGGGTCGTCTTTTGCTGGTCATGTCGCCGTGGCGGATCTGGAAGTGGTCGGCGACGCGTTTTTGCACGACCTCGATGGTGAGCTGGTTCTGGGCCTGCTCCATGAGGACGTCCTTCAGCAGGTGCTCGGCGGCGGCGAGGTCGATGGGTTTGCCGGTGAGCTGGCTGTAGGAGACGACCTTGATCAGGGCGCCTTCGAGGCGGCGGATGTTGCGCGAGATGTGTTGGGCGATGAAGGAGGCGACGGCCGGGGGCAGTTCGCACTTCATGGCGGCGGCCTTGACTCGGAGGATGGCGAGGCGGGTCTCGAAGTCGGGCGGCTGGATGTCGGCGGGCAGGCCCCATTCGAAGCGGGAGACGAGGCGGGCCTCGAGTTTCTCGATCTCGGAGGCGCGGCGGTCGCTGGAGATCACGATCTGTTTGCCGGAGCCGTGGATGTCGTTGAAGGTGTGGAAGAACTCTTCCTGGGAGCGTTCCTTGCCGGCGAGAAACTGGATGTCGTCGATGAGGAGCACGTCGACGTGGCGGTAGCGTTGGCGGAACTTGGTCAGGGCGTTTTCCTGGATGGCCTGGATGAACTCGTTGGTGAACTTTTCGGCCGAGAGGTAGGCTATGCGGGCCTCGGGGCGGCGCCGGAGGATGGCGTGGCCGATGGCGTGCATGAGGTGGGTTTTGCCAAGGCCGGTTTCGCCGTAGAGGAAAAGGGGATTGTAGGACTGGCCGGGGGCGTCGGCGACGGCGCGGGCGGCGGCGGCGGCCATCTGGTTGTTGTCGCCCACCACGAAGGTCTCGAAGGTGTTGCGGAGGTTCAGCGAGGTGTTGAGGGGCAGGCGTTCCTCGGCGGGGCGGGGGGCGCGGCGGGGGGCGACGGCGC
>JAIXVP010000338.1 GCA_027482905.1 Opitutaceae bacterium
CCCGAGCCGAGGGCTTTGATCCGCACCTCCGTTCCGGATGCCGGGACGGTGAGGCAAGTGGCGTAGAGCGCGCCGTCCTTGCCGACCGTAAAGCGAAAATCCTGCGGTCCGAAAGTGATCTCCGCGTGGGCCCGGCCGAGTTTGCCGCCGGGCAGCATCTTGAGTTTTCCATTCACGATCTCTCCCTCGCCCGGGATGGACCAGGCATGGCTGCCGTAGATCGACTCGCCGTTGCGGCGCATCCACTCGCCCACACCCTTGAGCATCGTCACGCAGGCCTCGTCGAGCGAGCCGTCGGGGCGCGGTGAGATGCAGACGGCGGCGGCGCCGTCGCGCGCGGCGGCCTCCACCACGTAGCGGATCATGATGACCGGATCGTAGTAAAAGTCCGGCGCGTAGAACCAGTCGCCGACCGGGGCCTCCGCGATCCAGGCCTGGTCGGTCTTGATCCGGGCGGGGATGCCGAACTCCTCGGTGTTCACCGTGCCGTTGGTGCGGGGGCGGAACTTGACGATGGAGAAGACATCCGCCTTTCCGCGACGAGCGAGGGAGCGGTTGTAGAAGTCGGCGATGACGCGCTGCATGGCGTCGGCCTTGAGCCCGGTGCCGGTGTCGCGGCCGCTGAAGGGCTGATGACCGGTGCCGTCGGTGTAGATGAAGTCGGGATCGTATTTCTCCACCACGTCCATCATGCGCAGCGCCCACCAGGTCGCATACCATTTCGCGTATTCGGCGTGGCGGCCGAAGAGGCCGGCGGGAGGGGGGCTCCAGGGCGAAAGGGCGGCCTTGGACACCCCGGCGTATTCGCGGAGGTCGATGCCGTAGAGAAAGCGCGGATCCATGCCCTCCCACCATTTGCCCGCTCCGTCGGCGAGGGTGAGGCGGCCGTCGTAGGGCACGCCGGCGAGCGGACCCTCGCGGTCGGCCATGAAGGCGGTCTGCCACCACCACCAGCTGTATTCGTGGTGGAAGGTGACGCCGAACCGCAGGCCTTCGGCACGGGCGGCGCGGGCCCATTCGCCGACGAAATCGCGCTTCGCGCCGAGCCGGGTGGAGTTCCACGGCTGGTAGCGGGAATCCCACATGTCGTATTGGTCGTGGTGGACGCCCTGGACGAAGAGAAAGCGCGCGCCGGCCTCGCGGTAGAGCGCGGCGAGCGCGGCGGGATCGAGCCTGGCGGGATTCCAATCGCGAAGCACCTCCTTGTAGCCGGCCTCGGTGGGGTGGCCGTAGCGGGCGAGATGGTTTTTTCGCGCGAGGTGATCGGGCTTGTAGATATGACGGGCATACCAGTCGCCGCTTTGGCCGGCCGATTGGGGGCCGAAATGCACCCAGATGCCGAACTTCGCCTCGCGCAGCCACGCCGGCGTCCCGGGGTAGTTTTTCTCGATGGATTCCCACGTGGGTTCGTAAGGGCCGGGCGTGATAGGAAGGTCGAGCTTCATCTCCGGGGCCGAAGCGGAGTCCGAGAGGGGCACGCTATCGACCGGGAGCGGGGCGGGGATGGCCGGGATGGGAGGGAGGTCGGGCAGCGTTGACGCTGATATGACGGGCAGTGCGGCGCAGGCGGTCAGAAACAGAGCGACGTGGCGGGGTGACATGAAGGGCCAAACTGTAGCGTGAGCCCGAAAATTTGCCATGGATGGAACGGCGAAAAGTTGTGTATAAAAAGCCCCCATGGCGACTGTGCTAAAATTCAGCAGATACTACCGTCACTGGACATCTCCGCCGGCGCCGGAGGTGTTGTCCTCCGGGCTGGTCGTGCTGGAGCGATGGGAGCACGACGATCTGAGCGCACCGTTCTGGCGCTGGTATACCAACGACCGCGCGGGCGCTTTCGTTCGCGTGGACAAGACGACGACCGAACTTCTGCCGGGGCGCGTCTACCTGATCCCGCCGCGGACGGCGTTCGCGACCTGGATGGAGGAGGGGGTGAAGGTCGGGCATATGCATGTGCATTTTTCGCTCGGTCTGGACCGGACTCCGGCGGGCGGGCGAATATTTGATTTTCCGGCGGGGCCGGAGGATCGCCGACTGGTGCGCGAGATCGGCGCGCAGATGCGCGCGGGGCGCGGGGAAAGTGAATTCACGCTGGGCTTTCAGGTGCTGGCGCTGGTGAACCGGACGCTTGCGCGGGTGCCGGTGGCGTATTGGGCGGGGAGATCGTCCGACGACCGCATGGCCCGGGTGATGCGGCGTTTGAAGGCGGGAGTGGGGGAAGGGGTGGACAACACGCTGCTGGCGCGGGAAGCGGGCCTCGGGCGCAATGCCTTTGGTCGTTTTTTTCGCGCCGCCACGGGCGATACGCCGCACCGCTATCTGATGCGGCTGCGGGTGGAGCGGGCGTGCGCGTTGCTCGGTTCGGACAAGCTGGCGGTGGACGAGATCGCGATGGCGACGGGGTTTTGCGACCGTTTCCATTTCACGCGGGTGTTCAAGCGCCATTTGGGCGTCGGCCCCGCGGAGTATCGTCGTCGGCAGACGGGGGGTTGAGCCCGGCAACCAGATTGGTTCCGCGCTATGTCCGGCGGTCTATAAATCCGACGAAAAAGCCTCGGCTTGGAGGCCGAGGCTTGGATGCGAAGGGATGTTATCCCCGGGAACCTCAGACCGTGGCCGTCTTGAGCGCGGCCACGTCCCACTCGGGCTGGCCGGCTTCGCGGGCGACTTCGTTAAAGGCGTCGACCTCGGCCCGGGTGAACAACAGGCCGCCGGCGGCGGCGGTGTGTTTGGCGAAGGTCGCCTCGATCTGGCCGGGGATAATGGCGCCGTCGTTGCCGTGGCCGAGAACGTCGGCGAGCACGGCCTTCACGTTCTCGGTCTGGGTGCGGCCCTTGGCGAAGAGGCCGCCGCTGAGCGCCTCGGGGTGGATGACCTGAAAGAAAAAGGCGCAGGTGCCTTTCTCGCCCTCGGGCACGTTTTGCCAGCGGTTGCGGATCGTGGGCAGGGAGCCGCCGATGAAGGCGCCGACGACCTCGTTCAGGAGAGAGAGGCCGTAGCCCTTGTGCGCGCCGAAGGGCAGGAGGGCGGCGACGTCGTCGGGGTTGGTGGTGGGCTGGCCG
>JAIXVP010000023.1 GCA_027482905.1 Opitutaceae bacterium
ATCACGGATGGTCTGGTGGAGGCGGCGACGCTCCCGATCATGGAGGCCATGGCAGCCGGCCAGCCCATGACCAGGGAGCAGGTTCTGACCATGATGCGCAACATGAAGGCGCAGATGCTGGAGAAGGTGCGCGACGAAGCCCGCGCCCGCTGCGAGCGCATGGAAGCGAAGATGGAGGACCAGCTTGTGGAGGGCGGTTTCCTCCAGGCGCTCGACGCTTTCATTGACGATATCACGACCTTCCCCTGCGCCATTCTCAAGGGTCCGGTGAAGCTGCGCAGCCACCCGACGTTGGACTGCTTGCGCCCTCCCCTGACCAGCTTGCCCTTGGCGTCCCGCTCCTTGTCGCGAGCGTCGTCGGTGAAACCCGCCAGGGCATAGAACACGTTCTCGCCCTGGTCATCGAGCTTGGCGATGGTCGCCGATGCCTGGCTATTATCGTTCAGGAAGTAGTGGCGGAAGCCCGTCTTTGGCGCCTGCTGCGGCACCGCAACACACCGTAGCCCTTGCGACGGGAGAACAAGATCTACCCACGCTTGACTGTTCACATGCACCCCCCGCCTTGACCCGCAAGCATACCCTGGCTGTTAGCATATGTCCAGCTTGAGTTAGCTTGTGCGATATTGCGCCAGAACCTGGGTCAGCGCATGAAACCGCTTACGCGACGGAATTGTATGTGAGAGTGGGAGGGCGCCAGCCTTCAAAGCTGCACGAACTTCGGCCAACAAAGCATCAACTCTCGCCTTGGTCGCGGGCGCTGCCGGCACTGTATGGCCGTGCAGCCAATAGCTCGCGGTCACGCGGGTCACGCTCGCCAGCTTCGCGAGGTTGGTGGGATTGATCCCCGCAGCCTTGATATCCTCAAACATCTTGTCGTGTCTCGCTGCCGGGGAAGTAAGGGGCCGAGCCGAAGCCCGGCCCCGTCGATCAGTCGTCCAGGGACGCCAGCACATCGTCCAGCGAGGCATCCACCTCCGCCAGCACCGCAGCGGCGGCAGACTGCTTGACCGGCGCTGCGGGCGCGGTCGGCTTCGGTGCCGCAGGCTTCGGTGCTGCCTGGGTCGCGGCCGGGGCTGCCGGCTTGGGCTGACCCCCCAGCGCCGCCTCGATCTCGGTGTCCGTGGCGGTTGCCGCCTGACGCTGCACCGCCGCCTTGGTCGGCTGACGGGGAACAGCGCGGGGAGCTGCCGGTGCGGCCGGTGCGGGGCGGGGCTGCTGAACCATGGCGGCAGGCGGCTCGCCTTCCAGACCTTCCATATCTTCGATGGGCGACGGGTCGATGCCCACGATCTGGCGAACGGTGTCGCCGTCCTTCGTCTCCAGCACATGCGCCGCTTCGTCGGCGGTCAGCCAGCGCACCGGCTTGAACACCATCTTGGGGTGCGCCACGCTGGGGTCGAAGGAGATCTTCGTCACCACGGCTTCCACGGGGGCGCGGCGCTTGCCAAGATCTTCGGCGTACTTGGCGAGATCCTTCAGCGTGGCGGCCGGGATGCGCAGCAGCATCGGGTTGTCCAGCTCATTCGGGGACGCCACCGCCAGCCGCTTGCTGTCCGAGCACGCCTTGCCCTTCGAACCGTTCTCGGTGATCCGGCTGCCCCACTGGTTCATCGGGCAGATGGCGCACTTCTCGGCCTGCTGCGCCTGCGCGTCGGCGGCCGGCACCTTGCCGTCATGGCTGTAGCAGTCGGGCTTCGCCGTGCTGCCTTCCTCGTAGCCATGCGAGTAGTAGATCTTGGACAGGCCGGGGTTGGCGCGGATGATCACCGCTTCGATGGACTGCCGGGCATCGCCGTCCGCATTGTAGAGGATCGTGCGCTCGCCGCCGACGTTCACCGCCCAGGTCTTGCCCTTGTAGGACAGGATCGGGAAACCCATCCCAATGCCGCCAGCGAGGTCGGCATTGGTGGACGAGCCACCGAACATCTGCTGGAGGTGGGCCGGAAGGCCGCCATTCCCATCCAGAACCGTGAGATCGTTCATGGGCTTATGCCCTCCTGACGTTGATGGTGACTTCTTCCCGCCAGTTCACGCCCGGCGGAAGATCGTTATGCTGTTCGCGGAACTGGATCACGGCGTCCTTGCTAACGCGCCGCTCCAACATCTGCCACAGCTCATTGTCGCGGATATAGTTCAGGACCGCATCCCAATCGGCGACCGTCGCCGACGCCTTCGTGGATTTGTAGGCGGTCCCGCTCTTGGTCCGCACGCTTTCGGCCCCGCTCTGCTGGAAGGTCAGCAGCAGCGCACCCTCGATCTTGTCCAGCAGCGCATCGACCTTGGCCAGCTTCGCCTTTGCGGCGTTGGCGATCTCCGCCTTCTTGTCGCGCAGCGTGATGTAGTGCTCGACAAGCTGCTCCACTTCGTTAGCCATATTGCACCCCGTCTCTATGCCCCATTCGCCTGCTTGTTCTACACGGTTGCTAACCTAAGTGTCAACTAGCTAACAAGCGCGAACCGCATCGAGTAGCAAACCCTGGCTGCTCTGCTTGTCTTTCAGCCGAGCATAGATCTTCCGCTCCACGTCCGTGCCATAGACATTGACGACGAGCTGGTTGCGCTTTTGACCGGGGCGCGTCACGCGCGCATTGGCCTGCTCATAGGTTTCGTTGCTGGTGATCGGCGCATACCAGATCACCGTGTTGGCAGCGGTGAGCGTCAACCCATGCGACATGGCGGCAGGCTGCGCGACCAGCACCCGTGGCGTCGCCTCCTTCTGGAAGCTCCCAAAGATCTCGTCACGCGCTGACTTGGACGTATCGCCGCTGATGGTCGCGACGCTCAGACCAGAGGCTTCCAGCTCGGCCGCCACCCAGGCAAGCACACCCTTGAACGGCACGAACACGATGGTCTTGCCGCCCGCCTGCTCAATAACTTCCTTCACAACAGCGACCCGCTCGGTGGCTGGGATGACTTGCTCGGCACCATCCAAAGCATAGACAACACCGCACGCAATCTGCACCAGCTTCGACAACTTGACGGCTTCGTTGACCGCCAGGATCTGACCTTCGTTGATCTCCGTGGCGAGCTTCGACGCCATTTCCTTGTAGGCGGCTTGCTGATCATCGGTCAGCTCGGCGTAGCGATCCACAAAGGTACACGGTGGTAGGTCGATGCAGTCCTCTCGCGAGAAGCGGATCGCCGGCTGCATCGCGTCCTGCACGATCTGCGTGGCGTTATCCCGCGCGACCCACCGGAACTGACTGATCTGCTTCATCACGCTGTCGCGGAACTTGCCCTGGTATCTAGTCACCCGCTCGGGGCTGATCAGTCGCACCTGCGCCCAGGCATCGACCGGAGAGTTCGGCGTCGGCGTGCCGGTCAGACCCCACACATAGGTCCGTCCCGCAAGCACGGCGTTCAGCGCCTTCCATCGTCCCGTGCTGGCGTTGCGGAAGGATGCGATCTCATCGACCACGACAACATCAATGTCGGTGCGCGCCAGCAGATCTTTCTCGATGACCTTCAAGCCATCATGGTTGACCAGATACAGATCAACATCTTCACCCAGCAGCTTCTGACGCCGGGCCTTGGCACCATAAAGGACTGCGAAGTTCAGGTGCGGAAAGTGCCGGAAGATCTCATCGCCCCAGGTTCGCTCCAGCGTGGAGAGCGGGGACACCACCAGCATCTTGCGCGCCTTGCCGATGGACCGCAGGTAGTCGAAGGCCCACAGCGTGGCCAGCGTTTTGCCGGTGCCCATGTCGTTCAGGCAGAACGCACGGGGATGAAGCGTCAGAAACTCAGCGGTGTCAGCTTGCGCGCCGAAGGGCTTGTAGGTGCCGCTCCAGTTGTAGTGGTGCCTGATCGGGCTGGGGACTTGGAACCCCAGGTTCCGCAGCACTCGCGTCTCATCCAGCTTGTGCGGGACGGCGACCAGATCGACGCCCTTATACTGGAACTTCTTCGCAGTCGGGATAACGCCCAACACACGCTCGGGCCTGCCGAGGTTGAGGACGATCTTCTGGTGGACTGTCGAGATCAGCACGTCACGCCTTCACCTCGTTCGGTGGCAAGTTATCCACCCACTCACAAAGATCCTGGCGACGGATGAGATACTTCCGCCCAACCATGCGCGCCTTCAGCGCACCATCCTTGACGGCATCGCGCAGCGTATCCACTGATAGGCAGACATGCCGCGCCGCTTCAACGAGATCATACGCGATGTGCGTAATCAAAGTCGAGGACTGATCGGTTGCCATATGCGGCCTCCATGTTAGAGGCCCTTGGTTAGCATATGGCTTCCTGTGTTAGCAAGTGATGCCGATGGACTTCAGATACGCCTCCCATGCCTCGGCCGCCTCCCGCTTCTCCCGAAGGTGTTGGTCGGTGTCGTAGGTCCGTTCGACCTTGGACCCGATGACGTGGCCCAGCCACCGCTCCGCGCTCTCGCGAGGCACCTCGCCCGCGATCCTGCTCCTGGCGGTGCGGCGGAAGTCATGCAGCGTCACCTCCCCCAGCGTGGGGATGGCAGTCCGCAGCCGGATCATGGCGTTGGCTGCGCTGTCCTGGCGCACCGTGCCTGCCTTGCTGTGCCGGCCCCTGTCGGCGGGAAACACGGGCTGATCCCCCGCCGCGCCCGAGAGGTCGAGCGCCCGGCGCCATTGCTCCCGCGCGAGAGGCGGAAGCGCAATGATGTGAACCGTCTTTGTTTTGGTTCCGTCCTGCGGATGAATGGCCCAGGTGCCCGCAGTCAGGTCGAGGTCCGACGCATTGGTGAGAAGCACCGCACCGATACGCTGCGCGGTCGTCATAGCTACACGAA
>JAIXVP010000359.1 GCA_027482905.1 Opitutaceae bacterium
GAAACAGGACCCGCTCAAGCCGATGGACGACACCGCGTTCATGGGGCAGATGGCCCAGTTCACCGCTTTGGAGCAAAGTTCACAGATGTCGCGCGAGATGACCGCCCTGCGCGGGGACGTCGCCCGCCAATCGTCGTATAACCTGATCGGCCGCGAGGTCGCGGTCGACACCGCCAAAGGTGAGGTGAAGGGGCTGGTCGAGTCCGTCACCCAGACCGCCGCCGGGGCGAAGATCAGCATCGCCGGCCAGCTTTATCCTTTCTCGTCCGTCACGCGCGTCGCCGCCGCGACCCCCGCCCAACCGCAATCCTAAACCACCACCCATACCATGTCACTCATCGGAACCCTCACCTCGGGCGTGAGCGCCCTCAAGAGCTTCACCAAGGACCTCGAGGTCATTGGCAACAACATCGCCAACGTGAACACCACGGCCTACAAAGGCTCGACCGCGACCTTCCAGGAAAGCTTCAGCAACACCCTGCGCGGGTCCTCGCCGTCCAGCGCGTCCACCGGCTCGCCCAACCTGTCCTCCATCCAAGTCGGCACCGGGGTGAAGCTTTCCTCCGTGAACGCCCGCTTCACCCAGGGCGCGCTCAACGCCACCGGCGTGGTCACCGACCTAGGCGTGTCCGGCAACGGGTTCTTCCGCGTGGTCAACACCACCGACGGCAGCAACTACGCCACGCGCGCCGGTGATTTCCGCATCGACGACCAGGGTTATCTCGTGACCACGAACGGCTATCGCGTCCAAGGTCTGACCGGCGGCGACGCGACCAACCTGCCCGGCACGGTGGGCGACATCAAGCTCGGCACCCCGCCCGGCACGTCCCAGCTGCAATCCTTCTCCTTCGACCGCCAGGGCAACCTGGTCGAGTTCTACTCCGACGGCAGCAGCGCCACGACCAACCAGGTATTGCTGCAAAACTACCGCGACCCGACGGCGCTGCAGCGCGCGGGCGACAATCTTTTCACCGGCTTCGACGCCGCGGGCCCGGTCGGGGGCGCCGCCCTCACCGCCGCCAACAACAAGGCCGGCGCGAACGGCCTCGGCACGATCGAGTCCGGCACGCTGGAGCTCTCCAACGTCGATCTCACCGAGCAGTTCGCCAACATGATCACCGCCCAGCGTAGTTTCCAGGCGAGCTCCCGCATCGTCACCGTCTCCGACTCCGTGCTGGAGGAGATCGTCAACCTGAAGCGCTGAGCGCCCGATTCCCATGGCCGAGAAAAAACCCGAGACGCCCCCGTCCGCCGACGCCGCCCCCGGCGCGCCCGCCGCGGCCGCCCCCAAGGGCGGCGGCCTCCTCCCGGCGTTGCTGCCGGTCGTGCTCGCCCCTGCCCTCACCTGGGCCGTCGCGCAGTTTGTGCTGCTCCCCAAGATCACCGCCGCGCTCAACGCCGATCCCCACGCCGAAAAGGCCGCCGCGCCGGCCAAGGGCGAGGAGAAGGCGAAAGAAAAGGGCCATGGCGCGCCCAAGGGCGGCCACGGGGCCAAGGGCGAGGCCGGCGCCGAGGCCGCCGCCGGTTACCGCTTTGAGAACGTGGTCGTGAACCTCTCCGGCACCATGGGCACGCGCTACCTCAAGACCAGCTTCCTGGTCACCGGCGCGGAGGACATCGTCGCCCAGTTCGACGGCGCCAAACCCCAGCTCGGCGACGTCACGCTCGGCGTGCTTTCGTCCCTCACGCTCGCCGACCTCGAGGAGGCCGGGTCCAAGAACCTCCTGCGCGAGCGGCTGCTCGCCGCCTACAACCAGGCCCTCGGGGGCAAGGTCGCGGAGAACCTGTTTTTTTCCGAGTTCGTGATCCAGTAAGCCATGGCCGACTCCGCCGACAATCCGACGTCCGGCATGCTGGACCAGAGCGAGATCGACCAGCTGCTCGCGCAGGCCGTGGCCGAGGTCCGTCCGCCCCTGCTCCGTTTCGACGGACGGCGCGGCGACGCCGACGCGGCCGGCCGGGTGGAGACCTACGATTTTCGCAACCCGGCGTTCCTGACCGAGGTCGAGCTGCGCCGCCTGCGCATCCTGCACGAGGACTTTATCCGCTACCTGGCCGCCCGGCTCGCGTTGTTTTTGCGCATGGAGTGTTCGCTCAAGATGGCGCGCCTCCAGACCCAATCCTACGCGAAGTTCACCGAGGCCCTGCCCAGTCCGACCCACATCTGCCTTTTCAAGGTCGAGCCCCTCCTCGGCGTGGGCGTGCTGGATATCAACCCCCGCCTCGCCCTCACCCTCGTCGACCGGCTGCTCGGCGGGCGCGGTCACTCGGTCAAGGCCGAGCGTTACCTGACCGAGATCGAGATCGCCCTGCTGGAGGACGTCCTGAAAATCATCCTCGAGGAATGGTGCGCGCAGTGGCGCGAGGAGATGGAGCTGCACACCCAGTTGATCGGCCACGAAAACAACGGCCGTTTCCTGCAGACCTCCCCGCGCGACGCGGTCGTGCTCGCGCTCACGATCGAGGTTTCCTTCGGCGATTGTTCGGAACAGATCCAGATCGGGCTGCCCTACTACACCATCGAACCGCTGGTGAAGGCGGTGCAGCACCGGCGCCAGAAGGACTCCACACCCGACGCCGCGCCCGCCCGCGCCGAGTGGCGCGCCGTCTACGAACACGTGGAGATCCCCGTCGTCGCCGAGTGGCCGCTGACGGACATTCCGCTGCGTGAGATCGCCGCGCTGCGCGTCGGCGACGTCATCGAGCTGCCGGTCGGCGTGCTGGAGCAGACCCGGGTGCTGCTGAACGGCGCGCCCAAATTCATCGGCACGGTCGGGCTCGAGGGCGACCAGGTGGCGGTGAAAGTCCAGGGCAAGATCCCCCCGGCGCCGGCCCGGAGCTGAAGCCGTTCCCATTCATTTTTCCCCATGGACAACAATACTCTCGATCTCGTTCTCGACGTTAAGGTGAAGGTCACGGTTCAGCTGGGTTCGTGCCTGCTCCCGATGCGCGAGGTGCTCGCGCTCACGCCGGGCTCGGTCATCCAGCTCCAGCACCGCGCCAACGAGCCCGTCGGGCTCTACGTGAACGACAAGCTCGTCGCCTACGGCGAGGTCGTGGTGGTCGAGGAAAACTTCGGGATCAAGATCACCGAACTGGTCGGCAAGGCGACGTGAACCCCCTTGCCCGCACATCTTCCAGCGTTACCCGCTGGCTGCTAGTGGTAGTCGGCTGCGTCGTTTTGGAGACGGCGCAGCCGATGAACGCGGCGGAACCCGCGCCCGCGCGGTCCGCGGACACTTTGCTCTATCCCGCCGGCGATCCCGCCGGTCGGGCCGCCGGCGCCTCCGCCGCCCGTCCGGGCGGGTCCGGCGCCTCCTGGCTTTTCGCCGGCGTGGTCGGCGTCGCCGCCGGCGCTTGGTGGTTCTGGCGCCGGCGCGGCCTCGGGCCCGCCGCGCGCCGCGCCGGCTCGCTCGCGATCGAGGAGACCCGTCCCCTCGGCAACCGCCAGTTTCTCGTGGTGGCCTCGTGCGACGGCCGCCGTTTCCTGCTCGGGGTCGCCCCGGGCGGCATCCAGATGCTCGCGCCCCTCGACGCCAAGGAGCCCGCCCATGCGCCCCGCGTCTCGTAGCTCTTGGTTTCGTGTCATCTGGCTGGTCGTGGCGCTGATCGCGGCGCCGGTCCTGCTCGCGCAGGCGACCGACGCCGGTGCTCCGGCCGCCGCCGGCGGCGCCGAGCCCTGGCGTCTCGCCATCGACCTCGAAGGCGGCGGCAAGGCCGGCTCGGCCAGCGTGGGCATGCAGATTGTGGTGGTGATGACGTTGCTCAGCATAGCGCCGTCGCTGCTCCTGTTGATGACCTCCTTCACCCGCATCGTGATCGTGCTGGGTTTCGTCCGCACCGCGATCGGCGTGCCCAGCGCGCCGGCCAACCAGATCATCACCGGTCTCTCGCTGTTTCTCACCCTCTTCATCATGGGGCCGACCCTGCAAAAGTCCTACGACGAAGGGCTGAAGCCCTACCTGGCGGGCGAGCGGCCGACGGCGGAGGCGATGGAGGCGGCCGCGCAGCCCTTGCGGGAGTTCATGCTCAAGCAGACGCGCACCCGCGACCTGGAGTTTTTCCTCCAGATCGGGCGTTTCCCTCCGACCAAGGTCGCCGATCTGCCGCTGCGCGTCGTGGTGCCCGCCTTCGTGATCAGCGAACTCCAGACCGCCTTCCAGATGGGTTTTCTGCTGTTCCTGCCCTTCCTGGTCATCGACCTGCTCGTCTCCGCCGTGTTGATGGCGCTCGGCATGATGATGATGCCGCCGGCCATCATTTCCCTGCCGTTCAAACTGCTCCTCTTCGTCCTCGTCGACGGCTGGCACCTCGTCGTGCAGAGCCTGGTCACGAGCTTCCACGTATGAACGCCGAGGCCGCCGTCGATGTTTTCAAGTCTCTGGTGGTGTTCTCGCTCTACCTCATGTCGCCTTTTCTCGGCGTCGTGCTGGCGGTGGGCCTCGTGATGAGCCTGCTGCAGTCGGTCACGAGCATCCAGGAGCAGACCCTGACCTTCGTGCCCAAGCTGATCGCGCTCGCCGCCGTGCTGTTGCTGCTCGCGCCCTGGACGCTGCGGCTGTTGAGCGAGTTCACCGTGCAAAACATCGCCCGCATGGGCGCGATGGGTCCCTGAACCGCCGCGTCGCGCGCGGTCTCCCGTCCATGCCCTGGGAACCCTTTCTCGCCTCCCTCATGGGCGCGCTCCGCGCCTTGGGCATCGTGATGATGTTGCCGCTGCCGGGCGGCCGAGGCCTGCCCACTCCGCTGCGCGCGGCCCTGTCGTTTTTGCTCGGCGGCGCCCTTGCCGGGGCCGCGCCGGCCGCGGGTCTTTGGACGGGCGGCGCGCCCACGGCCGACCTGGCGCTCGCCGCCATCCACGAGATCCTGCTCGGGCTGGCGATGGGTTTGACCGGCCGCATCGTGCTCTCGGCGGCGGAACTCGCCGGCCGCGTGATCGCGGGCGAGATAGGCCTGAACGCCGCGCCGGGCTTCGATGTCCCCATCCCCGCTCAGGAGCCGCTGCCCGCGTTCACCGGGCTTTTCGCCGGGCTGCTGTTTTTCGTCACGCACGCGCACGAGGGGGTGCTGACGGCCTTTGCGCGAAGCTTTGAAATCGCTCCGGCCGGAACGGGCGGGCTCAGCCCCGGGGCGGCCGAAACGCTGACCGGCGCGGTGGCGGCCTTGCTGGAGCTGGCGCTGCGGATCGCCGCGCCCTTCATCGCGCTCAACTTCGTCATCACGCTCGGATTCTCCATCCTCGGCCGCGCCGTGCCCAAGATGAACGTGTTCATCATCAGTTACGCCCTGCGCTCCATCATGGGCTTTTCCCTGCTGGCCGGCGCCGGCGCCCTGATCGCACGCTACCTTTCCGGGGCCTTCGACCAATTGCCTTGGACGATGCTGGAGCTGGTCGGGCGCCGTTGAGGACCGCGCGGCACCTCGTCGTCGCGCTGGCGGGCGGGGTTTTAGTGTGCACGGTGTTAGATCATTCCATGCCCAAGATGCGCAAAAAATCCGATCTCCCCGCGAAGGACTGCGTTGTCTGCGGGCGACCCTTTGTCTGGCGCAAGAAGTGGGAGAAGGTCTGGAACGAGGTGAAATACTGCTCGGACGCGTGCCGGATGCGAAAGGGCGCGCGATGAGGCGCGATCTTTTCGAGGCGCGGGTCGAGTTGCCGGTTTCGGCGGCGGAGGCCTTTGCCTGGCACGAGAAGCCGGGCGCGCTCGCCCGGCTCACCCCGCCGTGGGAACGCGTGGTGGTGGAGTCCCAGACGGGCGGCGTGCGAGACGGCGCGGAGGTGCGACTGCGGGCGAGGGTGGGGCCTTTCTGGGTGCGCTGGGTCGTGGGGCATCGCGATTACCACGCGGGGCGGCTCTTTCGCGACGTGGCGGAGCGCTCGCCCTTCGCGTATTGGGATCACCGACACGAATTCACGGACCTGGCGGCCGGAGGCAGCGAATTGCGCGACCGGATCGAGTATGCGTTGCCGGGGGGCTTCTTGGGGCGCGTGGCGGGCGGGACTTTTACGCGCGGCAAACTCGCGGCGATGTTCGCCTACCGTCAGGCGGTCACGCGGGCCGATCTGGAGTTCGCGCGGGACGGGGCGGCGGGAGCGCGGCCCTTGCGGATTTTGATCAGCGGGGCTTCGGGTTTGGTGGGTCGGGCGCTGGTGCCGTTTCTGACCACGCAGGGGCACGAGGTGGTGCGCCTGGTGCGGGGTCGCGCGCGCGGCCCGGACGAGGTGGCGTGGGACCCGTCCGGGGCCGGCGGCGAGCTGGATTTGACGGGCGCGGGGCGGATCGACGGGGTCGTGCACCTCGCCGGCGCGGGCATCGCGGATGCGCGCTGGACGGAGGCGCGACGGCGCGAGATCCGCGACAGCCGGGTGCGGGGCACGCGGATACTCGCGGAGGCGCTGGCGCGTCTGGCCGCGCCGCCGCGGGCGGTGGTGGGCGGGTCGGCGATCGGGTTTTACGGGGCGACGGCGGACACGACGGTGGAAGAGGGCGCGCCGCCGGGATCGGGGTTTCTGGCCGGGGTCACGCAGGCTTGGGAGGAGGCGTGGGCGCCGCTGGCGGGGCGGGACACGCGGCTGGTTTTCCTGAGGACCGGGGTGGTGCTCTCGCCGGCGGGCGGGGCGCTGGCGAAGTTGTTGCCCGCGTTTCGGCTGGGGCTGGGCGGGCCGGTGGGGGACGGGCGGCAGTGGTGGTCGTGGATCTCGATCGACGATCTGGTCGGTGCGATCGGCCACGCTTTGCGCGACGAAGCGGTGCGCGGCCCGATGAACGCGGTCGCGCCGGAACCGGTGCGCAGCGGGGAATTCGCAAAGGCGCTCGGCGCGGTCCTGCGGCGGCCGTCGTTTCTGCCGGCGCCGGCGTGGGCGCTGCGGCTGGCGCTTGGACGGGGCTTGGCCGACGAGGCCCTGCTCGCGAGCCAGCGGGTGAGTCCGGGGGTGTTGGCGGCGACGGGCTACCGGTTCCGTCACGAAAACGTGACGGCGGCGTTGCGCCACGTGCTCGGGCGGGTTTGATGACAGGTTTTTCTTCCACTCATGCATCACCAGACCATCATCGTCGGAGCTGGAATCGCCGGCTTGCTGGCCGCGCGCACGCTGCAGGACGCCGGAGCGCGGGTGACGGTGCTTGAAAAGAGCCGCGGGCTGGGCGGGCGGCTGGCGACCAAGCGAGTGGGGGACGCGGTGTTCGACCAGGGCGCACAGTATTTCACGGTCAAGGACCCGCGTTTCGCGGCGTGGGTGGAGCGCTGGGAGGCGGCCGGGGTGGTCGCGCGTTGGCCGGACGGCGAGCGGATGCGTTATGTCGGGCGGCCGAGCATGACGGCGGTGGCGAAGGCGCTCACGGAGGGCTTGGACATCAAGCGCGAGCACAAGGTCACCGCTATCGGCTGCTGCGGGGACCATTGGTGCGTGGACGTGGAGAACCACGGTTGCCTCCGCGCCGAGCGGATCATCCTGACCGCGCCGGTGCCGCAAGCGGTGGCTTTGTTGAATGCGGGCGATTTTGCGTTGCCCGAGGCCTTGGCGACACGGCTGGCGGCTTTGACCTACGATCCGTGCCTCGCGTTGTTGGTGACGCTGGGGGGGCGTTCGCGTTTGCCGGCGGAAGGTGTGCGGCGCGAGGTCGGGGCGATCCGCTGGGCGGCGGACAACCAGGCCAAGGGCGTCTCTCCCAACGTGGCGGCGGTGACCCTGCACCTCGCGCCTGGGTTCTCAGCCGAGCACTACGGCCGGACGGACGCGGAGGTCCTGGAATTCGTGCGCGCGGAGGCGGAGGACTTGATCGGCGCGCCCATCGCGGGAGCGACCCTGCACCGCTGGAAATTCAGCCACGCGCGGACGACGGACGCGGAGCCTTTCATCTGGTGGCCGGAGGAACAGCTGGGTTTCGCCGGCGACGCCTTCGGCGGACCTCGGGTGGAGGGCGCGGCGGTGTCGGGTTTGGCCCTGTCCGAATGTATCAAGGCCGGGCTGGCGCGCGGGCCGGTCTGAACCCAAGGTCGGGGGCATGCATGACGTGGTCATAGTCGGGGCGGGGATGGCCGGGCTCACCTGCGCGCGGGCCTTGCGGGCGCGGGGCGCCAGCTGCCTGGTGCTCGAGGCGGGTGACGCGGTGGGCGGACGGGTGCGCACGGACGACGTGGGCGGATTCCGGGTGGACCGGGGTTTTCAGGTCTTGCTCACGGCCTATCCCACCGCGCGACGCTGGCTGGACTACGCTGCGCTGGGTCTGGGGCATTTTGAACCCGGCGCCCTGGTGGCGACGCCGGATGGCGAGGCTCGGGTCAGCGATCCGTTCCGCCGGCCCGGGCGGTTGTTGGAGACGTGGCGGGCGCCGGTGGGCACGGCGGGCGACAAGCTCCGCATCGCGGCGCTGCGCGTGGCGGCGACGGCGGGCGGGATCGACGGGGTTTGGGCCAAAGGCGCGGCGCCGGACGGCGCGATGCGCACGACGGCGGCGGAGCTGGCCGAGCGGGGTTTCACGCCGGAGATGCTCGAGCGGTTTTTGCGGCCGTGGTTGGGAGGGGTGTTCCTCGAGCGGGACCTCGCGACGCCGGCGGCGATGATGTTTTTTGTCTACCGGATGTTTTCCCAAGGTTACGCGGCCTTGCCGACGGGTGGCATGCAGCGCATCCCGGAGCAGCTTGCGGCGGGGCTGGGGCCGGACGGTGTGGTCCTGCGCGCGCGGGTCGCACGGACGGAGCCGGGGGCGGTGGAACTGCTCGACGGGCAACGCGTGCCGGCGCGCCACATCGTGGTGGCGACCGACCGGGAGGAATCGACCCGGCTGGTGGACGAGATCGGCGGCGCGGTCTGGCGCGGGGTGATCAACGTCCAATGGGCGGCGCCGCGCAGCCCGCTGGCCGGTCAACCGGTGCTCTGGTTAAACGGGCGCGGGCGCGGTCTGATCAACAACTTGGTGGTGCCGAGCGACGTGTCGGCTGGTTACGCGCCGGCGGGGCAGGCCCTGGTTTCGGCGACGCTGCTGGGGGATGCGCCGGATGATGACGGGGAATTGACCCGTGCTCTGGGCTTGGAGCTGGCGGAACGTTTTGGGCAGGAGGTCTGGACTTGGCGTCCGCTCGCGGTGCGACGCGTCCGCCGCGCTTTGCCCGTGGTGTCCACCCCGGGGAACGGGCGGGAGCCGCGCGAGGTGCGCGAGGGACTGTGGATTTGCGGCGATCACCGAGCCTCGGCCTCGATCGAGGGCGCGATGGCTTCGGGCGAGGCGACGGCCAACGCGATCTCGGCCCGACTTGGTCTGGGGAGCGGAGCCAACCCCGGGTAGTCCTAGGGTAGTAACCCCATGGCCGAGCTGGGTGGCGACCTGATCCGGGGCCGGGTGACCGCCCGGCCGGGGTTGGGGTGCGCGCGCGTCAAACCGGGTAGTCGCGGAAAAATCCCTGGGTGAACGAGCTGCGGGGGAATGGGGCGACGACCGTCTGCCGGAAAATCGGCGTAAAAACTAGAGTGTGGGCATGAAAACGCCCACCGCCGCCCGCCTCCTCCGTCGCTTCGCCGCCGTCGCGCTTTTGGCCCTCTCCGCCGTCACCGCGACCGCGATGCCGGCCAGCCTGCGGAATGGCGCGGCGGCCAAGGCGGTCGGC
Organism: Opitutaceae bacterium; assembly: GCA_027482905.1. Lineage (GTDB taxonomy): Bacteria > Verrucomicrobiota > Verrucomicrobiia > Opitutales > Opitutaceae > IMCC26134_A. The sequence continues at coordinate 9,607 of JAIXVP010000359.1, forward strand.
CCGGTGGCGCTGCCGGTGGCGGTGGCCGACGCGAATGTGCTTGCCGCCAAGAAAGGCGACCGGGTGGTGCGGGTCGAGGGCACCTCGATGCTGCCCTACTTCGGCGACGGCGCCGTCCTGGTGGTGCGCAAGGGCGCGGTCGAGAACCTCCGCGAAGGCATGGTGGTTCTTTATCGCAATCGTTTCAATGAGCTGGTCGCCCACCGCATCGAGGGTCGCAGTGGCGACGGCTGGACGGTGCGCGGGGCCAACAACGCCGCCGCCGACAGCACCGTGGTCACTTCCGAAAATCTCCTCGGGACGGTCTACGCCACTTTTTACTCCGACGCGGCGCCGGTTGCCGGCGCGGTCAAGGCGGACGTCGCCTTGGCGGCTTCGGCACGCTAAGCGAACCGGGTTCTCCCACGCGGTTCAATAGGTCGGCACGGTCGGGTCGATGCGCTCGGACCAGGCGTGGATGCCGCCCGCGATGTTGGAAACCCGCGGGTAGCCCTGGGCACGCAGCCACTCGGTGACGCGCAGGCTGCGGCCGCCGTGGTGGCAGTGAATGAGCAGGTGTTTTTCACGGGGTAGTTCGGGGCGGTCCAGATGCTCCGGGATTCGGCGCATCGGCACAAAGGCCGAGCCCGGGATGCGCGCGGTCTCGTGCTCGGAGGGTTCGCGCACGTCGATCAGGGCGGTGTCGAAGGGGTGCGCGGCGAGCAGGTCGCGGGCTTCCTCGACGGAGATTTC
>JAIXVP010000070.1 GCA_027482905.1 Opitutaceae bacterium
GACCGCGCTGACCGGCACCCCCGGCGCGGGCGGAACCGTGGTGTTCCCCACCCTGCCCGGCGCGAACGGCTTCAACAGCGGTCTCTTCGCCACCGCCCCGACCAGCGGCTACCTCGCGCTCACCCCCAACGCCTCGGCCGTCACCTCCGCCACCTACTTCGGCGGCTGGGCCGCCAACGTCACCCTCGGGACGATCAACACCCCCTACACCGCGGGTGGCCTCGGCCAGACCGATCTTTCCAAGATTTCCTACACCGCCCGCGTGCGCGCCAACGGCCTGCCAACCAACGGCGCGGTCGTGATCCTGGAACTGCGGTGCAGCGGCGACAACCCGAACAGCCCGCCCAGCGCCTTCTCCGCCAACGGCTACAAACGCATCCGCTTCGAGCCCGTGTTCCTTCCCCCCGCCGTGGCCAATGGCAACGACTGGGTGACCATCGGCGGCACCCTCGACACCGCCGGCCTCACCGCTGGCAAGGGCTCCACCTATGCCTTCCTGACCAACGCCGCCCAATACACCGCGCTGGTCGAGGTAAGCGGCTTCAACCAGTTCGGCGCCAGCGGCTACGTCGCCTACAACTCCCCCACCGGTTCCTCCAACGGCGGCCGCAAAAACCCCGGTTTCGGCTTCGTCGGCGGCATCCGCGTCGAGGTCGATGACGTGAAGCTCGTCGTCACCGACCCCGCCACCACCGGCTATGTCGCCGCCACCACCCCCGCCCAGCTGCTGCGCAACGGAAACTTCAACACCGGCGACGCCAACTGGACCTTCTTCGAAGGCGCCTACGCCTCCCCCGAAGGCTTCAGTGAGGACGGCTCCATCTTCGCCTACATCCCCGGCTGGGGCGGCAGCCCCTACGCGGGCTTCATGCAGAACGGCGTCGTGGTGAATTCCGCCAACGGCGACTTTTTCACCGCCACCTTCCGCGCCAAGTTTGAGACCAACTACAAGGCCACCCGCACCCTCGTCGCGTTCATGGACGGCGGCGGTGTGAACACCTTCCTCGAGGTCGACCTCGCCGACGAGATCGCCCCCCGCCTCGGCCAGTGGGCCACCTACAAGGCCACCTTCCGCGCCTCCGCCGCCAACATCACCGCGATGAACGGCACCATGTCCCTGAAGATCCAGCCCATCGGCCGCACCGCCAACGGCACCGCTTTCTCGAGCGCCTTCATCGACGACATCGTGTTGTCGCAAGCCACCGCCGCCAGCGTCGGCCCCCAGATCAAAATCCAGGTCGCCGGCGCCTCCCGCGCCGACGGCGACACCGCCACGCTTTTCAGCCCGGTGATCGGCAAGACCACCCCCTACACCGTGAAGGTGGAAAACAACGGCGGCCAGGACCTCACCGTCTCCGGCGTCAGCCTCTCCGGCACCGGCTTCGCGCTGTCCACCGTGGCCACGCCCTTCACCCTCGCTCCCGGCGCCAGCCAGTCGATCACCGTCACCACCAGCCCCACCGCCCTTGGCACCCGGACCGGCGCGCTCACCTTCACCAGCAACGACAAGGAGACCGCCGACCAGAGCTACGTGGTCAACCTCAGCGCCGCCGCCGTCACGCTGTCCGACACCTTCGACACCGCCGCCACCGCCGCCGAGCTCGGCTGGTTCACCTACGCCTCCAGCACCCTGATCGGCAATCAAAGCACCCTGAGCGCCGGCTCCGGCACTCTCGTGCTCAACGTCAACTCGACCGGCGACGACTACCCCTGGACCTACATCGTCAGCAAACCCTTCGCCTCGCCAGGCTCGATCGACCTCACGTCCAGCTCGCTCGTCGTCGCCCTGAAGGCCCAGGGCGTCTACGGTAGCCTGACCACCAACAAGGTCCAGGTCCGCCTCGAATCGCTCAACGCCTCCGGCGGCATCACCGGCCGGATCGAGCTCGGCGCCCCCGTCGACGAGACCACCACCGGCGCCGCCCCCGGCGCCCCCGCCTATTTCGTGGGCGACGGCACCCCCGACCGCGTGGCCGTTTCCCTGCCCGAAGGCGGCTCGTTCACCACCGTCGGCGGCATCCTCGCCAGCACCGGCGTGAACACGACCTTCGACCCCGACGCGCCCCAGTTCCGCCTCGTCATCCAGATGACCGATTTCGACTTCGACCTCGACGCCGGCAACCTCGTGACCGTCGATTCGATCGCGCTCAACCTCGCCACCAAGGCCTTCGCCGTCTCCAACGGCGGTTTCGAGTCCAACGCCACCGACCCCGGCACCCCCGCCGCCCCGACAGGCTGGCTCCAGTTCCCGGCCGACGGCGTGAACAAGAACGTAGTCTCCAACGGCACCGGCCTCTACAACGCCGCCCTCCAGAACGTCGATCCCGTCGCCACCTTCGCCGCCTACGCCGGCACCAAGGCGATGAAGGTCTACGGCCAGAACTACTACGTCGGCGGCGTCTGGCAGGGTCCCAGCCAGACCGGCACCGTCTACCAGTCCTTCATCCCCGGCGACACCACCTCGCTCGGCACCGGCACCCAGATCCACGCCCGCGCCGCCGCCAAGGTCTACGGCATCGACGCGCTCACCGGCGGCAGCACGTTTAACTTTGGCTTCAAGTTCCTCAACGCCTCCAACGTCGAGATCAGCCGCGCCGTGACCACCCTCACCGCCGCCACCGACACCCCCGACCAGTGGGTCGCCCTCGTCGCCAACGGCACCGTCCCGGCCGGCACCGCCCGCGTCGACCTCGTCTCCGAGTTCGTTCAAAACGCGTCCAACGACGGCGGCTCGGTCTACTTGGACGACGTCTCCGTCGGCCTCGGCTACGTCGCCCCGTCCGTGACCGTCGGCACCACGACCTACGCCCTCGCCTGGTCCGACGAGTTCGACGGCAACGCCCTCAACACCGCCAACTGGACCGCCGAGCTCGGCCGCGGCCCGAACAACGACGGCTGGGGCAACGGCGAAGCCCAGAGCTACACCGACAGCCCCGACAACCTGCGCGTGTCCGGAGGCAGCCTCCTCATCGAGGCCCGTAAGACCGGCTCCGACTGGACCTCCGCCCGCATCAAAACGCAGGCGAAGCGCAGCTTCAAATACGGCAAGATCGAGTTCCGCGCTAAGCTCCCCTCCGGCGTCGGCCCCTGGCCCGCCGCCTGGATGATGGGTGAGAACATCAGCACCGTCGGCTGGCCCGCCTGCGGCGAGATCGACGTGATGGAGTGGCGCGGCACCGGCTCCGACGCCAACAGCGTCGGCCACGCCACCCACTCGCCCAGCCGTTTCGGCGGCAACCCCATCGAGGCCCGCGTCCCGGTGTCGAACCTCTCCACCCAGTTCCACACCTTCGCCGTGCTCTGGGAGCCGAACCGCGTGACCTTCAGCGTCGACGGCCTCACCACCGCCACCTGGACCACGGCCGACACCGGCAGCCCCTTCGAGAAGGAGTTTTTCCTCCTGCTGAACATGGCCATCGGCGGCGCCTACCTCGGCGGCCAAATCGATTCCAACCTCACGTCCGCGCTCTATGAGGTCGATTACGTCCGCGTCTACCAAGCCCCCGCCGTGGACGCCTACCAGACCTACCTCCAGTCGGTCGGGCTCGCCACCAGCGTCGCCTTCGACGCCGACGGCAACGGCGACGGCGTGGCCGAGGGCGTGATGTATTCCTTCGGCGCCTCGTCCCCCCGGCTCGGCGGCTCCCCCGCCACTCTGACCAGCGCGGGCAACACCCTGACCTACACCTTCGACCTGCGCGACGATTCCGCCCTCACCCTCACGCCCCAGGTCAGCACCGACCTCGCCACCTGGACCACCGCCACCAACTACACCCTGACCAACGGCACCGGCGCCGCCTCCGGCTTCGTGCGCAAGGTCCTCGCCGTGACCTCCGCATCGGCTCCGCGGATCTTTTTCCGGCTCCGCGTCACGCGGTAACCGAAGGCGACCGGGCCGGTCGGTGCTTTTTGCCGCAACCTTGCGTTGACCCCCTTTACGCAGGGTTTACGCAATTGCGTCGCATGAAATACCTACCGGCCCTCCGTCTTGCTGTCACCCTGTTCGCCGGCTGCGTCGCCGGCTCCCCCGTCTTCGCGGGCGCCATCGATACCGCCGCCCACGCCGCCGAAATCGTGCAACGCCTGGCCGAACTGAACCAACAATTCGCGGCCTATGACGTGGACCTGCCCGCTCCGACGCCCGCCGCCGGAGTGAAGGGCAAATACCTGCTGCCGATCGACGCCGAGGGCAACCTCACCGAGTGGGCGAAAAAGGCCCTCAACGCCCAGGTGGGCAACATCGCCGGCGAACAGGCCGGCGCGGCCGCCAGCAAAGGACTCGCCAGCATGGTCCCCGGCGGCGGCTTGGCCGGCGGTTTCATGAAGAAAAAAGGCAAGGAGACCGGCGCCATGCTCGCCCTCGGCGGCTCCGAGTTCATTAAAAAGACCTCCAGCGTCTCTTTCGACTCGGTCGACGCCTACGCCGTCTACCTGCACTCCAAGGTCGGCAAAAGCGCCGACTACTCCAAGGCGGTGCAGGCCGCCATCGCCCTTTATCCCGACCTCGAACAAGGCTACGCCGCCAGCATCCAGACCGCCTACGCCGCCGTGATCCAGGAAGCCCAGGCCAAGAAAGCCGCCGCCGAAGCCATCGCCGCCCAACAAAAGGCCGAGGCGGACGCCGCCGCCGCGAAAACCGCCACCCCTGCGGCCGCTCCCGCCACCGTGACCCCCGCGACGCCTGCGGCGACGCCCTGAGGGTTCGCCCGCCCGTGCGCGCGGCCTACTTCCGCGCCGCGCCCAGATGCCGGCCCGCCATAACGGTGAGCAGCACCGGGGCGTTGACCGCCACCCCCAGCAGCAGCGTGCGTCGCCAGTCCTGCTGCTCGACCGCCAAGCCGACGCCGGCCATGCCCAGCCCGGCCGTGAAAATGCACGCCGACCAGGCGCGGACCGCCAGCGCGGAACCAATCGCCAAGGGCAGCATCAACGCCAACACCAAGGGATGAACCAGCACCGCGCATAGCCCGGCCAAAAAAGCGATCGGAGCGTGAAAATGATCCTCGTCGGTCCAACTTCCGGCCTGCACCGCCAAGGCCGCCCCCGCGCCCACCGCCACCCAGACATGCGGCATCCAATCCGCCGGCGCACCGGGTATGGCCGGGAGCAGCTCCGCCCCCTTCGCCAAAGCCCAGCCGCCCAGCGCCGCCCGCGCGACATCGGCGACGGTGATCAACAGGTTGCGCCCCCTCGGCCAGGCCCGCTGGTCAAAGCCGCCCAGCCTCGCGCCCTTCTGACGCCAGACCCACAGGGGCACAAAAAGCAGGGGCGCAGCCAGAGCTAAAAAGAGATAGGGTAACATGAATCCGGCACACACTCACCGCCCGCCCTCGAAGGCGAGCGACAAGCGTGGCTCGACATGAGGGCTTTAACACGTAGCCAAGCGGCCGGATCAGCCGCGCGGCGCGTATACGGTTTGCTCCAGCCGCCGCCCGAGCAACTCGCGGAACGTGGCCAGATCCGCCACCGCGCCCAGCGCGATGAGTTGCCGGGCAAGGTTGCCCACCGCCGTGCCCTCGAGCGCGAAGGAGACCACCGGGACCCCGGCCGCATCGGCCGTGGCCTGGCAAAGCAGACGATTCCGCGAGCCGCCGCCCACGATGAGGATGCGTTTGAATCTGCGCCCCGCCATGGCCTCGAACCGACGCATCGCGTCGGCGTGGCCGCGCCCGAGCGAGTCGCAGATCAACCGGGTGTAGCCGGCGAGGTCCCCCGGCCGCGCCAGTCCCCGCCCCGCGAGATGGCCGTCGATGGCCGCCTTCATGGAGGGCGGACTGGTGAAAACCGGATCGGCCACGTCCAGCAGCCCGCCGGGCGCGGGCAAAGCCTCGGCCGCCGCGATGAGGCTCGCCCACGCCTCGTGCGTCTCCGGCCGGGAGGCGAAGTCCTTCATCACGCCCTCCAACAACCAGAGGCCGATGACGTTGGTGAGCGGACGATAGCCGCCGTCGCCGGTGCGTTCGTTGGCCACCCGGGCGGCGAGCGCGTCCGCGCCGAGCAGCGGCTTCGGACTCTCGAAACCGACCAGCGACCAGGTGCCGGAGCTGAGGAACAGGTCGCCCCCGCCGGGCGCGGCGGGCATGGCGTCGTAGGCGCAGGCCGTGTCGTGGCCGGGCACGGCGATCACGCGGGACCCGGCCAGCGCGGCGCCGCCGAGAGTATCGGGGTTTTTGATACCACCGAGGTCGGTGCCGGGCGCGACCGGCCGGCCGAACCACTTCGCGGGCACGCCGAAATACCCGAGCGCCTCCGCCGACCAGGCGCGGCCCCGCACCGAGAGCAGCTGGGAGGTGCTGGCGATGGTCAGCTCGTTGGCGGCGCGCCCGCCGAGGAGATGGTTGAAATAGTCGGGCAGGAAAAGGCAGCGATCGACCGCGTCCACGAGCCACGGCTGGGACGCCACCGCCTCGGCGAGCTGGAGCGAGGTGTTGTAGAACACGTTCGGGATGCCGGTCGCGGCGTAGACGCGGGCAAGGTCGGCACGGTTGCGCGCCAGCTTTTTCAACCCCGGCTGGGTCCGGGCGTCGCGGTAGGCGTGGGCGGGAAACACCAGCCGGCCGGCGCGGTCGAGCAACACGTGGTCGACGCCCCAGCAGTCGACGCCCACCGAAGCGAGCGTCGCGCCCTTCGGCAGCGCCGCCGCCGCCGCCCGAAGCCCCGTCTGGATCTGCGCCCAGAGCCCGGGCACGTCCCAGTAGTCGTGGGTCCCGAGGCTGCGGAAGGCGTTCGGGAAGCGATGCACCTCGCGCAGTTCGAGGCGTTGTTTTTTCCAGGTGCCGAGAATGACGCGACCGCTGGTCGCGCCGAGATCCACGGCGGCGAGATAAAGGGGACGGGGGGCGGCGGGCATGAGGCGGCGAACGGTGAGGTTAGACAAGTTGCAGGACCTCCGACGCGCGGCGGGCGTGCACGCGGAAGAAGGCGGTGTTTTCCGGCTTCTTGATGTCCACGTCCCAGGTCGGGATCATGGCCTTGAGCCGGGCCTGGCCGTCGGCCGAGGCGATGAGGGCGGGGAAACAGAGCTTGATAACCTCGAGCACGATGTGAACCGAGGTGGAGGCGCCGGGCGAGGCGCCGAGCAGGGCAGAGATGGTGCGGTCCTGGTTGGTGATGACCTCCGTGCCGTAGTGGACGATGCCGGCCTCGCCGTCGGTCTTCTTGATCGCCTGCACGCGGATGCCGCCGTCGACCAGTTTCCAATCCTCTTTTTTCGCCGCCGGATAAAAAACCCGCAGGACCTCTAGCCGGTCCTCCATGCTCTGCGTGCCCTGCTGCACGAGGTATTTCACCAGGTCGATGTTGGTCGCGCCGATTTTCAGGAGCGTGAGCAGGTTGTGCGGCTTCACCGAACCGGGCAGGTCCCACACGCTGCCCTTGCGGTGGAGGAACTTGGTCGTCCACGCCGCGAAGGGCCCGAAGAGCAGGGTCTTCTTGCCGTCGAGGATACGGGTGTCGAGGTGCGGCACCGCCATCGTGGGCGCGGCGTCGAGCGGCTGACCGTAGACCTTAGCCTGGTGGCGGTTGACGATCTCGGGTTTGTCGCACACCAGCCACTGCCCGCCGATGGGGAAACCGCCCAGGCCCTTGCTTTCGGGGATGCCGGCCTTCTGGAGCAAATGCAGGCTGCCGCCACCCGCGCCGACGAAGACGAATTTCGCCCGGTTGCGACGGATCTGCCCGGTGGCCAGATCGCGGATGCTCACGTCCCAGCCGGCGGCGGTCTTGTCCAGATCGACCACGCGGTGGTTGGTGGCGATACCGCAGCCCTCCTGCGCGCCGAGCCAGCCGAGCAGCTTGCGCGAGAGCGCGCCGAAATTCACGTCGGTGCCGGTGTCCATCTTGGTCGCCGCGATGGGCACCTCGGCCCGGCTCTCGGTCAACAAGGGCGACCACGCGCCGATCTCCGCCCGGTCGGTGGAGAACACCATGTCGCTGAAAAACGGATGCGCCGCCATCCCGCGATGCCGGGCCTTGAGGTAGTCCACCCACTTCGCGCCGTGCACGAAGCTGAGATGCGCGACAGGGTTGATGAAGTCCTTCGGCCGGTCGATCATATCCGAGGCCACCGCGTAGGCCCAGAACTGGCGCGAACGCTCGAACTGCTCGAAAATCTTGATCGCGTTGGAAACATCCACGCTGCCGTTGGCCGCCTGCGTCGGCGTGTAGCTGAGCTCGCAAATGCCGGCGTGGCCCGTGCCGGCGTTGTTCCACCCGTCCGAAGCCTCCTGGGCCAAGCCCTCCGTCACCTCGTAAACCTGGATGCGCAACGCCGGATCGAGCCGCTTGAGCAGGGCGCCCAGATTCGCGGACATGACGCCGCTGCCGATC
>JAIXVP010000218.1 GCA_027482905.1 Opitutaceae bacterium
AGGACCCCTCCGCATGCCGGGCCTGGCCCGGGGTGAGCGTGACCTCCCGCATGGCATCGGCCACACGGCCGGAGGGACGGACGAAGGGGGCTTTGAAGCCGGCAGGGAAATCGATCATGGCGCGGGGGGTAACACGAAGCAGGAAGGCGGGGGAGTGAACTCCCCCGTGCCCCCTCCTTTTTTCGGGAGTCCGCCAGACGAGGGGGACAGATCGGAGGCGGAAAGGTAGCGTCGGGCGGGGGGGGAGAGGTGGGCCGCGCCTCCCACCACCTCGACCGTGCTGGTTGCATAACGAGCGAACAGTCGTTTAGCGTCGCAAGGCCCCTGAAACGGCGGACTTTCGGGCATCTACCGCCCGATCCGAGAGGAAATCCACCCGAGAGATGCCGCAGGACGCCTCCCGTGACCGCGTACTTCCAGTTTTGGCGACGGCAAAGCCGGCGCCGGTAGAGACCAACCTGCCCGGCTGGTCCTTCGTGCTGGATAGCCATTTCGAGGTTGTTACCTTCAAGCCGTATCGCGGCCCGCTAGGGCTGGGCGACGCCCTGGAGGTCCGCGTGGCGCTAAATGCCGTGACCTTTCAGATCACCGGGACGGATTGCCGCTTTCCGAGCGAACATTGGGGTTTCGTCGAGGAATTGCCCGAGGAAGAGAAGCAGGCATTCGTGGCGACCGATATCGAACGAACGCGGCAATCCCTGGGCGCGAAGCTTTCCGCGACGATCGGCCTGGATGGGCGTACGGGACAGGCCTCGACGGATCTGGCAGCGGAGCGGGAGGCAACGGGAAGCGAGCAGATCTCAACCGAGAGCTCAGCGCCACGGCGCACGATCCTGACGATGGGCGACGAATCCTGCATGCGGTTGCGCATCAGCGCGACCCGGCAGCACCAGTATCTGGAAGGCTCATTGCCCCGTAAGCGCGTGGGAACGGCCGTGATCACCGGCACCACTCCGCGTCTCCATGTGACGATGACCATCGCCAGTGATGAAATCGACGTCGTCTCCCGCATCAACGGCCGCTACCGGCGCAGCAACCGGGCCGTGCTCAGCCGCTTGCTGGTCCGTCGCGCCTTCTGCGGAAAGAGCATCCGAATGGCGGAGATCGATATCCAGGCTGACGAAGGCAAAGCCGATGGCCGGTGAACCGATGAGCATGGTCGAACTGAGCGACATCCTCGCCGAGGCCGAGCAGGCACTGACCAATCTCCAGGCGATGCCGGATGAAGGCTTTGCGGCGCTGGCACGGGCCTCGGGGCTCGACCCGGCTTCCGATTTCAGGGGAGCCGATCTGCGCGGCGCTGATCTCCGTGGCGAGGACCTGCGGGAGTTCGACTTTACCGGCGCCGACCTGCGTGGGGTGCTGACGGAAGGAACGACGTTCGGCGTCGGCAAGACGACCGGCGCCCGCTTTAGTCGGATGCCCGAAGCCCAAGATTGGGAAACCCTCGACGAGAACGAACTGCGGACGGCGATAGAGGGCCTCCGTCGATGCCTGGCGGAGGAGTTCCAGCGTGAATGGGCGCCGGAGCAATGGGCGGCAATCATGGTCATGCTGGGCGAAGCGCTGACGGCACTCGGTGATCGCCTTCCCGAGCCGCATGTCCTGTCGCAGGCCATCGCGGCGCTCGAGGACGCCATTGAGGAATTTGAAGAGGCCGACGAAGCGCAGCGTGGTACTGCGGCGCAGTCGCGGCTTGCTCGGGCCTTGACCAGGCGCGGTCTGCGGTCACCGGAGTTGGGTGATCTTGACCGGGCTGTCTTGCTCTGCCGGCGGGCTCTGAACGTGCAAGCCCGCGACCGCGCCCCGCTCGAATGGGCCATGACGCAGACCAACCTCGGCGATGCTTTGGCGACACTCGGGGAGCGGGACACCGGCACGGATCGGCTGGAGGAGGCCGTCGCCGCTTATCGCCTCGCCCTGGAGGAACGCCGCCGCGACCGCGTCCCGCTCGACTGGGCCGTGACGCAGAACAACCTCGGCACTGCCTTGCAGACGCTCGGGGGGCGGGAGAGCGGCACCGCCCGGCTGGACGAGGCCGTCGCCGCCTATCGCCTCGCCTTAGAGGAGTACCGTCGCGACCGCGTCCCGCTGGACTGGGCCACGACACAGAACAACCTCGGTACTGCCTTTGCGACGCTTAGGGGGCGGGAGAGCGGCACGGCCCGGTTGGAGGAGGCCGTCGCCGCCTTTCGCCTCGTCTTGGAGGAACGCCGCCGCGACCGCGTCCCGCTCGCCTGGGCAATGACGCAGAACAACCTCGGTGTAGCCCTGAAAACGCTCGGGGAGCGGGAGGGCGGCACGAAACGGCTAGAGGAGGCCGTCGCCGCCTTTCGCCTCGCCTTGGAGGAATACCGCCGCGACCGCGTCCCGCTCAACTGGGCCGGCACGCAGAACAACCTCGGCAATGCCTTGGCGACGCTCGGGGAGCGTGAGAGCGGCACCGCCCGGCTGGAGGAGGCCGTCGCCGCCTATCGCCGCGCCTTGGAGGAACGCCGCCGCGACCGCGTCCCGCTCAACTGGGCCACCACGCAGAACAACCTCGGCATCGCCTTGCGGACGCTCGGGGAGCGGGAAAGCGGAACGGCCCGGCTGGAGGAAGCCGTCGTTGCCTATCGCCTTGCCCTGGAGGAACGCCGCCGCGACCGCATGCCCTTCCTCTGGGCAAAGACGATGGAGAACATCGCATTGGCCAAGAACGTCTTGGGTACCCGGGAAACACCGCGCCAGAACTGGCAATTGGCCCTGGACTACATCACCGCTGCCCTGGAGGAATACGCCCGCGCCGGCGCCGAATACGACATAGCCGAAGCCACCGCCCTCCGCGACCGCCTCATCACCCGCCTCGCCTCTCTCCCCTAACGCCGACACACCACCCGCGGCCTTCCATTCGGCGCCACCAGCATCGCCGCCCGCAGTCCCGGCGCGCACAACCCCCGCAGCGCCCCCGGCGCGGCCAGCGCCACGCCCCCCGCCACCCGCCACCCGCGTCACCGTCACCCGCGCATGGTAGGCCATCCCCCGCCCGGCCTCGCCGGAGTGGTACCCCGCCACCGCCACCGCCTCCGCCCAATTGCCCGTCCGAGCCCGCAACTCCCGCAAAAAGCGCACGGCATAGGCCACGTTCAGCGCGGGATCGAACCCCGCCTCCAGCCCCGGAAAGGCCTCCGGGTGGTGGAACAGGTTCACCTGCATGCAGCCGACATCGATGCTGGTCACGCCGCGCGCCCGCAGCCCCTCCACCATCGCGACCGCCGCCTCCCGCGTCTCCGGAAACCGCCCGACCCCCTCGGCATTGATCGCAAACGGCCAGGGCGCCACGCCCCCGCCCGGCGCCGCCCGCCCGCTTTCGACCTGCGCGATCGCCAGCAGCAGCCCCGGCGGCACGCCGCTCCCCCGCTCC
>JAIXVP010000044.1 GCA_027482905.1 Opitutaceae bacterium
AATACGGCGGACTGCTCGCCAACCGTTCCTTCGGCGGCGCCCAGGTGTCGCGCACCTTCTACGCCCGCGGCCAGACCGGCCAACAGCTTCTCCTCGGCGCGTATTCCTCACTCTCCCGCTGCGTCGGCCAGGGCACGGTGAAGCTCGTCACCGAGCACGAGATGAACGACCTTGTCGTCGTCGACGGCCACGCCAAGGGCATCATCGCCCGCGACCTCAAGACCGGCAAACTCGCCCGCTTCGCCGCCGACGCCGTCATTCTCGCCACCGGCGGCTACGGCAACGTCTTCAACCTCTCCACCTACGCCCGCGGCTCCAACACCACCGCCATCTGGCGCGCCTACAAGCGCGGCGCCTGTTTCGCCAACCCCTGCTACACGCAGATCCACCCGACCTGCATCCCCGTTTCCGGTGATTACCAGTCGAAGCTTACCCTCATGTCGGAGTCGTTGCGCAACGACGGCCGCATCTGGGTGCCGAAGAACAAGGCCGACGTCAAAAAGGCCCCCGCCGCCATCCCCGAGGCCGACCGCGACTACTTCCTCGAGCGCATTTACCCGAGCTTCGGCAACCTCGCCCCGCGCGACGTCTCCTCCCGCGCCGCCAAACGCATGTGCGACGAGGGTCGCGGGGTCGGCGAGACCGGCCTCGGCGTCTACCTCGACTTCGCCGACGCCATCCAGCGCTACGGCAAACAGGCCGCCGCCCGCGCCAACCTGCACGACGCCTCGCCCGCGAAGGTCCTCGAACTCGGCGAGGCCGCCGTCGCCGAGCGCTACGGCAACCTCTTCGACATCTACAAGGAGATCACCGACGAGAGCGCCTACAAGCAGCCCATGCGCATCTACCCCGCCGTTCACTACACCATGGGCGGCCTCTGGGTGGATTATAACCTCATGAGCAACGTCCCCGGCCTCTTTGTGCTGGGCGAGGCCAACTTCTCCGACCACGGCGCCAACCGCCTCGGCGCCTCCGCCCTCATGCAGGGCCTCGCGGACGGCTTCTTCGTCATTCCCTACACCATCGGCGACTACCTCGCCGGTCAGAAAGCCGGCAGCCGTCCCTCCACCGACCACGCCGCCTTTGTCGCCGCCGAGAAGAATGTCGCCGACCTCGTCGCGAAGCTGCTTTCGATCAAGGGCAAGGAGCCCGTCGCCCACTACCACAAACGCCTCGGCAAGATCATGTGGGACCACTGCGGCATGTCCCGCACCAAGGAGGGCCTCACCCGCGCCATCTCCGAGATCCAGGCGCTGAAGAAGGAGTTCTGGAGCAACGTGAACATCCCCGGTTCCGCCGAGTCGCTCAACCAGGCGCTCGAAAAGGCCGGTCGCGTGGCCGACTTCATCGAGCTCGGCGAACTCATGTGTCGCGACGCCCTCACCCGCGAGGAGAGCTGCGGCGGCCACTTCCGCGAGGAATACCAACACCCCGACGGCGAGTGCCTGCGCGACGACGTCAACTTCGCCCACGTCGCCGCCTGGGAATTCCAAGGCGAGGGCAACCCGCCCCTCCGCAACGTCGAACCGCTCAACTACGAGACGGTCAAGATGAGCGTGCGCTCGTATAAATAAACCTAGGACCGAAGGAGTCAGGATCCAGTAGTCAGAAGCCAGAATGACGAACCATCCGCCCTCCGGTTTTCCCTCTTCTGAATCCTGACTCCTGAATTCCGACTTCTTCGTCCTCTTTCAAAATCATGGTCGCCACCGCCCACACCGCCCCCTCCTCCACGCCGATCAGCATCACCCTGCGCGTCTGGCGCCAGGCCGGCCCGAACCAGCCCGGCAAGTTCGTCGAGTATCCCGCCAAGGACCTCAACCCGAATATGTCCTTCCTGGAGATGCTCGACGTGGTGAACGACGGACTCGAGTCCAAGGGCGAGGAGCCGATTGCTTTCGCCCACGACTGCCGCGAGGGAATCTGCGGCACCTGCTCGCTCGTCATCAATGGCAAGCCCCACGGCCCGCACCGCGGCGTCGCCAGCTGCCAGACCTACATGCGCTCGTTCAATGACGGCGACGTGATCGTGGTCGAGCCCTACCGTGCCAAACCCTTTCCGGTCATCCGGGACCTGATCACGGACCGCTCCGCCTTCGACGCCATCCAGCAGGCCGGCGGCTTCATCACGGTGCGCCCCGGCTCCGCGCCCGACGCCAATGCCATCCCCGTGCCGAAGGACGCCGCCGACCTCGCGATGGACGCCGCCCAGTGCATCGGCTGCGGCGCCTGCGTGGCCGCCTGCAAAAACGCCTCCGCCATGCTCTTCGTCTCGGCCAAGGTCGGCCATCTCGGCCTCCTTCCGCAGGGCCAGGCCGAGCGCGACACCCGCGTGCTCAACATGGTCGCCAAGATGGACGAACTCGGCTTCGGCAACTGCACCAACCAATACGAGTGCTCCGCCGCCTGCCCGAAGCTCATCTCGCATGACTTCATCGCACGCATGAACCGCGACTACCTCGGCGCCACCTTCCGCCAGGCTTTTAAGCCCAAGAGCGAGGCCGCCGGCGGCGGGGCCTGATTCGGGCGGCGTTTTCTGTTTTCGGCGGCCTGAGTTCGCTCAGCGCTCTTCCAACCGAACTCTGAAAAAGCGCCGCGGCGCGTCCTGCGGGGCGCGCAATTCGCGGAGTATGTCGGCGGCGGGCCAGAGAGGGGCGGTGTTGCCCGGCGCCGACCAGCGCGTCCAGGCGGACAGGTCCGTGCTGGTCTCGATGATCGCGTCGCGGCCGGCGGGATGGCGGAAATCCAGGACAAAGTCTCCGGCCTCGACCGAAAGCGCCACCGCGAGGGGATCCGCGCCGGCGGTGTTCGGCGGCGTGGCGGCGAGGTATTCGAGGCGGTTGCTCGCACCGTCTCCGTCCGGGTCGGCGGTCGCGGCGGCGGCGGGCGCGCCGGCGGAAGCGAAGTTCGCGGTCTGCCATTCGGCGAAGGTGGGGCGGGTGGCGAGTTCGGCGATGTAGGCGCGCAGGAGGGTCTCCGCGCCGCGGTCGATCTCGTTGGTGGCGAGCGGGGGCATGCGTGGCACGCCGTCGCCGAGGATGCGTTTGAGGATCATCGAGTGTCCGGCGTCGACCGGGGCGAACAGGCGGTTGGCGGCGTCGCCGGCGTTGTTGACCAGCGCGGCGGTGCGCAGGCCGGTGGCGGCGGTGGAAAGGGAGCCGGTGACGTCGAAGTTGCCCAGCGCGGCTCCCCCGGGGACGTGGCAGGAGACGCAGTTGACCGCGAGGTAGCTGCGCACGCGGTGTTCGAGGCTCTGCGTCGTGTCGTTGAGCGCGGCGTGGGCGGGCAGGGCGGCGACGGCGTCGCGGGTGGGGCGGGTGGAACTTGCGAGGTAGCCGGCGGAGGCGAGGTGGTTGAGCTGGTTATCCGAGAGCGAGCCGTAGGTGCGGGGGCGGTTGAGCTGGCGGGTGTTGAAACTGAGGGCGTGGCCGGCGGCGGGGGTGTGGCAGGTGCGGCATTCGTTCCGGCTGGGGAAACGCCAGCGCTGGGTTTGCGCGAGTCCGTTTACGACCACGCTGTAGTCCACGTCGGCCCCTTCTTCGGGCACGAGGTCGGCTTCGCTCTGGTCGGCGCGCCAGCGGTAGCTGAGGCCGTAGGCGCCGGTGGCGGTCTTGACGATAAAGCGCGTCTCGAGGCGGCGGGCGGTGGCGGGGTCGCCGCGGGTGGTTTCCAGGTCGAAGTGTTTCACCCAGACCATGCCGGTGGGGAAGGTCCACGCGCCCTCGGCGGCGTAGGTGGCGGTGGCGACGCTCGTGACGGATCTGGGCGGGGCGAACCACCGGCGTTTCAGGGCGTGGTCGGACCAGAAGGGATGGTTGATGTCGTAGGGCACGACGCCGGCGGCGGGCGCGAGGGTGGCGAGGCTGGCGAAGGCGCCGGTGGCGGAGAGGGTGGCGGGCGGGGCGGTGCCGGTGGTGCCGCTGCGCGCGAGGCGTTGCACGACGCCGGTGTTGATGTTGGCGAAGAGGCTGTCGCCGTTGCGCGGATCGGGACCGATTCCGGCGATGGACGCGCCGCTGTTGACCAAGGTGCGGCGGGTCCAGGTGGCGCCCGATGGGCGGAGGGCGAAGACGCGTCCCGAACCGTAGTCGGCGAAGATGTAATCCTCGAACAATTCGGTCAGACGCGTGCCGCGATAGACGATGCCGCCGGTGATGCTGCTGCCGATGGTGCGGTCGTAGTCGTGGATGGGCTCCTGGCGCGGGTAGGTGGCGGCCGCCGGCACGGGCGAGGGCGCGCCGGAGAAGGCGATGGCGCCCTCGCGGAAGGGCCAACCGAAGCTTCGACCGAGGAAGGTCGCGAGGTTGATTTCCTCGCGCGCGTTTTGGCCGACGTCGGCGATGAAGAGGCGGCCGGTGGGGTGGTCGAAACTGATACGCCACGGGTTGCGCAGGCCGTAATGGGCGAACTCGGTGCGCAGGCTGGCGGCGGGCAGATTGAGCAGCACGCCGTTGGTTTGAAAAGCACCGGCGCCGAGCGGGCCGAGGGTGCCGACGACGCCGGTGGCGAGCAGGGGATTGTCGGGCGGGATGGCGTAGCGGGCGCGGTTGCCGTTTGCGGAGTCGAGAATGATGGAGGGGTGGGCGTTGGGCTCGACGCTGCCGCCGGGCTGGCCCACGTTTAGACGGTCAACATCGAGGCGCAGGATGCCGGAGAAGAAATCGCGGTTGAGCCAGCGGGAGTTGTTAAGGCTGTCGTTGGCGTCGCCCTCGTCG
Source organism: Opitutaceae bacterium (assembly GCA_027482905.1). Lineage (GTDB taxonomy): Bacteria > Verrucomicrobiota > Verrucomicrobiia > Opitutales > Opitutaceae > IMCC26134_A. The sequence continues at coordinate 4,716 of JAIXVP010000044.1, forward strand.
CCGACGGCGACGTAGAGGTAGCCATCGGGGCCGAATTGCAGGTCGCCGCCGTTGTGGTTCGAGGCCTCGTCGCGCTGGGTGATCAGCGGGGCGTGGGTGGCGACGTCGGCGAGATTGGGATTGGTGGATGAGGTTTGTAGCCGCGCGACCCGCTGGTGGCGCAGGCCGCGGACGTTGAGGGTGTAGAAAATGAAAAAGGTGCGGTTGGTTGCGTAGGCGGGGTGGAAGGCGAGGCCGAGCAGGCCGGATTCGCCGTCCTGAAGGAAATTCGTGCCCGTGCCGGTGCCGACGCCGGAGATGTTGCGGACGTCGAGGAAAGGCGTGGCCAGTTTGGTCGGCGCGCCGGTGCCGGGGGCGAAGGCGACGATCTGGATGGTGCCGGCCTTCTCGACGATGAAGACGCGTCCGGTCTCGCCGGGCGGGGTCGTGATGGCGAGCGGTTGGTTGAAGGTGATCGTGCCGAAGGCGTTCTCGAGAACATAGCCGCTGGTGACGGGCAGGTCGGCGGGCAGGGCGAGCGTGGTCGGCTCGACGCGCGTCAGTTGCGCGGGCAGCGGCGAGGTGAGGGCCCCGCTGGCAAAGGCCAGCAATGACCCGGCC
>JAIXVP010000154.1 GCA_027482905.1 Opitutaceae bacterium
CCCTCCAGGAGGTCCGCGACCAGCTCGCCGCCGCGCTCAAGCCCGAGGTCTTCCGCAAGCTCTACACCGACTTCGCGGCGCAGAACCCGAAGTGGAACGAAATCCCGTCCACCACGGGCAACGTCTACTCCTTCGACGCGTCCTCGACCTACATCCAGGAGCCGCCCTTCTTCGCGAATTTCTCGCTCATGCCCGGCTCGATCAAATCCATCACTGGCGCGAAGGCTCTCGGCATTTTCGGCGACTCCGTCACCACCGACCACATCTCGCCCGCCGGCGCGATTAAGAAGACCTCGCCCGCCGGCAAGTATCTCCTCGAGAACGGCGTCACCTTCGAGGACTTCAATTCCTACGGCAGCCGCCGCGGCAACGACCGCGTCATGACCCGCGGCACCTTCGCCAACGTCCGCATCAAGAATCTGATGCTCGGCGGCGAAGAGGGCGGCAATACGATCGGCGCCGACGGCCAGAAGACCTCGATCTACGACGCCTCGATGGCCTACCAGAAGGCCGGCGTGCCGCTCATCATCCTGGCCGGCCAGGAATACGGCACCGGCTCCTCCCGCGACTGGGCCGCCAAGGGCACCAACCTCCTTGGGGTAAAGGTCGTGGTGGCGCAGAGCTTCGAGCGCATCCATCGCTCCAATCTCGTCGGCATGGGCGTGCTCCCGCTCCAGTTCAAGGACGGCGTCACCGCGCAGACCTTGAAGCTCGACGGCACCGAGACCTACGACGTCGTCGGCCTCGACGCCTCGATCAAGCCCCAGCAGGACCTCACCTTGAAGATCACTCGCAAGGACGGCTCGGTGGAAAATGTATCCGTCCGTTGCCGCATCGATACTCCCATCGAGATCGATTACTACCAGCACGGCGGCATCCTGCCCTACGTCCTGCGCCAGATCGTCGCGCGCAACTGAGCCTCGCCTACGCCAATCCCTCCCCGGCCCGGCGCGTCCGCCGCTTGCGACGCCCGCGCCGGGGTCTAGCTTTTCGGCCAAGTCCCATCCCCGTCCGCCATGCCCGATGTCGTTCCCCCCGCCTTTCTCGTCGATGCCTCCTGTGATCCGGTGATGATCCGGGTCGAGGGCCGGGCCTCCTTCCAGAACAGCGCCAGCCTGCGTGATTTTATGTCCGAGATGCGTCGCCAGGGCCGCGCCCGCTTCGTGATGGATTTCAAGAATTGCACGAGCATGGACAGCACCTTCCTCGGCGTCCTCGCCGGCGCCGCGCTCGATCTCCGCAAGGCCGGCGGCGGCAGCCTGGTGTTGTGCCGCGTCGGCGAGCGCAACCTGGAGCTGATCCAGAACCTCGGCCTGCACCGCCTCCTCACCGTCGACGCCGGCGCCTGCGTTCCCTGCGCGGAGAACGCCGCCGCCGCCGCTCCCGTGGCGCTCGCGCCCCAAGGCAAGCTCAACGAGCTGGAAAACGCCCGCCTCGTCCTCGCCGCGCACGAAAACCTCGTCGCCGCCGACGAGGCCAACCGCGCCAAATTTCAGGACGTGTTGTCCTTCCTCAAGGGTCGGGTCGAACAGGGCTGAGCCGCCTCGCGGTTCGCTCCCGCCCGACGGCCGGTTTTGAAAACCCGTTTGCCTCCGGCGTCGTGGTGGCGTCCATTGACTCTTCCATGAGTTCCGCCGCCGCGCCAATCGCCCCCGCCGCTCCCTCGTCCGCCGCGCCCGTGTCGCCCGAAGCCTTGCCCGACGCCGCCGGCCGCTTCGGGGCCTTCGGCGGTTGCTACGTGCCGGAGACGCTCATGACCGCGTTGCAGGAGATCGCCGCCGTCTACGAGGCCGCCCGCCACGATCCCGCCTACGTCGAGGAGTTGAACCGCCACCTCAAGGAGTTCGCCGGCCGCCCCACCGAGCTCTACTTCGCCGAACGCCTCACCGCCCACTGCGGCGGAGCGAAAATCTATTTCAAGCGCGAGGACCTGCTCCACACCGGCGCGCACAAGATCAACAACGCCCTCGGCCAGGTGCTGCTCGCCAAACGCATGGGCAAGCCCCGCATCATCGCCGAGACCGGCGCCGGCCAGCACGGCGTCGCCACCGCCGCCGTCTGCGCGAAGTTCGGTTTCAAGTGCCGCATCTACATGGGCGCGGTCGACATGGAGCGGCAGGCCTTGAACGTGTTCCGCATGCGCCTGATGGGCGCCGAGGTCGTCGGCGTGGAGGCCGGCCAGAAAACCCTCAAGGACGCGGTCAACGAGGCCATGCGCGACTGGGTGACCAATGTCCGCGACACCCACTACATCCTCGGCTCCGCGCTCGGCGCGCACCCGTATCCGATGATGGTGCGGGATTTTCACCGCGTGATCGGCAAGGAGGCGCGCGCCCAGTTGCTGGAGCGCGAGGGGCGCCTGCCCAACGAGGTCATCGCCTGCGTCGGCGGCGGGTCCAACGCGATGGGCGTGTTTTTTGATTTCCTGAAGGACGAGCGGGTGCGCCTGGTCGGCGTCGAGGCCGGCGGGCACGGCATCCGGCAGGGCGAACACGCCGCGCGTTTCGAGGGCGGCAAGCTCGGCGTGCTCCAGGGCTGCAAGACCTACATCCTGCAAAACGCCGACGGCCAGATCGAGTTGACCCACTCCGTGTCGGCCGGCCTCGACTACGCCGCGATCGGCCCCGAGCACGCCTACTACCGCGACACCGGTCGCATTCGCTACGCCTACGCCTGCGACGACGAGGTCATGGAGGCTTTCCAGCTTTGTTCGCGCCTCGAGGGCATCATCCCCGCGCTCGAAAGCACCCACGCCATCGTCGAAGGCGTGAAGCGCGCGAAGCAGATGCGCCCGGACGAAATCCTCCTCATCAACCTGAGCGGCCGCGGCGACAAGGACGTCGCCCAAGTCGCCAAATTGCTCGGGGTAAAGCTGTTTTAACGCGAATTAGGGATTCGGGGCGTTGTGCCGCCGACCGGTCCCGCGTGGGCGTTCGCTCAGGGGGCGGAGAAGCGGATTTCGCCGGAGGGTTGTTCGGCGGGGGCGGAGCCCTTGGGGACGGGGAAGCCGGGGACGAGGAAGAAGCCGGTGGCGACTTCGTTGTCGTCGACGGGGGCCTGGCGGAGCACGCCGGAGAAGGTGACTTTGCGGGCGACGGGTTTGGCGGGGGCAGGGGAGACCTGATCGCTCAAGGTGAAGCTGCCGG
>JAIXVP010000253.1 GCA_027482905.1 Opitutaceae bacterium
CACGCCGAGGTCGGTGATGAGGTCGTTGGCGGGGAGCGCGGACCAGTTGGCGGCGGTCTCGAAATCGACGCCGGCGGAGCCGTTCCATGTGCGCGAGGCGGCGAGGCCGATGAGCGGAAGCAGACCGACGAGGACAAAGCGGCTCAGGCGTTGGGGGGACATGGGGAAATTGGAAAACGACAAAACGGAAACGAGGGGTAAGGGTTCTTTAAACGACCAACTTTAGCCAAAGATGGAGCGAGCGTTTTGCAAAATCTCTTTATGCAAATTTCCGCAAGCATTGTAACTTTGCGGAAATTTAACTTTCAATGCCCTTTTAAATACAGATTTTATTACTCATAGATACAAGCCACTGCAAACGATGGGGAAGACAATCTGCCCGTGCCCCACTCGGCGCCATCGAGGGGGCATTGTTTCTACAAGATAAATGCATTTACGGAGCATTCCCGCGCTTTAAATAAACGCAGCACGCAATCGAGCGGGCCGGATTTGCATGGCTGATTCGGTAGTTCGGTTGATCCATTCCATTCGATGGGCGTTTAGGCCACGTGGCACATCGAGCCCGCTACCCGGCGCCGCGTTGAGCGGCGAAGAGATGGCCCCAGGGTCGCGAAGCCGAGGAGGGAGGCCCTAGAGCCGGACGGTGAATTCAGGGCGCGGATACACGGAGCCGCAGAAACCGGCGGGGGAATTCGGACGAAAGCGGAACGGGGTCGGAGACTGAGACGGTTTCGCCGACAACGCCGGGGTTCGTGGCGATGGCCGTCCAGACCAGGGGCGCGGCGAGATCGGACGCCGCTTCGACGACGTAGGTCACGTCCGGACGCGCGCGAGTGAACGTGAGCTGCAGATTGGAGCCGGGAGAGGGGAGCAAGGAGATGGAAGGTGCGGCGACGGAAACGGGGTCGGTCGGGGTGGTGCCGAGGGCGTATTCGAGCAGGTTGGGCGCGCCGTCCTTGTCGGGATCCGCAAGGTCGGCGGCGTCGCCGGTGGCGAGCGAGGTCAGGAAATGGGAGAGCCGCCACGAGTCACGGGCGTTGAGGTATTGGCCGAGACGCACGGTGTTGCCGACCTGCGAAACCACAAAGGTCCCCTCCTCTCCCGCCGTGGCGAGGCGCGCGCCGAAGGCTACGTTGGCGAAGGCGCCGGTGAGCGCGCCGGTGGAGTTGAGGACGGTGAAGGTGGTGGTGTTGAGCGGGGCGGTGGCGAGCGTGGCGAAGGGACCCACGAGGCGCACGCGGAGGTTGCCGGCCAAGGTGGTGGCGCCGCTGACGGTGAGATAATCGTATTGGCCGGTCTGGAAGGCGGTGGCCTGGGTGGTGCCGCCGAGGTCGAGGTCGAGCGTGGCGGCGGCGGCGAGGGTGTAGGCGCCGGCGAGCTGGGTGCGACCGGCGGTGCCGACGTCGCCGGGGGCGAGCGTGCCGCCGGACTGCGTGAACACACCGTTGGCGGCGAGATCTGAAGAGCGAAGGTGGGTGGCGTTCAGGGCGCCGGCCGCGAGGGTGCCGCCGGACATGGCGAAAATCTGGCGCGCTCCGGCTTGGGCGCCGGAGAGGGTGCCGGTGACTCGCAGGACGGCGTCGCCCGAGAGATTGAACGCGGTGGATCCCGCACCGGCAGTGTCGGCGCCGAGGGTCATGCCGCCGCTGGCGGTGAACGATCCGCCGGAGAGGGTGTAAACCGGGCTTTTGGCGGCAGTGGTGTCGGTGCCGCCGACGGTGACGGAAGGCGCGAGCAGGACGCCGCCGCTTTGCTGCCCGACGACGTTCTGAGCGCCTGTCTGGCTGGCGGAGCCGCCGCCGCCGAAGCGGAAACCGAACTGGGTGGCGGCAGTGAGGTTCACCGTGCCCGCGGTCAGGCCGAAGGTCTGGCCGGCGGTGGCGAGGGTGAAGCGATCGGTGGCGAGGGCGGTGAACGTGCCGCCCTCGATGCGGAGGTTGGAGGCACCGCCGTTGTTGGTCAGGCGCAGGGTGCCGCCGACCTGCCGGAAGGAAAGCCCGGCGGTGTTGATCGCGGTGGTCAGGATGGCGGAAGCGTGCGGGTCAAAGACAAAGCCGGCGCCGGAGGGGCCGGTCAGGGCGGCGAGGGTGCTGCTGGCGCCGGTTGGAAACGCCGTCGCGTCGAGCACCAGCGTGCCGCCCGCCTGGTTGACGCGCAGGGTGCCGCCGGTGGCGACGAAGGGACCGGCAAAAGGTCGGACGCTTTGCGCGAGGTCGAAACTCAGCGTGGCGGCGGACAGAGAGGTGGCTCCGGTGTGGGTGAAGGGTTGCGCCAAAAGAACGGTGCCCGATCCGGCGAGCGTGAGGGCGCGCGCACCGCCACCCTCCCCCACCCCGGCGGTCAGCGTCAAAGTGCGGCCGGTGTTTACGGTCCAGGACTGGTCGGCGGCGAGGACGACGGGAGGGTTGACGGTGAGGTTTTGGGTGGCGGTGGAAAGGTCGATGCCACCGGCGCCGAGGTTCAGAGAACCGGTGCCGGCGGGGATCACGATGGCGCGGGAGGGCGCGGCGACTTGCAGGCCGGACACGGCCAAACCACCGCCGCTGCCGGCGGCGGCGCTGGCGGTGGCGTAGGTGCCGGTCCAGCGCAGGATGTCGCCGGAACCGGGCCGGGAGGCGGGCGACCAGGAGCCGGCCACGTCGAGCGCGGTGGCGTTGTCGGCCTTCAGGAAGGTGCCATTGAGAGCGGCGCCGCTAGCGGTGACGGAGGCCGCGGTGTTGCGGCCGTTGCCGGCGATGACGCGATAGGTGTAGGCGGCGCCGTTGTTGAAGCCGGAGTCGGTGTAGGTGGCGGTGACGAGGCCGCTGGCGAGAACGGTGAAGGGTCCGTCGGGCGAGGTGGCGCGCTCCACGGTGTAGGTGGGCGCGGTGGCCGGATCGCCGGCCGTCCACGCGAGGGTGATCTGGCCCACGGCCGGGGTGAGGGTGAGGCCGGAGGGGGCGGCGGCGGGAAGCGGGTAATAGACGGCGACCGGCGCGCTGACGGTGGCGCCGCCACCGGGTGCGCCGGGGGTGGCGAGGGTGTAGTAGTAGCTGGCGCCCGGAGTGACGTCGGTGTCGATGTAACTGGTGGCCGTCTGGCCGCTGGCGAGGGTTTGATACGGCCCGCCCACGCTGGTGGCCCGGCGCACGTCGAAGATGAGGCCGGGCGTGGCGGACCAATTGATGGCTATCGCGGCGGGCTGGACGACGGGAACGGGGCTGCCGAGGAAAACAAATTGATCGAAGACGGCGTCGGTGACGGTGGCGTTTTGCGCGCCGAGGGCGACGCCCACGACGGTGGCGGCGGGCATGCCGGGGATCGTGGCGGGGTTGGCGGTGGGCAACCACGTTTGCCCGTCGGTGGAGAACGAGGCGGAGAAGGTGCCGCCGGAGCGCACGGCGCGGAGCCAGACCGGCGCGGCCAGACTATTGGGAGTGGGCGGCACACCGTAGGCGGAGGAGACAGCCCCCTGGCCGGTGGCGCCGCGAGCGTGTTGGAAAAACGAGGACTCGTGGGGGTAGGTGGTGTAGCCGGACAGGAAGGTGATCGCATTGCCGGCGGTGGACGCGCGCAGGCTGAGGCCGAGGTTTAGGAACTGGCTCACGTTGGAACCAACCGCAGAGAGGGAGGCGACGCGCACGGTAAACGAGCCATCGCCGGTCCAAGGCATGTAGGCGTAGGTGATGGAATCGCTGCCGCCGCCGCTGTTGCCGCCGCTGGCGGTGAGCAGGTAACGGGAGCCGCCGCCGTGCACGCCGCTGGCGCCGAGTCCGGTGCCGACGACGGCGGCCTGAAGAGTGTCGAGCGCGGGATTGAGCGGAATCTCCGCCGAGGGAGCGCCCTCGAGGTCGTCGAGCCAGCTGGTCACGACGTAGAAATACGCGGATCCGACGAGGCCGTTCTCACTGAAATCGAGGTCGGCAGCGGGCTGACGGTCGGAGACCACGATGTAGGGGCCGCCGGGAGTGCTGGCGCGTTTGACGCTGTAGGCGGAGGCGCGGGCGACGACGGGCCAGCGGAGGGCGATGGCGCCGGCGAAGCCGGGCTGGTTGGTGGCGGAGACGACGGTGACGGCGGGCGGAGCGGGCACGACCGTGACGGTGAAACCGCGGGAGCTGACCTGGCCGAGGGCATCGGTGGCGGTGACCTGAACGGTGTTCACGCCGACCGGGAAGACGGTGCCGGAGGGCGAACTCAGGGCGGGGGTGAGGGTGGCGCCGATGTCGTCGGTGGCGGTCACGCTGAAGTTCACCACCGCGCCGGGCTGGCCGGTAAAGGCGAGGGTATCGGGACTGGCGGGGACAATCAGACTGGCAGGCAGGTTGATCGTGGGGGCGGCGCGGCCGGAAAGCGTGCGGGTGTAGGCGGCGAGGCGGGTGCGTTTGTCGGCGCGGGTGGAGTCGAAGGTGAGCCGGTCGGTGAAACCGTTGCGCAGGTCGATGGCGGCGACGGTCTGGTCGACATTCCACGAGGTGAGCGGAAGTGTTTCGCCGGACTGATGGGGAAAGAGCAGGACCTTGAATTTGGGGCTGACGACGTTTTGGCGGGTGATGAGCAGGCGGTTGCCCTGGACGTAGGAATAGTTGCCGGAGTTGTTGTCGTAGCCGATGTCGAGCTGGGCCTGGCCGTCGCCGTTTTGCCGGGAGTCGAGGAAGATGGCGGGCTGGGCGACAGCGGATTGTTCGGAGAAGTCGCGCACCAGCAGGCGCGGGCCGGAGGCGGCGTCGGGCTGGTGGTAGAGGATGGCGTCGGTGGCGGTGGCGCCCGCTTGCAGGCGAAGGGAGTTGTAGGCGCTGCGGCCGAAGGCGGGCATGTTCCAGCGATAATTGCGCGGGTTAACGCCGTCGGCGGCGATGTCGTCCACGACCAGCACGTAGGGGCGGGAGCCGCGGGCGGTGAAGACGGTGCGGTAGGCGTAGGCGACGGGGTTGTAGGCGAGGTTGCCGAGCTTGAGGGTGGCGGTGTCGGCGGAGGGGTCGTAGTCCGCATACATGTGGGACAGGACCTCGCCGTAGTAAAAATCCTTGATGCGCCGGCCGGTGTCCTGGCTCGGGGCGCCGCTTTCGTAGGCGTAGTCGTAGGCGGAGGAGGCGTCACCGGCGAACAGGGCCCAGCGCCCGGCGGGGTCTTCGGTGGCTTCGAGGAACTTGGCCGGCGGGGTCGGAAACTGACTGCGGGTCGGCGTGATGGTCGCGGCGCTGGGGCTCTCGCCGTAGTAGCCTTCGGTGGCGGGGTCGGAGACGAGGGCGGGGTCCTGAATGAGCACGGTGGCGGAGGCGTCGTTGATGGTGACGTGGTAGCCGGGCGGAGTGCTCCAGGGGCGACCGAGGGCGTAGAGGGAGAAGTTGTTGGCCTCGGCGTGCATGTGCCCCTGCACGTCGGCGCGACATTCGAAGTAGAGGGAGAGGTCGTTCTCGCTCCAACTGTTGCGGGTGACGGCGGCGCCGCGGAAGGGATCGAAGCGGGTGAGCTCCACGCCTTTCGCGGCGGCGACCTGCGCGAAGGTCTTGGCCGGGCGATCAACGTGGAAAAGCGCGGTGTAGAAATCGACCGAGACCTCGCGGCGATAAATCGGGTAAACGGAATCCATCAAGGCGTCGTCCGGATACATGTAGCGGGCGAGGTAGCGCCCGGCGTAGCCGCCGATGCCGTTGCCAAAGCCCATGCTGTCGTGGTGGTCCCAGAGCACCGGCGGCGTGGCGGGCGACTCGGGGTTGTAGTTGTTAAAAGCGTGGAAGGAGGCCTGGTAAAGGTGCGTCGTGACGAACGCGTTTTGGCCCCGGCGGGCGAGGGCGAGCAGGGCCGGGGCGGACATGCCGGAGCTGGCCTCGAAGTAGGCGTGGTGGTTGAGCGGCGAGCCCCAAGGCGTGACAAAAAAATCGGAATACCAGCGGATAGAACGGTAGAGGTTCCAGACGGCGGCGGGCGACGCGGAGGGCCAAGCGGCGGGGCCGGTGGCGGCGGGCGCGACGGGCGTATTGGCGGCGACGACCGACGGGGTGACGGCGGCCTCCTCGCCCTCGATAGCGAGGGCGGCGAGGATCCAGGGATCGACGAGGTTGGGAAAATCGCCGTTCGCGACGTAGGAGGCGGGGGCGGAGGTGCGGCGCTCGAGGCCACCGCCGCCGGTGTTGTAGTAACCGTAGCCGATGGTGAACAGGTAATCGCGGAGATCGGTGCGCTCGGCGGCGGTCATCCAGTCGTAGAGCAGATCGTAGACGACGGCCATGTCCGACGCGCCGGTGGCGGTGGTGGCGAGGCCAAGGCGGACCCGGGTGAGTTCGGCGCGGGCGGCGGCGGCGGCGACCTGAGACAAGAAGCGAAGGCGGGCCTGGTCGGCGAGAGATACAGAACTTGGCGGGAGGGTGGGATCGTTGCGCACCCAGACGAGGTAGGAGGCGACGACGAGGGCGTCGGGCAGGTGGCTTCGCGGATCAATACCGAGCTGTTTGCGTTCGCTGAAGACGCGCGAGGGCTCGACGGAGGAGGAATAGGTGGCGTCGAGAAACCCGCCGTCGGCCCAAGCCACGAGGGCGTTGGCGTAGGCGCGCAGAGCACCGACGGTGGCGGTGGTCTTGTCGAAGTTGTTATTGAGCGCGAATTGAAGGCGACCGAGGGCGGAGACGACTTCGCTGGAGGCGGTGGACTTGGCGTTGAGTTCAGGCCAGTCGGCGTCGGTGAAGAGCAGACGGGGGTGTTGGTAAGATCCCGGGTCGGGCGAAAGTTGACGCACGGAAGCGGGGGGCAGGAGACCGGGATTGCGGCCGATCTGCTGGAGAGGATTGAGGCCGTCGAGACGGTCCCAGACGTGGATCCAGACCTGATGGGTGGCGGTCGCGGCGCCGTCGGTGGCGGTGAGGTTTACCTGGTAGATTCCGCGCGCGGGGAAAGTCGCGGTGATCTGCGCGCCGGAGGTGGACGAAAGGACAACCGGGGACTTGGCGGCGTGGATGTGCTGGGTTTTCACGTCGGCGGGAGCGACGGGTGTCCAGGTGTAGCCGGTGGGCGCGAAGGAGAACGCTTCGGCCACGAGGGTCGCGGAGGCGTCGCCCGTGGCGGGCAAGGCGAGGACGGGCTGGTGAGGGGCGGTGGCGGGCGACTGACCGGCGGGCACAACCCGCACGCGGACGCCGGGGGTTTGCGCGGAGACGAGGGCGACCGACGCGAACCAAAGCCAAAGCGAAAAATGGAACCAGGTGGAACGCATGGCGGCATCAGGGCGCGGTGACGCGGAGGCGGAGGAAACGACGCGGTCCGGCGCCGGGATCTTGGACGGTGATCTCCGCACCGACATCAGGCGTCGTGAAAGGGACCGGGTCCCAGGCGGCGAGATCGGAGCTGGCCTCGACAATGTAAGACACGTCCGAACGAACCCGGGTGAAAGTGAGTTGAAGCGTGGAGCCGGGCGCAGTGCTGAGGGAAACAGAGGGGAGCACGAACAACGCGGCGTCCGTCGGCGTGGAGCCGAGGGCGTATTCGAGCAGGTTGGGCGCGCCGTCCTTGTCGGGGTCGGCAAGATCGGCGGCGTCGCCGGAGGCCGTGGCGGTGCCGAACGCGGCGTGGCGCCACGCCTGAAGCGGCGTGACGGACGGCGTGGTGGTGGTGACGTTGGCGAAGGCGGATAGGCCCGCGGCGTTGATGGCGGACACGCGGTAATCGTAGGCGGTGGAGACGGCGGCGGTGAGGTCGACGAAGGTGGTGCTGTTGGCGGCGAGCGAACCGGTCAGCAGGGTCCAGGAGGCGAAGCCGGTGGGGCTGCGCTCCACGCGATAGGCAGTCTCGGTCGTGGCGGTGTCGGCCCACGCGAGGGCGATCTGAAAAGGGCCGGGGGTGGCGGTAAGACCGGTGGGCGCGGCCGGCGCGGAGCCGGTGCGGGCGGCGAAGGCGACGGGCGACCAACGGCCGGTCCCGCCGTCGGAGCCGAGGGAGGCGACGCGGTAGTAGTAGGCGTTGGCCGAGGACGCGGTGGAGTCGGCGAAGCTCGCGAGGGTGTTGAAAAGGGCTGTGGCGGCGGGCAGGTCGGCGAAGACGTCGTCGGGGCCGGCGGCGCGCTGGATGCGGTAACCCATCGCGCCGGGCGTGCGGGTCCATGCGATGAGGCGCTGGCCGTCGGCGGGGGCGGTCACGGCGAGGGTCGGCGGGGCGGCCTGGAGGCCGGCGGCGGCGACCAGTCGGATCTCGTCCACCACGGCGTCGCCGACGGGTTGGCCGGAGACGATGGCATCGTTGGTAACGACGAGACGGTAGTCGCCGGCGGGCAGGGCGTTGACGGTGGCGGTTTCGACCTCGCTCCAAAAACCCTGAAGGATGACGGGGAGGTTCTCCGCGAACGGCGTGGAGGCGTCGGCGCTGGTCAGGACCACGCCGGGATAGGTCGTGGCGAGGCTGGCGGCGGAACGGTTGAAGGTGAGTTGGAAACCGATCGAACTCAGCGCAAGGCGCACATCCTCGCCGCGAAACGATTTGGCGCGGCCGGCGTAATCGGGCGCGGCGACGTCGCCCCAGAAGGTCTTGTCGGTGGCGGCGAGGGCCATCGGATGGGTGCCGGGATGCTGCCAGGTGGCGAGGGTCTTGACGGAGCCGTCGGCGGCGACGAGCCAGGCGCGATGGGACTCGCCGTAACCCCACGACAGGTGGAACCCGGGTTGGGCGGCGGGCGCGCCCGTGGCGCCGGCGGCGACGAGGTGGAGCCCGATGCGCTGGTTCTGGACGGCGGTGGTGGCGAGGCGGGAGCGCAGCCGCGCGTCGATCAGCGCGCCATGGACGTTTTTCCAGGCGAAGGCATCGGCGGCGCGGGCGGCGGCGCCATCGCCCGAAAGCTGGAGCACGCCATGGGCGACGGAGTTGTAGGTGTAGGAGCCTTCGGTCACGGAGCCGGACAGCGCGGCGAACCCGGAACCGGCGACGATTTTCCCGGGCTGGACGTTGGCCCCGAGCAGACCGTTCTCAAAGCGATCCCAGACGACATCGACGAGGGGGTGATGGAGGAAATGGACGGCGTCGGTGAAGTTGGCGCCGACCTCGTCGGAATGGCCGCCGGGGCGGACGAGGCCGCGGACGGTGTTGCCGTGGTTCAGGTGGCCGTAACGGTAGATCGCGAGGTTTTCGGCCCGGCGGAAATCGCCGTATTGGGTCATGATGGCGGTCCGGAAATAAGGCGGCAGCACGACCGAGGGATCGGCCGCGTTGGTGCTCATGTATTCGTAGTCGGCGTCGGCGTTGGTGCTGTTGGTGCCGGCGCATTCCCAACCGGGAATGATGCCGGGGAGGCTGGAACCGACGCGCCCGATGAAGCCATGGAAAAATTCACTGCGCAGGTAGACCAGGTCGCTGGCGGTGCGGGAACCGCCGGACAGGCCGGAGGCGTAGACGCGGGCGCGGTCGATGGCCGGGTAGAGTTCGGTCAGCCGGTAGGCGCCCATGGTGGCCACGCCCCGGCGAAGGTTGGTGGCCTGGGGGTTGCCGATGCCCTGGCCGCCGAGCCAGATCACCCCGTAGGCGTCGAGCGCGGCGGCGTAGGAGGCGGGGAAGGCGTGCGTGTCGCCGGCGTCGATATAGGTGATGAGACCATATTTTTTGGAAGCGTCGGCGGCGTCGAAGCCCGACGGCAGGCGGACGACGTATTGGCGGGTGGCGAGATCGGAGTTGGAATAACTGATGTCCGAGGTGGCGATCGAGGTGTTGAAATTCGCCAAGGCGGAGACCTGTCCGAGCGTCACGGTCGCGGCGACCCCAGGGGTGAGGTTCAGCGGGTTCTGAGCCGGCAGCCGGAAGACGACCGCTAAAAGCCAAAGCAGGACGGCGGACGGGAATGGAGGGCGGATGAGGCGCATGACGCTTGTGGTTCAAACACGGATACGCATTACCGGACATGCGCCCCGCTTTCGGCAAGCGGCGTCGAAAGGAGCCCCTGAAGCGGGCCCAGTTTTACCGACGCCAAGCATTTGCTACGAAACTCAGACGCGCGGCGTGAATATGGTCAGGCCGGTGAGGTCGCGGCGCTTTTCCGGGACGAGCAGGCTCACGACATAGCCTACTACCAGACACGAGCCGATGGCGACGGGCAGGTAGGTGGCCCAATGGAGCGGCGTGAGCAACTTGACCAACAGGGTGATGACCACGCTGGCGATGGCGCCGGAGACCGCGCCGACGCCGTTGGCGCGGGTGGTCAACATGCCGAGGGTGTAGACGCCCACGATGCCGCCGCCGAGCAGGGACGCGACCTGGGACCACACCACCATCATCGACTTGATGTTCAGGCCGGCGAAAAGCAGGGCCATGCCGGTGCCGAGCAGGCCGACCAGGTAGGACACGAATTTAAGCACCTTGAGGCGTTGGGCGTCGGTGGCGGCGGGGCGGGCGCGGCGGTAGAAATCCTCCACGAACACGGTGGAGACGCTGTTCATGTTGCTGGCCACCGTGGCCATGGCGGAGGCAAAGATGGCGGCGATGACCACGCCGGCCAGACCGGCGGGCAGGCCCTGGGTCGAGAAAAGCGGGATGATCTGGTCGTTCTGAGAGCCGGCGTCGAGCAGGTCGGGGTGGGCGCGAAAGAAGGCGAAAATCGCGATGCCGAGGATGTTCACCACAAAAGAAATCAGGATGCCGCAGAGGACGTTCATGAAGGCCACGCGGCGGACTTCCTTCTCGGGGGCGGAGAACACGCGCTGGATCATCGGCTGGTCGCCGGCGATCTGCACGGTGCAGGCGATGAAGGTGGTCAGGACCATGATCCAGAGCGCGGGCACGGTCACGTCCCAGGTGAGCAGCGCGAGGTCGAACTTGTGGTAGTCGCGCCCCACCTGCATGAATTCGCCGAAACCGCCGGGCAGGGCGAAGATGGCGACGCCGATCATGGCGATCGGGGCGAAGAACTTCAGAATACCCTGGAAGACCTCGGTCCAGATGACGGCCTTGTAGCCGCCTACGGCGGTGTAGATCGTGGTCAGCACGCCCATCACGATCACGCTGAGGAAGACGTTCAGCCCGGTGGTGGTGGCTATGGCGATAGCCGGCAGCACAAGAACCACGGCGGCGCGACCGAAGGTGAGGAACAGGCACTGCTGGGCGCTGGCGATGAGGCGGAGGGGGACATTGAAGCGCTGTTCCAGATACTCGAAGGTGGAGGTCAGCTGGAGGCGGCGAAGCAGGGGAAAAATGACGTGAGCCTGGACGAAATAGCCCAGCACGTAGATCACGATGGGCAGGGTCCAGACGAGGTTGGTGGCGAAGGCCAGGGCGGGGATGGCCATGAAGCTGATCGCGCTCGCGCCGGTGGCGAACATGCTGATGCCGGCCGCCCACCACTTGATCTGACGGTCGCCGAGGGAGTATTCGGAGCTGCTCTCCTTCTGGCGGGAGAAATACCAGCCGATGCCGGCAAGCAGACCGAAGTAGGCGACGATCACCAGGTAGTCGATCCATGCGAGATCACGCACCCGGCGCAGGCCGGTGAGTTCGGACACTCCGGCCGCGCCCCGGCCACCAAAGACCAGCGTATGCGCGTCCGGACCACGCACGGCGGCGGGACGGACCGCGGTGAGGTCCACGCCGGCATCCACCCAGGCGTCGGTCAGGACGTGGAACAAGCGGACGGGGCGGGCCGATCCGGACTCGTCCAGGGCGAAGGGCGTCGAGACCAGCCGGGTTTCGTCGCCGCCGAGCAGATACACATGGGCCTGGCCGGTGGGGGCGGCGGCGGCGGCGGCGAGCGAGACGGGCACGGCCGTGCCCGCGATCCAGCCGCGCCGGGTGGTGGCCTCCATCGGTGTGGCGCGATAAAACCACACCTCGTCGGTGGCCCGGTAGGCCCGACCGGCGCCGGTGGCCGGCATCACCTCGCGACCGCCGAAAACCTGGAGGAAATCGTATTGGGCGGACACGGCGGGCAGGAAACGACCGGCGCCGGGGAGCGGTTCGAGCTCGGCCCAAGCGGGGGCGGGGGCGGCGAGATCGAGCACGAGCAGGGTGTTTTCCGCGCGCTCGGCGTCGAGGGAACGGAGGCCGCCCACGACGTAGAGTTTCTTCCCCACCAGCGAGGCGCCGGCGCCGGCGAGGGGCACGGGGAGATCGGGCAAGGCGTCCCTCTCGAGAACGCCCGCCACCCAGCGGATTCGATCCACGGCGGCGGAGACCTTCCCGGCCTCGACGCCGCCGGCCACGATGAAGTCATCCGGCCCCTGGGCCACCGCGCCCCAGGCCCGGGCGAGCGGAGCCGGCACCGTGCGCCACACCGCCGCCGCGCCATCCGGGGCGGCGATGTAGGGAAGCACGCGGGCGTCCGTCGCGCCCTCGCCACCGAGCACGACGAGCGCGCCGCCGGCCGAACCGGCAAAGGCGCCGGGGGCCGGCGCTACGTCCGGCGCGGGCCACTTCGCGGCTTCCAGCCGCACGAGGACCGGTTTCTCCGTCGCGGCGAAGGCCGGGGAGAACGCGAACAAGGCGATCAAGGACAATAAAAACGTTGGGCGGGTGATTTTCATCAAAGGGAGACGTTGGCGAGAGAGGGAGCGGAGTCCTTGGCGTTAAACACGACGACGCGGCGCAGCGGAAGTTGGTCGGAGGTCGGACCGGCGAGCAATTCGCAGGGGCCAGGGTCGAGGACGTAGTCGCCTGAGGCCTCGTCCCAGCGGCGCAGGGCGCGGAGGTCGATCGGAACGACGATGGAGCGCTCCTCGCCGGCGGCGAGGCGCACCCGGGCAAAGCCGCAGAGCTGGAGCAGCGGGCGTCCCGGGCGGGCGTCCCGGACGTAGACCTGGACGACCTCGTCGCCGTCGCGCGCACCGGTGTTGGCCACGCGCACCCGCGCCACCCCGGTGGCGGCGTCGTAGGCCAGCGCGCGGTAGGCGAAGGTTGTGAAGGACAAACCGTGGCCGAACGCGAAAAGCGGCCGGCCGGAGAAATAGCGGTAGGTGCGACCCTCCATCCCATAATCGGAGAAGGGCGGCAGGTCGGCCTCCGAACGGTAAAACGTAATCGGCAGACGCCCGCCCGGGTTCAGTTCGCCCAGCAGTGCCTCCGCTATCGCCTCCCCGCCCCGCTGGCCATAATACCAGGCAAGCAGGACCGCGCCGGCCCGCTCGGGCGCAAAGGCCAACGCGGCGCCGCCGGTGAGCACGAGCGTCACGGGTTTGCCGAGGGCGGCGACGGCGTCGAGCAACTCGCGCTGGGTCGCGGGCAGGGCGAGGGTGGTCCGGTCGCCGCTGATGAAGCCCTCGCAGGAGAAGGGGTTTTCCTCGCCCTCCAGATCCGGCGTGATGCCCAAGGCTAACACCACGTGATCGGCGGAGCGGGCGGCGGCGAGGGCGCGTTCCAGATCGGAAAGCGGATCGGGCAGGCGCCAGCCGAGGCGGGCTTTGGCGGTGAACTGGTTTTGGGTGAGTTCGAGGCGAAACCCCACCGAGGCGCCGGCGGAAAACGCGGCGTGAAGCGTGCGGATGCGGAAAGGTCCCCCACCCCACTCATCGAGCACGAGCCGGCCGTCGAGCCAGAGACGGGCGCCGCCGACGAGGGTCAGGTCGAGCTTGTAGTCGCCGGTGACGGGCGGGACGAGCACGCCGGTCCAGCGGGCGGAGGCGTCGCGCACCGCGACCTGGGGCAGCGGATGATAGTAGTCCCACTCCAGATCGAGCTGCGGGTCGGTGCGCGTGTGGTCGGGCGGACCGGCGAGATCGGGGTTGGGCCAAAAATCCCCGCGCACGCCGGGCGTGGCCCGCGAGGCGTCGTTGAACAGCTGGCCGGGACCGAAGGCGAATTGGTTGGCGGGAAAGCCGGGCGCGAGGACGCAACCGGGCTCGTGCACCACGGCGACGCCATGCGCGGAAAGTTTGCGGCGCAGACCTTCGAGGATGGTGACCGGGCGCGCCGGGGTCCCGGCGTAGTTGCCCAGCAGGGCGGAGCGGTCGGCGGCGACGGGCCCGATCACCGCCACGGTGCTCAGACGGGAAGGGACGAGCGGAAGCACGCCGTCGTTCTTCAGCAATACGAGCGACTGCCGCGCGGCCTCGAGGGCGAGGGCGTCGTGGGCCGCGCAGTCGTTGGCCGACTCGGGGATGGCGGCGTAGGCCACGCGTTCGGGCGGATCGAACTGGCCGAGCCGGAAACGCAGGGACAAGAGCCGGCGCAGGGCGCGGTCGAGGTCGGCCTCGACGCAGAGGCCGCGGGCGAGGGCCTCGGGCAGGGCGGCGTAGGTGGCGCCGGAGCAGAGGTCGTTGCCGGCGCGCAGCGCGAGCGCGGCGGACTCGGCGGCGTCGCGGGTGAACTTGTGGTGGGCGTGGACGTCGTGCACGCAATCGACGTCGCCGACCACCGCGCCGCGGAAACCCCAGCGCTCGCGGAGAACCTCGGTCAGCAAGCGGCGATTGACCGGCCCGGGCAC
>JAIXVP010000421.1 GCA_027482905.1 Opitutaceae bacterium
CAGGTCACACGAGTATGACGTAATCACCATGGGGGTTGACTCGAAAAACTTAAAAAACACTAAAATGATATGAAGTAAAAACTCCTACCAACCTGGCCGTCGGCCACGAAAACGTCGGCCGGGAGGACGGCCGTCAGAGCAGCGGCGACGCTCTCGCAAATGAACAAAAAATTCGCTTGCACGAGCCGGGGCCAAACGCAGCGTCGACACCTCGGTCAAGTCCCTATCGTCTAGTCTGGCCTAGGACACTACCCTTTCACGGTAAGAACCGGGGTTCGAATCCCCGTGGGGACGCCAATTCTCGCCACGCGCCAAATAGCCGGAATCGGGCGCAGCAGGCCGCGCGGAAGCAAGCACTCATCGAAGAGCGCGCTTCCGACCGGTTGATTTCCGTGTTTGCGCCTCTGGCAAAGGTGAAAGTCCGGCACCTTCGACCCAACGCCCGGGCACCATCACATGATGGGGAGAAGCCGGCAACCCCGTCTCGCCGCGATGCAGCATGCCCACCACCATGTCCACCGCCAAGGAACCAAGGATCCCGGGATCGAGATGGATGCCGGAAAAACCCCGGCGAAGCTTGTCGTTGATCAACAAAAACAACTCCACTGCGTGGGGAAGCCGACGACCATGCGCGGCCAGCACTTCCTCGATCGGACCGGCGTGTGTCGCCAAAACGACATCCGGACGATTGGCGTCGAGCCAACGCAAAAAATGACCGCCAAACTCGGTTGGGGGTCGGTATTCGCAGAAAGGGATCCGGTTTTCCGGAGCCAACCGGAGTTGAAGGCGCAGGAAGGCCCCCAGCCACCGATCGCCCATGTTCGGGCTGTCGTCGGGCTCGGACATCACAAATCCTATCCTCCGATAACCTTTGGCGAGACATCGGTTCATCGCATCGGACGCGGAGGCGAACGCATCTTCGGAAACCCGATGCAGGTCCGGACGGTCCAGCGTGAGACCGAGCGCGACGGCCGAAAAATGCTCCCACGGCAGTTGTATCTCGCTCATGCCCGGCGGCAGACGGCCGATGAGCAAGCCGTTGATGCCGCGACTCAATAAGATCTGCGCAAAGCGCGCCGGAGTCATGCCGGGCTCGCCGAGCCAGAAATCTTCTAGCTTGTAGCCGAGCTCGGTCGCCCGCGCCGCCGCGCCGGGAAAATAGTCGGGGCGGTCGTGATGGGGCGGACGCCAACCGTAGCGCGTCGGGTGGTTGGTCACATAGGCCAAGACCACGTGCTTCGCCGCCTGGTGGGTCCGACGCGAACGCATGAGCGCGGTGACAAGCGGATTGGTGCGATAATCGAGTTCGCGCGCGATGCGCTGCACCCGCTCGCGCACCTCGACGGAGATGCGGGCGTTGTTACGCAGCGCCAAGGAGACGGTCGAACGATGGACACCGGCCTTGTCGGCGACGTCCTGCAGGGTCGCGGGTTGGGGCATGGGGAAGAAAGCTTAGTTAGACCGAGAGCCCCGACCCGCTTAGTCAACGATAAGCGCATGCCCGCGGAGCGTTGAATCCGACCTTTAGTCAACAATGTCGGGTTCACCGACGTCGAGCCGGCGCGAGATCGATATATGCAAAGAAAAGTCAGTTGCTTTCCGTCCGCTTCCCTCCCCCCCAACCTACCCATGAAACTGCATCGCATGCTCGTGCCCTTGGCACTGCTTCCCCTCGTCGCGTCTGCCCAGACCACGATCTACTCGACCACCTTTGGCTCCGGAGCTCTGAATCCGGGCACGTATGCGACGGGCGACTACGCTGTGCTCTCCACTCGCGCGAACACCCCAAAAAGTCTGGCGCCCGGGGCTTTCTCCTTCGGCCTCACCGCCGCCACCTCGGCGTCTGTAGAGGCCCAGGTTCGCTTCGCCAATCCCGCCTCCGCCGTGACTCTGGCCGTGGGTGACGCGATTCAGCTGAAGATCGTTTTCACAGCGACGAACAACATTCTTTCTTCGTCGACCACCAACTCCAGTCTCAACGTCGGCCTCTACAACGCCGCTACTGGCAGCCCAACCTCCGGTCTCGCCGGAACGGGATCCTCCGCTTTGCTGGCTAGCACCGGAGTCACTGGTTTTGAGACCGGATTTGTCCAATCATGGTCCGGCTACGTCGGGCGTTTCGGACACACCAGCACCGACGGTCTCACGACCGTGGGGACATCGTTGCTCACCCGCCCGGCCCAGAGCGCGGGAGCGACCGGCTCGTCACGTCCGCAGGATCTCGTCTTCGCGGGAGCAGTGGGCGGATCCTACAACAGCCCGGCAGCGGTGACAATCGCCAACGCCGCTTCGCCCAGCAACGCCGCCTTTTCGCTGACAAACCTCAGCCAGTATACGATAACATATCTTATCACGCAAACCACGCTCACGAACCAGACGTTCGACCTGAACCTCTACTCTGGGACAAACACATCCGCGGGCGCGCTTCAGTCCATAACCGGTTCCTTGGCGACTAACTCCGTCACCCAACTCACCGACACATTCAACGCGTTCGCCATCGGTTACCGCTACGTGGGCACGAGCGCCGCGAGTTCGATCACCCTGAACTCGGCCGACGTGATCTCCATCACCGCCATCCCCGAGCCCTCCACCTTCGCCGCCATGGCTGGCGTCGCCGGCTTGGGTTTGGCCGCCTGCCGACGCCGCCGGCGCGGCTGATCGGAGTCTAATCAACCACAGGCCTCCGGGTGCGACCTTCGCCGGTCGCGCCCTTTTTATTCCGCAACCCTCGCCAGAACTGTTGTTTTCGATGTCCTCCTCGTCTCGTTTATTCCGCCTGTTCCAGTTGGGATTTGCCTCCATCTCCGGCGCCCTGGCCATGCTCCCCGCCGGCGAGCTGAAGGTCGACATCAACCGCGACGGCAAGAACTCCGCCTCCACCACGGCCACCGGCTACACCCAGTGGACCACCGCCGCCTCGGGCGGCACC
>JAIXVP010000021.1 GCA_027482905.1 Opitutaceae bacterium
GTCGCCCTCCCGCAAAAAGCCGCCGGCTTCCTCATGGAAGCCGAGCTCAAGGCCTTCAACAAGGTGCTCGAGGCTCCGGACCGCCCGCTGCTCGCCATCCTCGGCGGCGCGAAGA
This sequence comes from Opitutaceae bacterium, assembly GCA_027482905.1. Lineage (GTDB taxonomy): Bacteria > Verrucomicrobiota > Verrucomicrobiia > Opitutales > Opitutaceae > IMCC26134_A. The sequence continues at coordinate 116 of JAIXVP010000021.1, forward strand.
TCGCCGACAAGATTCCCCTCATCAACAACCTCCTCGACAAGGCCGACAAGGTCATCATCGGCGGCGGCATGGCCTACACCTTCCACAAGGTGAATCGCGGCATGAAGATCGGCTCGTCCCTCTTCGACAAAGCCGGCGCCGAGATCGTTGCCGAGCTCGAAGCCAAGGCGAAGGCCAAGGGCGTGGAGCTGATCTTCCCGATCGACTTCGTGTGCGGCAACAAATTCGCCCCCGACTCCGACACCCAGCCCGCCGACATGGAGACCGGCATCCCCGACGGTTGGGAGGGCTTCGACGCCGGCCCGAAGAGCATCGCGCTCTACCGCCAGGCCATCCTCGCCTCCAAGACCATCGTCTGGAACGGCCCCCCTGGCGTGTTTGAATTCGAGATCTTCGCCGGCGCGACCAAGGCCATGGCCGACGCCATCGCCGAGGCCACCGCCGCCGGCGCGACGACCGTGGTCGGCGGCGGCGACACCGCCACGGCCGCCAAGAAATTCGGCGTGGCCAAGAAGGTCACCCACTGCTCCACCGGCGGCGGCGCCTCCCTCGAGTTCCTTGAAGGCAAGGCCCTCCCCGGCGTCGTGTTTTTGGAAAACTGATTTTCCCAAAGAATCTAGGAGCTAGAATATAGAATCTAGAATACGGATTCCGGATCATTCTAGATTCTAGCTCCTCACTTCTAGCTCCTTTCCTCCCATGTCACTTCGCAAAAAACTCATCGCCGGTAACTGGAAGATGAACAAGACCGCCTCCGACGGCGCCGCCCTCGTGGCCGACCTCGTCGCGGAGATCGGCAAACAGAACGACGTCGAAGTCGTCGTGTGCCCGCCCTTCACCGGCCTCGAAAGCGCCGCGCAGAAGCTCGAGGGCTCCACCCTCAAACTTGGCGCGCAGAACCTGCACCCCGAGCCCTCCGGCGCCTACACCGGCGAGATCTCCGCCGGCATGCTGCGCTCCCTCTTCGTGAGCCACGTCATCCTCGGTCACAGCGAGCGTCGCAGCTATTTCGCCGAGACCGACGCCTTCATCAACCTGAAGGTCATCGCCGCGCTGAAGGCCCAGTTGAAGCCCATCCTCTGCGTCGGCGAGACTCTCGCCGAGCGCGAGACCGGCCGCACCCTGAAGGTCGTCCAAACCCAGCTCGAGGCCGGCCTCGAGGGCGTGTCCAAGGACCTCGCGACCAGCGTGGTTATCGCCTACGAGCCCGTCTGGGCCATCGGCACCGGCAAGGTCGCCACCACCGAGCAGGCGCAGGAGGTTCACGCGTTCATCCGCAGCCTCTTGGTCAAGCTTTTCGGTGACGCCACCGCCCAGAAGGTGCGCATCCTCTACGGCGGCTCGATGAAGCCGGCCAACGCGCCCGAGCTGCTGGCCCAAAAAGACATCGACGGCGGCCTGATCGGCGGCGCGAGCCTCGAGGCCCGCAGTTTCGTCGAACTCGTCAAGGCCGCCGCCGCCGTCAAGTAGGCCCGGGCGGATATCGCGACGGACATGCGTCCGGTCCGGGTCACCCGGACCGGAATTTTTATTTCTGGCGGACAAACCCGGCGTCCGGCGCGGCGAATTTGTAGGCGAGCGGGGCGTCCGGCGTGACTTCGTAGCGGGAACGCAGGATGAATCCGCCGTCCGGAGTGGCTTCGCTCGTGAACCCGCCCCCGTCGGTGTCCCAAGGGTCGGATGGGGCCGGTTTCGCGCCCGCCGGGTGGCCAAGCTGGGCAAGGCGGGTTTGGACCGCCGACTGCAGCATGACCGCCTCGGTGTCACGGGTGCGGAGCAAGCGGCCGGCGCGCGTATTGGGGCCCAGCAGGGCGACGATGGGGTCCTGGCTCGCGATCGGGGGCTTTGCCTCCGCGGCGGGCGCCCGCGGTGAGTTGGCCGACGCGATCTGCTCGTCGATCGCGCGCCGGCACTCCGCTTTGATGTCGGCGATGTAACCTTCCGGGCCGTCGGGGTGTTGACGGACCCGGGCGATCAGATCGCGGTAAGCCTGTCCCATGTCTTTCGCGCCGGTAAGGCCTTTCAACTCGACGACGAGTTCCCGCAGATGGGCGATATCGTGGTGGTGGGCGACGATGTTTCGGGTGCGGAGGTTGACCATGGCCTCCTCCTCGCCCGAGCGGAGGATCGCGACGCGTCGGTCGAAGTCGATTTCCACGAGCTCTATGCCGGCTTCGGAACCGCCCTGGGGAATGCTTATCGTCGTGCCGGTTTCGGCATTTTCGAGGGAAATGCGTCGTTCGCCGCCGCCCAGGTCGACCAGCGCGCTCAATCGGAGACCGCGGGAGAAACCAGGTTCGCCGCCGTCGGTTGTCGCGGCTGCCTCCGTCTGAGCAATGGCGGCGTCTTCCGCCGCGAGCAGTTCGCGCAGCCCGGGTAGGATGCGCCGATCCAGCAGCGGCCCGTAATACTTTTCCCATTCGCCGGCGAACGCCTCGGCCAGCGTCGGTTTGGGGTCGAGGGCGTCCCAGTCGCGGGAGAGCAAGGTCAGTTCCTCGGCGGAAAATTCGCCGAGGCGTCGGGACACTCCGTTTTGCGCGATTCGTTCGACCACGGCCCCGATTTGTTGCGGGATCAATCCGAGGGTCTCGCGCTGGCGACGGCCGAACTGGGCCACGGCGGTGTAGTGGGCGAGCGCTTCGGCCGAGGGCAGCCCATCGGCGTCCTTGACCACGAGACGCGACAGCTGGCGGATGCTCTTGAACGGCAAGCTGGGCGCATCCAACTCCTCGTCCGTCGGGTTGGGGGTCTCCCAATCGGCACGCGTGGTGCCGGGACCGGCGGCCGCCGCGATCAAACTGGCGGAAAGCTCCCGCACGAAGGCGCGCTGGGTTTCCGACAAGGTGCCGGCGGGTTGATCCGGCTTCGTATTGACCCAGGCTTCGAGCGCCGCGCTGTCGGCCGGGTCAAGCGCCTCGATGCGCTGGATGGCCTCGCGGTAAGGATTGGTCTCGGGCAAGGTCCAGGCATCAACCCCGAGCGGTCCGCCAAACAGGACAAGGATCGGCAAAAACAGCCGGCGGAGCGGGGCGGGCGGTTTCATTTTTGGCGGACAAACCCGGCGTCTGGCGCGGCGAATTTGTAGGTCAAAGGGGCGTCGGGGCTCACCTCGTAGCGCGAGCGCAAGACGAAGCCTCCATCCGGAGTGCTTGTGGCCGTGAAGTCGCCGCCGTCGGCATCCCACGGGTCGGCCGGGGCCGGCGCCGAGCTCGCTGGATGGCCGAGTTGGACGAGGCGGGCGTGGACCGCCGCCTGGAGCATGACCGCCTGGGTGTCGAGGTTGCGGAAGGTCCGCCCCAGTTTGCCAAAGGTCGGGCTGACCAAGGCGACGAAGGGGTCGGGGTTGGGGGGCGGCGCATCTTCCTGACGCGGCGCCCGGGCCGAGTCGGCCGAGGCGATCTGCGCGTCGATCTCGCGCTGGTATTCGGCGTAGAGATCCTCGACGTAGCCCTCGGGGCCGCCGGGATGTTTGCGGACGCGGGCGACGAGTTCGCGATAGGCCGCGTCCACTTCGTCGTCGTCGGAGAGGATTTTTTGTCCGTCAAAAAGCGCGCGCAACCGGGCGACATCGGAACTGCGGGCGACGATGCGTTTAGAACGGAGGTTGATCACCGCCTCCTCTTCCCCGGAGCGGAGGATCGCGATGCGTTGGTCGAAATCGAGCCGCACCAGCTCGATCCCGGCCTCCGTCTCGCCGGGGCGAAGGGTGATGTTCGCGCCGGTGCGGGTGTTTTCCAGGGAGATGCGACGCTCGCCGGCGCCAAGGTCGACCAGCGCGCTGAGGCGGAGGTCGCTCGCGAAGCCTTGGTCCGTGCCTTCGGTCTCCGTCTCGGTCGCGTCGGCGTCCTCCTCGGCGAGCAAGGCGCGAAGCCCGGGGAGGATGCACCGGTCGATGAGCGGACGGAAAAACTGGTCCCGCTCGCCGGCGAAGGCATCGGCTAGCGTGGGCGAAGGGGCGAGGGCGGCCCAGTCGCGGGCGAGCAGGGCGAGTTCGTCGCCGGAGAAATCCGTCAGGCGTCGGGACACGCCGGCCTGGGCGATACCCTCGATGGCGCCGCCGGTGAGTTGCTGGATCAGGCTACCGCCCTCGCGCTGGCGGCGGCCAAACTGGGCGACGGCACCGTAGTGGGCGAGGGCCTCGGACGCGGGGAGTTCGTCGGCGTCCTTGATCACGAGGCGGGAAAGTTGGCGCATGGGACCGACGGAGGGGATCGTCGCGGTCATGGGGTCGTCCGCCGGGTCCGAGGTATCCCAGTCGGCGGCGGAGGTGTCGGGCGCGGCGGCGGCTCCGATCACGGCGGTGGAAAGTTCTCGCACGAAGGCGCGTTGGGTCTCGGTCAACACGGGGGCGGTCTGGCCCTCCTCCGGGCTGATCCAGGCGTCGAAGGTCGCGCGTTCGTCCGGTGAGAGGGCGTCGATGCGTTCGATGACTCCGCGGTAGGGATTCGACGCCGGCAGCGGCCGGTCCGAAGCGGCGAGCGATCCCGTGAGCAGGAGCAGGGTCGAAAAAAACAGCCGGCGGAGCGGGGCGGGCGGTTTCATCGGCGACTGGAGGGAAGCCTCGTCCCCGGGCTCGGGTCAAGGCGCGGGCGTGACGACGAGGCGAAGGAAGCGGCGGCCGGCGCCCGTGACCGGCTGGGCGCTGCGATAGGTGAGCGTATCGACGTTTGCGGCGGTGGTTTGGGAAACGAGCACGATGTCGGCCGGGGCGTGGCTCCAGGTGGATAGGTCCGCGGAGGTTTCGACGGCGTAGGTGATGTCGATGAGCCCGCCGGGGCGGGTGTAGGTGAGGGTCGGGTAAACGCCGTCGGGGAGCGTGAGGCGGCCGGCGCTTGTGGTCGGGCCGTCGGACGCGAGCGGGTCGCGGCCGAGGGCGTATTCGAGCAAGTTGGGCTGGCCGTCGGCGTCGGGGTCGGCGAGAAGGCCGGCGCGATCGGCGCGCAGGCGGTCGGTGGTGGAAAAATGCGCCGCGAGCCACGCCAGCGCGGTGCCGTCGGCGGCGGGCGCGCCTAGGCGCATCACCGGGTTGGTGGCGTCCAGCGTGTCGATGACCACGTCGCGAAAGATGCCCGGCGAGATATCGAAGAGCGAGCCGAGCGGGTTCGCCGGATCGACCGTCACCGCGGGAAGGAGCAGGTTCATGCCGAAGACGCCGTCCAGCCCGGCGATATCGGCCACGAGGACGTGCACGTTTTCCCAAACGAGGGTCGCACCTTCGCGGGTGGGCACACTCAGGCGGGGCAGGGTGAGGATGGGGACCTTGAGCGAGCCGCCGACACCGCCGATATCGGCGGTCGGACCGGAGTAGTCGGCCATGAAGGCGGCGAGGTTGGCGTAGCCGGCGGGGATGAGACCGCAGGCCCGAGCCGTGGCGAAGCTGGCGAAACTGCTGCCCGCGCCGGTGTCGAGCAGCCACTCGGCGGTGGTTTGGCCGGTCGCGGTGGCGAGGATAAGGCCGGGGACGAGGGGATTCGCGGAGTGCGAGGGCAGGACCTCGCCGGGCGGGGGCGTGGCACCGATGAAATCCTGGAGCCGCAGCGCGACGGTGAGCTGGGTGGCCGGCTCGGCCGCGCCGGGGGCGAGCAGATAGGTGCCGAGGCCGGACTCGGCCAACAGCGGGTCGAGGATGGGCGTGGCGTCGAGGTGCAGGCGGCGCTGGCGGATGACGGGCATGCCGACGAGGTTGATCGGATCGGCCTGGATAAAACTTTCGCCGCCAAAGATCGCGCCGTAGTCGATCACCTCGCCGGTCCCGACGGTGCGGCGGACCCACAGGTTAAAATCCCCGTAGGCGACGTAGGCGCCGAGCGCGGTGTAGTCCACCAGATCGACGGGGCCGCTCAGCACCTTAACCCCAAAGGCGCGCGAGACGTCGCCGAGCTCGGTGCCGGCGACGCCGATTTCGGTGAAGGGGCCGAGGTAGTCGGTCGGGCCGAGAGCGAGCGAGGCGACATCGTAGAGGCCGGAGGCGTGGAGCTGGCTGAGGGCGATGCCGGATGCGCCGGTATCGATGAAGGCTTTGATGAAGACCGGCTCGATGGCGGAGGTGTCGGGGTTGAACCAAGTTTTGACCGCGCCGCCGGCCAGCGGATCGGTGAGCACGGCGTAGAGCCGGGGCTGGTCGATGGCGGAGGCGTTGACGCGCCCGTAGGCCGGATCGGTCACGACGAGGTCGTAGGCGCGGGCGGGGAGGAGGGCGGCGAGGGCGAGACCGGAAAGCAGGAGGGTTGCGCGGGGCGGCACGAATGGACGCTAGCCGGGAGGGGAACGAACGCGAGCGAGTTAGCGGGAGGGAGGGTCGTTACGGAGGGTTGCGCGAGGGGCGCGGGCGGGGCTGGATGCGTGGATTATGGCCGCATCGGATCCGCGCCGGGAAAAGCTGCTCTTCGTCTGCTCGCGCAACCGCTGGCGGAGTCCGACGGCGGAAGGGATGTTCAAGGGCCATCCGCGCTACGACGTGCGCTCGGCGGGGACGTCCGAGGGGGCGCGCATCCGGGTGACCGGCTGTCACCTGGGCTGGGCGGACCGTGTGTTTTGCATGGAGCGCCGGCATGCGGAATTGCTGCGCGAACGTTTTCCCGAGGAGTGCGAAGGGCTGCCCATCATCGTCCTCCGGGTGCCGGACGACTACCCGGCGAAGGACGACCCGGCCTTGATCCAGCACCTGCGGGCGGCGCTCGCGCCGCACCTGGCGGCGTGATTTGTCGGGAAGGTAGGCGATTTAAATCGGCCGCCCGCGAACGGGCGGCCGGCGGCGCGGGGCTCAGGCCTGTTCGAGCAGCTTGTAGAGGCGGGCGACCATCTTGCTCGGGTCCTCGAAGAGGCCGGCGGCGATGAGGGCGTTGTCCAGGATCTGCTCGGCGACGAGGGTGGCGCGCTCGGCGTTGCCCTCGCGCAGGGTGGCGAGGCGTTTGATCACGGCGTGGCGGGGGTTCAGCTCGAGCGAGACCTTCACCGGGGCCTCGGGCTCGTCCTTCTTCATGGCCTTCATCATGCGGCGCATCTGGGGCGTCATCATGCGGTCGGCGCTGATCGCGAGGGCGGGGGAGTCGACCAGGCGCTCGCTGGCCTTCACCTCGGTCAAGCGGTCGCCGAGGGTCGTCTTGAGCCACTCGGCGAGGGCTTTGACCTGGTCTTCGGAGAGATCGCCTTCGGCGGAGGGCGGCTTGGGGGCCTCGGGCAGCTTCGCGTCGGGGCTGTCGGCGGCGACGAGCTTCTTGCCGTCGAACTCGCGCACGTTGTTCATCACGTATTCGTCGACCGCCTCGACGCAGAAGAGCACCTCCAGGCCGCGGGCCTTGAGGCCTTCGAGGTAGGGGCCGGAGTCGATGGCGGCGCGGCTGGGGCCGGAGAGGTAGTAGATCTCGGTCTGGCCTTCCTTCAGGCGGGAAACATAATCGGCCAGCGAGGTGGTCTTGCCGGTTTCGGTGAAGGTGGATTCGTAGCGCAGCAGTTTCACCAGCGCGTCCTTGTGGGTCCAGTCGAGCGCGGCGCCTTCCTTCAGGAACACGCCGAACTCGGCGAAGAACTCGTCGTATTTCTCGGCGCGGGCCTTGGCCTCGTCGGCGAGGAACTTCAGGAAGCGGGAGGTGACGGTCTTGCCGATCTTCTCCAGCAGGGCCTTGTCCTGCATGGTCTCGCGGGAGATGTGCAGCGGGAGGTCCTCGCTATCGACCACGCCCTTGAGGAAACGCAGCCACTCGGGGAGCAGGTCCTTGGGTTTGGCGTCGATCAGGACCTTGCGGCAGTAGAGCGACACGGCGGGCTCGGCGCGCTGCATGCCGAATTTCTCCGGGTTGTCCTTCGGGACGAAGAGGATCGAGGCGATCTGGAGCGGGGCGTCGGCGGTGAAGTGGTAACGCAGGCGAGGCTCGTCGTAGGCGTGGGCCTGGAACTTGTAGAAGGCGGTGTATTCCTCGTCGGTGATCTCGTTTTTCGAGCGCAGCCAGAGGGCCTGCACGGTGTTCACGACCTCGCCGTCGAGCTTGATCGGGAAGGAGACGAAGGCGCTGTATTTCTTGAGGATCTCCTCAACGCGCCACTTTTTCGCGAAGTCCTCGGCTTCGTCCTTCAGGTGAAGGACGATCTTGGTGCCGCGGGGGGTGAACTCGGGCGCGGGGGCGAGGGTGTAGGTGCCGGCGCCTTCGCTGGTCCAGACGTTAGCGGGGGCGTCGATCTGCCAGGATTTGGAGAACACCTCGACCTGTTTGGCGGCCATGAAGGCGGCGTAGAAGCCGACGCCGAACTGGCCGATGAGGTTGGTGTTTTTCTGGCCGCCTTCGGTGAGGGCCTTGAGGAAGGCCTTGGATCCGGAGTGGGCGATGGTGCCGAGGTATTTGACCAGCTCCTCGCCGGTCATGCCGAGGCCGGCGTCCTCGATCACGAGGGTCTTGGCCTTCTCGTCGGTGGTGACGGTGATCTCGAGCGGGCGATCGGCGTCGAAGATGGCCTTTTCGGTGAGCTGGAGGTGGCGGAGTTTTTCGGAGGCGTCGGAGGCGTTGGAAACGAGTTCGCGGACGAAGATCTCCTTCTCGGTGTAGAGCGAATGGATGACGATATCCAGGAGCTGCTTGATCTCGGCTTGGAACTCGAACGATTGGGGGGCGGGCGTGGCGACGGTGTCGGTGGACATGGTGGGAAAAAACGGAGACGGGATTTTAACGAGGAAACGGAAAAATCAAGCGGAGCGTGGCCCTGGGCGCGAGCCGCGAGTTTGGCCCGGAAAGCCGGTTGACGGGCGCGGCGGGCGGGCTAGGGTCCGGGCGTCACTCGGCGGTGTTCGAGGTGCCCTTCACACGCTCTTTGCCTTTGAATCAATCCGGGAGCCAATCCCCGGGCGCATCCAGCTAGGCCGTAAATCGGAAAGCTTTCCCGCGCACGGCGGTTCCCACCTTCACTTAAAAAGGTTAGAGGCCTTTGGGCACACGGCACAGGCGGAGTGACATTTTTACTTTTCCGCCGCTTCCGCCCCGCCGCGCTGGCGGGCGGCGAGCCGCGGGAGATCGAAGATGGCGCTGGCGGCGCGGGCCCGGGCGGCTTTGCTGGAATGCAAAGCCTTCCTCTCACCATGAGCCCGACCGTCTACCACATCCTCCACGTCCTCTCGCTGCTCGCCCTTTACGGCGGCACCTTCTACGCCTTCGCGGCCCCGGCGGAGACGCGCAAGGCGACCCTCGCGCTCACCGGTGTGGCTTCGTTGCTCATGTTGATTTCGGGCTTCGGTCTGCTGGCCAAGCTCCAGCTTGGTTTCCCGGTCTGGGTGATCGTGAAACTTGTCTGCTGGCTGGGGCTCTCGGCGCTGGGCGGTATCGGTTACCGGCGGCGCGGCGCGATCGGCGCGCTGAAGGGCACCGCCTTCGGCCTCGCGGCCATCGCGGTCGTCATGGTCTACACCAAGCCGTTCTGATCCGCCGCCGATGTCGGGCGCGCTCTGCGGGCTTTGGGTCGAAGATGACGGCCGCGTCCACACGGCGGTCGAGACGGCGGACGGCGGGCGCGAGACGCGGGTCGAGGCGCTGCGACCCTTCGCGTGGCTGGCGGCGGGCGAGTATCCGGCGGGCGAGGGCGTGACGGTCGAGCCGCTGGCGGGCGAGGGGTTTTTCACCCGTCTGGCCCACGCGGACAACCTGGCGTGTTTCGAGGCCTGGCAGGACGCTTGCCGGGCGGCCGGGGCGAAGGGGCTCGATGTGGTCCGGCCGCTGGAAAGCCAATACCTCCTGCAAACGCGGCGGCGGCTTTTCGCCGAGCTGCCCTTCGGGCGGCTGCGTCGGTGTCAGCTCGACATCGAGACCGGCTCGGCCTCGGGCGCCTTCAGCGACGCGACCCAGGCGGAGGACCGGGTGCTGGCCATCGGGCTGCGGCAGGGCGGGGTGAACCGCCTATTGGTGCTGGCGGAGGAGACCGACGCGGCGGAGAAACGTTTGCTGGAGGAGTTCAACGCGGCGCTGGCCGAGCTCGATCCGGACACGATCGAGGGGCACAACCTCTTCAAGTTCGACCTCGATTACCTGCGGCAGCGGGCGAAGCGGTTCAAGGTGTCCTGCGCGTGGGGGCGTTTCGGGCAGCGGGCGAAGTTTCGTGCCAGCCGGCTCAAGGTGGCCGAGCGCTGGGTCGATTTTCCGCGCTGCGACCTGCCCGGACGGACCGTCATCGACACCTATCTGCTGGTGCAGTTGCACGACATCACCGCGCGCGAGCTCCAGTCCTACGGGCTGAAGGAGGTCGCGATCTACTTCGGCGCGACCACCGACGACGACGAGCGCACCTACCTGGCGGGCGACCGCATCGCGGCGGCGTATCGGGAAAACCGTGACACCTTCCTCGCCTACCTCGGCGACGACCTGCGCGAGACGGCGGGGGTCGCGGACGTCTTGCTCCCGACCTATTTCGAGCAGACGCGGACCTTTCCCATCCTTTTCCAAGAGGCGACGCTGCGCGGCACGACGGGCAAGATCGACCTGCTTTTTCTCGAGGAATACTACCATGCGCGGCGCTCCTGTCCGGTGCCGCCGGAGATCGCGCCCTTCGAGGGCGGTTATACCCGCAGCTTCCGGGAAGGCGTGTTTCGCCACGTGCTCCACTTCGACGTGGCCTCGCTCTACCCGAGCCTGCTGCTCCTGCTTGATCGCAACCCGCGCAACGATCCGCTCGGAGTCTTCATCCCGCTGCTGCGGCGGCTGCGGACCTACCGGCTCAAATACAAACAAATCGCCCGCGGCGGGGCGACGGCGGAGGAGCGGGCGGAGGCGCAGGCGCGGCAGGCGAGCTTTAAGATCCTGATCAACTCCTTCTACGGCTACCTCGGTTTCTCCGGCGCGCGTTTCGGGGACGGAGAGCTCGCGGCGGAGGTGACGCGGCGCGGGCGCGAGTTGTTGCAGCAATTGATCGAGGGTTTCGCGGCGGAGGGGGCGACCATTCTCGAGGCGGACACGGATGGCATCTACCTCTCCTCGGAGGCCTATTTCGACCGGCCGGGCGAGTTGTTGGCCAAGGTGGAAAGACTTCTGCCGGCGGGCATCGAGCTGGAGCATGACGGGCGCTACGACGCCATGTGGTGCTACAAGGCCAAGAACTACGCCCTGCGCGAGGGCGATCGGGTGATCCTGCGGGGAAGCGCGCTGCGGTCGCGGGGCATCGAGCCGTTTTTGAAGGGGCTGACGCGTCACCTGATCCGGCACCTGCTCGGCCTGGAGCCGGAGTCGCCGCTGGCGCGCATCGCCGACTTGCGGCGGGCGATCGCGGCGCGGGAGTTGCCGGTCGCGGAACTGGCCAAGGCCGAGATCCTCGGGATGAACCCGGACGCCTACGAGCGCTTCATCGCGGAGGGCGGCAAGCCGCGCCGGGCGGCGGCGGAGGCGGCGTTGCAACTGACCCCGCGCCCGAGGATGGGAGAGCGGGTGAGCTATTACCTGACGCCGAAGGCCAAGGGGCGGACAAGCGATTGGCAGCGGGCGCGGCCGCTGGCGCTTTTTGATCCCGGCGCGCCGGAGACGGGCTACGATCCGCAGGCCTATCTGGACAAACTCGACGACTGGCTGGAGCGCCACGGGGCGCTAATCGGGGCGACGCCGTCGGGCGGATTGCAGGGCGAGTTGCTCTGAGCCGAAAGCCGAGGCGGTAGGCGCAAAAAAGCCGCGTCCCGGGGAGAGGGACGCGGCGGCGGATAGGGTGGGGTTTCGGAACCGGCTCAGGTGTTGGTGCCGTAGTATTTCTTGTAGCTGCGGTAGTAGCGGTAGTTGGAGTAATACTCGATGCGGCGGGCGGAGAGGCCGTTGAGCACCACGCCGAGGATCTCGTTTTTGCCTTGTTTGAGGGCCTTGATGTAAAGGCGGATGTGTTTGCGGAGGGCGCGGTTGAACCGGCACACGTAGACGACCTCGTCGGTGCTGTCGGCGATCAGGAGCGAGTCGGTGACGGCACCGAGGGGCGGGGAGTCGACCACCACGAGCTCATATTCGCGTTTCAGGCGGGCGATGAGCTGGCCGAAGGCGGGGCTTTCGAGCAGGTTGGTCGGGCTCTTGGAGCGGCCGCCGGAGCGCAGGAGGTCGAGGTTCGGGCCGATGTTGATCACGCCGAGGTCGGGCAGGCTGGCGACCGGGCCGGCGTCGAAGGTCGCGCCGGCGTCGAACCACTTGAGCAGGCCGAAGTCGTTGTTATGCCCGAAGTGGCGGTGCATCATCGGGCGGCGGAGGTCGCAGTCGATGAGCAGGGTGCGTTTGCCGTGGCGGGCGAAGCAGCCGGCGAGGTTGGCGGAAATGAGGGTCTTGCCCTCGCCGGGGATGGTCGAGGTGACGAGGATGGCCTTGGGGAAATCCAGTTTGGAGTGGATCTTGACCGAGCTGTAGACGCCGAGGAAGGACTCGGAGCCTCGCTCGTTTTGGTTATCGAGGATCAGGCGGTATTTTTCCTCATCCTTGAGGGCGGAGAGATCGGGGATGATGCCGAGGAGGTTGGAGCCGATGAAGTGTTCGACGTCCCAGGCGGATTTGATGCGGTCGTCGATGAAGGACAGGCCGAAGGCGATGCCGAAGAAGACGCCCAGTCCCAGGAGGACGGAGGTGCGGGTGATGGAGGCGAGGTTGGGAGAGTAGGGAGATCCGGACGGAAGAGCGGGGTCGAGGCGGCGGACGGGGATCCGTTCCAGATTGCGGGAGGTATTTGCCTGATTGAGACGATTGTTCAATTCGGAGTATTGGTTCCGGTAGGTGGCGGCCTCGGATTCGAGCGCCTTGAACTCGATACCAATGTCGCGCAATCGAAACTGCTCCTTTTCCTGGATTTCGTATTCCTTCTGCAGGGAACGTTCGCGGTCGCGGGCCTTTTCCAAGCTCGCCTCAAGATCGGCGATGGCAAGCTCGACCGCCTTCTGCAGCTGGCCTTGGGCCACGGCCATCGAGTTGGCCAGGTCGATCATGCGAGGGTGTTTTTCCAGGTATCGCTCTGAAAGCACCGATTGGGTGCGGACGAGTTCGGAGAGTTGTTCGCGGAGGCTTGGCACGCTGCCGTGGGAGGCGATGTAGGAAAGCTCGAGCAGGTTTTTCCCTTCCTTGCGGAAGGCGTCGACCTGACGGTAGAGATCCTCGGTGGAAAGGCGGGCGAGGCGGGCTTCCTGGAGGGCTCCGTTCACGCTCTTGAGGCGGTCGGAGACGATGTTCACGCTGCTGTCGAGCGACACCAGGTTGTTTTTCTCCATGTATGCCAGGAGCTTTTGGTCGGCTTTGGCGGAGTCTTCGCGGAGTTGTTTCACGCGAATTTGTAGGAATTCGACCGCGTCCTCGTTTTTTCCGCTCACGCTGTCGATGAGGTAGGCCATGAACTGGTCGACGTAGCGGTTGGCTATCAGGGCGGCGGCGTCGGGGTCGCGGTGGGTGGCGCTGACGTTGACGAGGAAGCTGTTGCGCACGGCCTGAACGATGGGGGCGCCGAGAAGGGCGCCGATCGGGGGTGGTTGCTGACCGGGGAGCAGTTCCGGCAGGTAGGGTTTCTGGAGGAGCTTCACCTCTTCGGGGGTGAAGGATGCGACCACCTTGTTGCGTATGACCGCCGAGCCCATGATCTGGAGGTAGGTGTTGAGCTCGATGTCGCTGTTGATCGAGGTGTCGACGACCTGCTGGCTGGTCACGACGGTCTCCGGTTTCTCGATGCGCATCGAGGCCGTGCTTTGATACATGGGCACGGCGCGGGACTTGTAGTAGGCAAACCCGACCGCGATGAGCAGGGCGAGAGGCAGGGCGATCCACACACGCTCTCGCAGAATGATGTAGTAGTCCCGTATCGAGCGGCGCTCGATCACGTCCTCGTCAAGGGCGGGATTGGGCCGGTTGGCGGGCGAGGGGGAAGATTGGGCGTCGGCCATCGTAGTCGGTGGGGGCTGGCGTTAAATGAGCCGCTCGGGCACGAAGACGATGTCTCCCGGCTCGAGGATGAGGGCGTTGTCCTGCACGCTGGCGCCCTTGCGTCCCTTGATCAGGCTTTCCACGTCGACATCGAAGTTTTTCTTCGAGCCGTCCGGCAGGATGCGCGTCACGCGCACGGAGGTGCCCTTGGCGGTATCGGTGAAGCCGCCGGCGCGGGTGACGAGTTCCACGATGCTCATGCTGGCTTCGATGGGGAGCGGGTAGCGGCCGGGATTGCGGATCTGGCCCTGGATGGAGACTTCGCGGGAGGAGTATTCCTCGACCGTGATGGTCACTCGGGGTGAGCGGAGAAAACGGCCCTCTTGGTAGGCGCGTTCGATGGCGACCTGGGCGTCGCCGACCTTAAGGCCGGAAACGGCGACCTCGCCCACGAGGGGTAGGTTGATGCGGCCCTGGGAGTCGATCCGGGCGATGCGGGAGAGGTCTTCCTCCTGGTAGATCGTCACGCTGATGCGATCGGTGTTGGTCAGGACGTAGGCGGGAGAGGTGCTGGTGCCGGAGGCGGGTTTAGGGGAAGATACGGACGAGGAAGCGACCTCGGAGGGGATGTCCTCGGCGGCCCGCAACGCGCCGAAGGCGAGCAGGGCGACGAAGAGCAGGCGGAGGCAGGCGGAAGGCATGGCGGCGAAAGGCGGGTTACCAGCGGGTGGACAGGGACAGACCGACGGAGTGGCGCACAAAGGTGAAGTCCGACAGGTTGGACCAGTTTTCGTAATAGGTGTAGCTCGCGGAAAGGGTGAAGTGATTGTTGATGACGTAGGACGCGCCCACGCCCGCAGTCACGTAGTAATCTTCGCGGTCGCCGCCACGAAAGCCCGGAGTGAAGATGGGGGAGTTGTTTACGAATCCGCTGATGTAGTTGGTGTATCCCGCGCCGACGTTGGCCGAGGTGGAGAACTTGACGGTGTGGGAAAACTTGCCCGTGAGGTCCACGGTGCTGGTCTCGGTCTGGAAGTTGGTCGAGGTGGTGCTGAAGTCCTGGCTCAGCGCGAGGGTGAAGGTCGCCTTGCGGGTGGCGGGCCAGGTTCCGGAAAGGGAAACGTAGATGCCGTCGGAGTTGTCCTCCGTCTTGCTGGTGGCGAGATCGGGCAGGGTGGTATCCCCGGGATAGGTGTTTTGGTGGAAGGTCCAACCCACGCGGGCCGAGCCGCTCAATTTGCTGAGGATGCGTCCGCTGACACCGACGTAGACGCTGTGGTCCCGGCTGTCGGATTCGGCGGAGGACGTGGACAGGCGATAGCGGTAGCCCGCGAGCAGATCGCGATCGGAGCGCCAGCTGTAGAACAGGTCGGTGCCGATGGTATAGGAGTCCAGATCGATGAAGGTCACGCCCTCGTCCTGGTAGTCGATCCGGTCCCAACCGATGTTTCCGGCGAGAGAATACCGCTCCATGATCGGATAGCGGTAGTTCAGATTAATCCCGTAGTTCCAGGAGTCGGTGCGCAGTCCGACGGTGGGGTCGGCGCGCGAGACGCGGCGGGCGTTGAGCTGAACGGCCCCGGTGATGCGTCCGCCGGTGCCTTTCGAAAACTCCAGCGACGCGGATGGGTTGAGGAAATCTTCGGTCGAGAAGGAATCGAAGTTGCCGAAATCCCAGCCGAGGGAGGCGTTCACCCCGATCAGACCGGCCTTGCGGGCGTATTCGATGCCGGCACCGCCGGTGAAGACGAGATCCGAACTGGCGTCTTTGCTGGCGAAGACGTTCGAGTCGTAGCCGGTGCCGATGTAAGCGGTGACGTAGACCTGGTCGCGACCGTCGTTGAAACGAAAGAGGGCGTGGGCCGGGACCGGGGCCAGCAGGGCGAGCAGTCCGGCGACAAGCTGGCGGTGAGCCCGGGGCGAAAGGTTTAGACGCATCATCTAGGCGGTGGAGCGTGGCCGGCTTTAGTTGCGCCGGGACGGGCTTACAATGGTGCCGACCTCCGAGGGCGCCGGAGGAGCGAGGTCGATGGGCACCAAATCGCTGTTCGCTCCGTCCACATCCATCTGGCGTTCGGCAATGTCGAAATAGACCTTTTTGCGAGCTTGGCAGGCTCCGTTGACCATGTCCTCGATGTGCTCACGCTGATCATCGGGGATCGTGCCGATCTTGATTTCCGGCGGTTGGTTCAGACCGCGGGAGCGGATCACCGCCTGCTGGCCGGGCTGGAGGGATTCGCCGCCGGCCATGTTGTCGCCGCGCAGGGTGACGGAGCCCTCGAAAAGCGTGATGGTCGTGGTGTTTTCCGAAATCTCGATCGCCAGTTTCTGGGTGTTCTGGCTCAGGATGTTGATGCTGCCGTGGGGGGTGTCGTAGACCATGGAGCTGCCGGCGACGAGTTTGCCGGAGCAGAGTCCGACCGACCCGCGCGAGAGCATGGTCTTGGTCTGGGACATGGAGGGCTCGGACTCGAGATCGGTCCGGTTGGGCGAAAACGGTTCCTGGAGGAAGCGTTTGACCGAGAGCTTCGTGTCCGGGGCGAAGAAAATGCCGGTGCCGTTGGACATCACCAGGGCATTGGCGGACTCGGGTTTGGTCTCGATCACGGTGCCTTCCGCGTCGAAGACGGACTTTTCGGTGAGATCCTCGATTTTTTCTCCGGTGTTTACCTGGGAAAAGCCTTCCACCTCCGCCACGTAGAACTTGCTCGTCGGACTTTTCCGTTTTGACGTGACCTGCGCAAACGCGACTCCGGCCGACAAGGCGAGGATCGCGGTCAACTGAGTGAGGACCTTGGCGTTCATGAGCGTTTCGTTAGGCTTCACCGTGCCTTTACACAAGGCCAAGACCGGCTTCGCGCAAACATACGTAGCGGGCCTGTGCGTAATAGGGTATTATGCCCAGGTGGATACAGAGGTTCAAGCCACGACGATATTTAAGATTTTTCCCGGGACGTAAATAATTCGTTTTATCGTCTTTCCTTCCAAGTGCGGAAGGGCATCCGGATGGTCCTTGGCGGCGACGGTGGCGTCGGCCTCGGACGCGCCGACGGGCAGCAGAATTTCAGCGCGTTTTTTGCCGTTTATCTGCACCACGACCTTTTGTTCGGTCGCGACGAGTTTGGCCGGATCGAAGGTCGGCCAGGGGGCGAGGCCGAGGGACGGGGAGAAGTTGGCGCCGCCGAGACGGGTCCACAGTTCCTCGGCGATGTGAGGCGCAAGGGGGGCGAGGAGTTGTAGGAAGGCGAGGGCGTCGCGGCGGGCGATGCGTTCGGCCTTTTGCCAGGCGTTGACGAAAATCATCAACGCGGACACGGCGGTGTTGTAGCGCAGGCCCTCGATGTCGTCGCCGACCTTTTTGATCGTCTCGTGCAGGAGTTTTGCGAGTTCCGGCGAGGTGGCGTCGGCTGCGTCGGAGATTTTGGGGTGGGGCGCGCCGGTGTCGCGTTCCACGCATTCGCGCCAGACTTTTTGCAAGAAGCAGTGCACGCCCTCGATGCCGGAGGGGTTCCACGGTTTCATGGCCTCGAGCGGGCCGAGGAACATCAGGTAGAGGCGGAGGGTGTCGGTGCCGTGGCTTTGGATGATGTCGTCGGGGTTGGCGACGTTGCCGCGGGATTTGGACATTTTTTCCCCGTCTTCGCCGAGGATGATGCCTTGGTGGAAGAGGCGGGTGAAGGGCTCGGGGGTGGGCACGACGTCGAGATCGAAGAGGACCTTGTGCCAGAAGCGGGCGTAAAGCAGGTGGAGCACGGCGTGTTCGGCGCCACCGACATAGATGTCCGGGCCTTTCCAGTATTCGAGCGCCTCGCGGGCGGCGAGGGCGTCGGGATTTTGCGGATCGAGGTAACGCAGATAATACCAGCAACTGCCGGCCCATTGCGGCATGGTGTTGGTCTCGCGTCGCGCGCGGACCCAGTGCGCGGCGGGGCGGGCCGAGGTGGCGGGCACGGCCGCGCCGGTGGCGGCGTCATACCAGATGTCCACCCACTCGGGGATGGAGGCGAGGGGGCTTTCGCCGGTGCCGGTGGGCTGGTAGCTTTTCACCTCGGGCAGGGTGAGGGGCAGCGAGCGCTCGGGCACGGGTAGGGCGTAGCGGGTTTCGCCGTCGATCACGCAGGTGACCGGTTCGGTCGGGAGCGGCAGGGCGACCCCGGCGGCGGCGGCATGGGCGGTGGCGGCGGCGTAGTCATCCCCGTTTACCCAAACGAGAGGGAAGGGTTCGCCCCAGTAGCGCTGGCGGGAGAAGAGCCAGTCGCGGAGCTTAAAATTGACCGTGGCCTGGCCGCGGCCGCGGGCGGCGAGGTCGGCGGTTATCTTCGCCTTGGCTTCCTCCCAAGGCAGGCCGGAATAGCCGTCGGAATGGATTAGGCGGCCGTCGCCGGTGTAGGGCAGTTTGGTGGCGCCGGTCCCGTTGGTGCCGGCCTCGTGGTCGGGCTCGATCACTTGAATGACGGGAATGGCGAACTTTTGGGCGAAGGCGTAGTCGCGTTCGTCGTGGGCGGGCACGGCCATTATGGCGCCGGTTCCGTAGCCCATGATCACGTAGTCGGCGATCCAGACGGGGATTTTTTGGCCGTTGGCGGGATTGATCGCGAACGAGCCGGACCAGACGCCGGTTTTTTCGCCCTTGGCGAGGTCGGTGCGCTCGAGGTCGCTCTTGGCGGCGGCGAGTTTGCGGTAGGCAGAGACGGCCTCGCGCTGGGCCGGGGTGGTGAGGGCGTCGGCCAGCGGATGCTCCGGGGCGATGACCATGAAGGTGACGCCGAAGACGGTGTCGGGCCGGGTGGTAAAGACCTTGAGGTCGCCGAGGACGGGGTTTTCAAGGGCGAAGAGCAGCTCGGCGCCCTCGCTGCGGCCGATCCAGGCGGCCTGCATGCGTTTGGTCGAATCGGGCCAGTCGACGAGTTTCAGATCGGACAAGAGGCGGTCGGCGTAGGCCGTGATGCGGAGCACCCACTGGCGCAGGGGGCGGCGTTCAACCGGGTGTTTGCCGACCTCGGACAGGCCGTCGATGACCTCCTCGTTGGCCAGCACGGTGCCGAGCGCGGGACACCACCAGACCGGCTTCTCCTCGACGTAGGCCAGGCCCTTTTTGAACAACTGCAGCCAGATCCACTGCGTCCAGCGGAAGTAGCGCGGATCGGTGGTGTCCACCTCGCGCTCGAAATCGTAGGACACGCCGATGGCCTTCAATTGCCGACGGAAGGTGGCGACGTTCTCCACTGTGACATCGCGGGGGTGGCGGCCGGTTTTCACCGCATAGTTTTCGGTCGGCAGGCCGAAGGCATCCCAACCGATGGGGTAGAGGACGTTTTTGCCCTTGGCGCGGTGGTAGCGGGCGAGGACGTCGGTGATTGTGTAATTCTCGCAATGCCCGAGGTGCAGACCCGCGCCGGAGGGGTAGGGGAACATGTCCAGCACGTAGTATTTCGGCTTGGCGGCATCGACGGCGGGGGTGCGGAACGCGGCGGTGTCGGCCCAGACCTTTTGCCAATGAGGCTCGATTTGGAGGAAGTCGTAGTCGGTGCAGGTCGTGGGCATGGGCGGAAAAGCGAAGAGCAAAGCGCGACGCGGGCCGGGCGGTCAAGGGGGCGGTGCGGGCGGCGCGGCGGCGAGGGGGGCGTGCGGTGGGCGGGCCGAAACGGTGTCGCCGCGTCCCGGGCTTGCACCGGAAGCCGCGAGCGCCCTTCTCTGGTCGGCTCGCCGTGTCCGCCTTACCCCTCCATTTTCCGGTTCGACAAGCCCCGTCCGCCGCTGCCGGCTTACCGTTTCCCGCGACTCCATGCATCTAAAAGCGCTCAAGCTTCACGGTTTCAAATCGTTCGCCGACCCCAGCACGCTGCGCTTCGAACCCGGCGTGACGGCCATCGTCGGGCCGAATGGTTGCGGCAAGTCCAACGTCGCCGACGCCATCCGCTGGGTGCTCGGCGAGCAGTCCGCCAAGGCCCTGCGCGGCGGCAAGATGCAGGACGTGATCTTCGAGGGCGCCGACACCCGCAAACCCGCCCAGATGTGCGAGGTCTCGCTTCTCCTCACCGACTGCGAAAAACAGCTCGGCAGCGAATTCCACGAGATCGAGATCATGCGCCGCGTCTACCGCGACGGTGGCGGCGAATACTTTTTCAACGGCCAGCCCTGTCGCCTGAAGGACATCCAGAAACTCTTCATGGACACCGGTATCGGCCGGACCAGCTACTCCATCATGGCCCAGGGCCAGATCGACCAGATCCTCTCGTCGAAGCCCGAGGAGCGCCGCGCCGTGTTCGAGGAGGCGGCGGGCATCACCAAATATAAATCCCAGCGCAAGGAGGCGCTGCAGAAGCTCGCGCTGACCGAGACCAATCTCACCCGCGTGGCCGACGTCGTGGCGGAGGTCGGGCGGCAGATCGGCTCGCTCAAGCGCCAGGCGCAAAAGGCGCTGCGGTTCAAAAAACTTTCCTGGCGCCTGCGCCACCTCGCGCTCGCGCACCACGGCCACAACCACGCCCAGCTCGCCGCCCAGCTCGCCGCGTTGGAGGAAAACCTGATCAAGCTTCGCGCCGCCGCCGAGACCCGCCGCGCCCACCTGCACCAGCAGCAGCACGCGTTGGAGGAAAAAAAATCCGCCCGCTCCCGGCTCAACCAGCGCGTTCAGGAGGCCCAGCAGGCGGTCTTCGATCTGCGTTCGGAAAAAGAGCAGGCGGAAAACGCGGCCAACCTCGCCCAGATCAAACGCAGCGGCCTGGCCGAGCGCCTCGCCTCGTCGCAGGAAAACCTCGGCGAACTCGAGATGCAGCTGCGCGAGCTCGACGCCCAGGCCGACACCGGCGCGCAGGACAAGCAGATGCAGTTGAGCCTGCTCGGCAGCTCCGACGCCGTGTTCCAGGACCGCAACCGCGAGCTCACCGTGCTCGACGCCGAGCTCGGCAAACTGGAGCAGGAGCTTTCGCAGACTCGTTTCCAGGTGCTGCAGTTCGAGAGTAACGTCGCCCGCCTCCGCACCGACGCCACCGGCTACGAGGTGGATCAAAAAACCTCCGCGCAGCGCCACGAGGCCCTCGCGGCCGACGTCGAGGGCGTGCGGGTGCAACAATCCGAGGCCGCCGCGCAGCACGCAGAGATCGGCGCCCGCGCCGAGGAGGCCCAGGTGGCCAAGGCCCGCGCCCAGTCCGAAAGCCAAGACCTCCAGACTCAAATCGGGGAGCTGACGAAGGAGTTTCGCGAGGCGCAGAGAAAGCTTCAGGAAATCGATCGCAACCTCGCCCAGCGCACCGCGAGGCTGCGCTTGCTCCAGCAGATGGCGGAGAAGTTCGAGGGCTTCGGCGAAGGCGCGAAGGCCGTGTTGCAGGGCCGCTTCGCCCCGCTTTTCGCCGCCGACGCGGCGGGCGCGGTTTTCAAGCCCCGCCCGGTGACCGAAGGGTTGCGTGCCCGGGCCGAATGGGCCCGCGCGGTCGAGGCCCTGCTCGGCGCCGCCGGGGAGGCCGTCGTGGTGGCCGACCTCGAAGTAGCGCGGCGCATCCTCGCCGAGCTCGAGGGCCAGCAGATCGGCAGCGCCGCGTTGCAGATTCCGAATCTGAGTTCCGCGCTTTCACCGGACGCCGCCGCGTTGCCGCCGGGGCTGCGGCCCGCCACCGCCGCGCTCGACGGCCACGAGCCCGACCATCCGGCGCTCGCCCTGCTGGGGAGTTGTTACCTCGCCGACGACTTGAACGCGTTTCTCGACTTCTGGCGGGCACGGCCGGACTTCCGGTTCCTCGCCGTCGCCACCGCCAAGGGCGAGCTGGTCGACGCGCGCGGGGTGGTTTTCGGCGGCTTCCGCAATAAGGGTGGAAACAGCCTCGTGCAACGCGAGATCGACCTGCGCGAGACCAGCGTCGCGCTGGCGGACGATCAGATCGCGCACGACGCCCAGCGCCAGGTCATCGACTCGCTACAGCTCCGTCTGACCGATGCGGAGCACGGGCTGGAGGAGAAGCGCGGCGAGGTCCTCGACGCCTCCCAGAATCTCGCCACCGTGCAACAGGAGGAGCGCAACGCCCTCCGCGCGGTCGAGGAGCTGGGCCAGCGCGTGCAGCGCATGGACCGTGAACTCGAACAACTCGAGGCCGCTCGCCAGGAGACCCGCACGCGTTTCGAGCGCGCCCGAGAGCAGTTGATCGAGGCCGAGCAGTCGGTCGTCGCCGGTCGCGCGCGCATCCAGGAACTGGAGACGGGCATCACTACGCGGCGCACCGAGCGCGACGTGAAGCGCGACACCCTTGCGCAGGCCCGCCTCGAACTCGCCGAGCGCCGGCAAAAGGTCGAGGTGCTCGACCGCGGTCTGGCCGACATGCGCCGTCGCCGCGCCCAGCTCGCCGAGATCCTGGTGCAGCGCCAACGAGAGATCGAGACCTGGGCCGACCAGACCGCCGCGCTCGACCAAGAAGCCGACTCCCAGCGCGCGCGGGCCGCCCAGCTGGCGGAGACCTTGGTGGTGGCTGCCGCGCAAGTGGACCAGATCCGCACCGAGCTTTTCGAAGTCGAGCGTGCCATCAACCAGGTCGAGAGTTCGCAGGACGGTATCCGCACCGACGCGGAAAAGTCCGCCTCCGACCTGAGTCGCTGCGAGATCGAGTTCGCCCAGACCCAGAGCCGCGTGCAGTTCATCGTCGAGGACGTGAAGCGCGAGTTCCAGTTGCCGGTCGGCAGTTACGACTGGCGCGGCCTGCTTTATCGCGCCGACGAGGCGCCGCCGGACGTGAAGGATCTCGACCTCGACGACGAGGAGGAGAGCGGCGGCGAGACGGAAGAAGTCAGGAGTCAGGAGTCAGAAGTCAGAAAAGAGGTAGCGGGCGCCGGAGCCGGAGCCGAGGGCGAGCCCGCCCCCGCGCCGGTGAAACGTCGCCGCAAGTCCGGACCCAAGCCCGACCCGACCGAGGACGAACTCGTCGCGCTCGCGACCGCCGCCGACTGGACCGCGATCCGGACCGAGATCGAGGCCTTGCGCGCCCGCCTCGCCGGCATGGGCGCGGTCAACACCGGCGCGATCGAAGAATACGCCGAGCTGAAGCAGCGCTACGACTTCTTGAAGGGCCAGAGCGACGACCTCGCAACCGCCAAGGCCGACCTGGTGCGCACCATCGACGAGATCAACCAGACCTCGATGTCGCAGTTCCAGATCACCTTCGACCAGATCAAGAAGAACTTCGTCTACACCTTCCAGACCCTCTTCGGCGGCGGCATCGCCAACCTCGAGCTGGTCGTGACCGACGATGTCCTCGAATCCGGCATCGAGATCACCGCCCAGCCGCCCGGCACCAAGCTCAAGGGTATCACCCTGCTGTCCGGCGGGCAGAAGACGCTTACCGCAGTCGCCCTGCTTTTCGCCCTCTATATGGTGAAACCGTCACCGTTTTGTTTACTTGATGAGCTGGACGCCCCGCTGGACGAGTCGAACATCGGGCGTTTCACCGATCTGTTGAAGAAATTCGTGCACGAGTCCCAGTTCATCATCATCACTCACAACAAGCGCACCGTCTCGGCCGCGCAGGCCATCTACGGCGTGACGATGGAGGAGCGCGGCGTTTCCAAGACGGTTTCGATGCGCTTCAACCAGGCGCGTGGCGAGCCCGAGGGCCAGCCGGAAAACATCGCCGAGTCCGTGCGCGGCGCCCGGGCGCGGACCGCCGCCGCCGGCGTCTGAGATCCCTCTTTTACCCCGTCGAATGATCAAAATACCCCGCATCAAACTTCAATGGGCCGCCGGCGCCACCACCCCGGGCGATTGGTATCTCGGTCTGTTTGGACGCTACGACCGGCCCGGCGGGCGCGGGCGCGGCCTGGCCATCAGTCTTCGTGGCGTCGCGCTCTGGTGTCTTGCCGGCTGCGTGGCGGGTTACTTCGCGGTGGCCGGCTACGTTTTTTACCGCCTGGAGCAAAAGCCCTACAATTTCGTCCGATATAGCGACA
>JAIXVP010000275.1 GCA_027482905.1 Opitutaceae bacterium
CTCGACCAAAAGCTCTGGGTCGCCCTTTCCTGCCCGGTCAAAGGCCTCGAACTCGACGAAAAGACCCTCGCCCACCTCGACACCGACGGCGACGGCCGCATCCGCGTGCCCGAACTACTCGCCGCCATCGCCTGGGCCCGCCCCTATTTCCGCGACCTCGCCGTCCTCCTCTCCGGCCAGGACACCCTCGCGCTCGACGCCTTCGCCCCCACCCCCGAAGGCCAGTCCGCCGCCGCCTCCGCCCGCCGCATCCTCGCCTCCCTCGGCAAATCCACCGCCGCCGCCATCTCGCTGGCCGACGCCGCCGACACCGCCAAACTCTTCGCCGCCACGCGCCTGAACGGCGACGGCGTCATCACCCCCGCCACGCCCGACGACCCCGCCCTCGCCGCCATCGTCGCCGACCTCCTCGCCACCCTCGGCGGCATACCCGACCGCTCCGGCGCGCCCGGCGCCGACCTCGCCCGCATCGACGCCTTTTTCGCCGCCGTCTCCGCCCACCTCGCCTGGGCCGATCAGGCCGCCTCGCCCGCCGTCCTCACCCTCCGCGCCGCCACCCCCGCCGCCGCCGCCGCCGTGGCCACCGTGCGCGCCAAGGTCGACGACTACTTCGCCCGCGCCCGGCTCGCCGCCTTCGATCCCCGCGCCCTCGCCGCCGTCAACCGCGCCGAGTCCGAATACCTCGCCCTCGCCGCCCGCGACCTCTCCGTCTCCGCCGCCGAGGTCGCCGGCTTCCCCCTCGCCCGCGTCGCTGCCGGCCAACCCCTCCCGCTCCTCGACGCCGTCAACCCCGCCTGGGCCGCCGCCCTCGCCACCCTCCACCGCGACGCCGTCACCCCTGCGTTCGACTCCGCCACCGCCAGCCTGACCGAGGCGCAATGGACCGCCCTGAAGGCCAAGACCGACGCCCATGCCGCCCACGCCGCCGCCAAACCCGGCGCCGCCGTGGAAAAACTCGGCCTCGACCGCCTCCGCGCCCTCGCCGCCACCGCGCCCGCCACCCGCGCCGCCCTCGCCGACCTCGTCGCCCGCGATTCCGCCCTCGCGCCCGAGTTCGAGGCCATCGCCAGCGTCGAAAAACTCCTTCGTTTCACCCGCGATTTCCGCGCCCTGCTGCACAACTACGTCAACTTTTTCGACTTCTACTCGCCCGAGCGCCTCGCCGTTTTCCAGGCCGGCACGCTCTTCCTCGACAACCGCTCCACCGAATTCTGCATCGAGGTCGCCGGCCCCTCGCCCCTCGCCGCGATGAGCAAGGCCTACATCGCCTACTGCGACCTGAAACGCCCCGGCGGCGCCACCCGCAAGATCGCCGCCTGCATCACCCAGGGCGACAGCGACTACCTCTTCGTCGGCCGCAACGGCCTCTTCTACGACCGTCAGGGCCGCGACTGGGACGCCACCGTCACCGCCATCGTGGACAACCCCATCAGCGTCCAGCAGGCCTTCCTCTCCCCCTACAAAAAATTCCTCCGCATGATCGAGGAGCAGGTCGCCAAACGCGCCGCCGCCGCCGAGGCCGAGAGCAACGCCCGCCTCGCCTCCCTCGCGGATAAAACCGCCAACGCCGACAAACTCGCCCCCGCCGCGCCCCCGCCCGCCGAGCCGAAAAAAATCGACGTCGGCGCCGTCGCCGCCATCGGCGTGGCCATTACCGGCGCGATCAGCGCCCTCACCCTCATCCTCGGTTACGTCTTCGGCCTCGCCGCCTGGCAGTATCCGCTCGTGCTGGTCGGCCTCGTTCTCGTCATCTCCGGCCCCTCCATGCTGATCGCGTGGCTGAAGCTTCGCCAGCGCACCCTCGCCCCGCTGCTCGAGGCCAACGGCTGGGCCATCAACGGCCGCGTCGGCATCAACATCCCCTTCGGCACGAAACTCACCGAACGCGCCGCCCTGCCCCCCGGCAGCAAACTCGACCTGAACGACCCCTACCGCGACCGCGCCGCCGCCCGTCGCGCCCGCCTCGCCGTGTTCGGCACCCTGTTCGTGTTGCTCGCCGCCGCCGCCGGCACGGCCTGGTATCTGAAAGTCTGGCCCTTCGCCGTGTGATTCCGAAAACCGGGAAAGCCGGCTGATCCGCTCCGCGAACGCCTAGTCCCGGAATTCGTCCACCACGCGCTCCAACGCCATCGGAGAGTAGCGGTCGCGCCACAAGGCGCGCGCCGCCTCCGCCAGTCGCGCCACCAAGTCGGGATCACGGATCAGGCACTCCGCCTGAAGAACAAACTCATCCGTCGTTTCCGCGCGCAGGTAATGCGTCCCGGATTGCGCCTCGATGCCCTCGATCCCCAAGGCCGTGCTCACCACCGGGCGTCCCCGCGCGAAGGCCTCCAGGATCTTTAAACGCGTCCCTCCGCCCGCCCGCAGCGGCACGAGCAGCGCGTCGGCCCGGGCAAAGGCGTCCGCCGAGCGTGCCACCGAACCGAGGAATTCCACCCCCGGCGTGGTTTCGAGCCACGTTTTCGCCGCTCCGGGCTGCCCATGCCCCGCCACCACCAAACCGGCCGCCCCACGCTTCCCCAGTTTCGGCCAGATCTCGGTCCCCAACCAGAATAGCGCCTCCTGATTGGGCGCATAGCCGAGCGTTCCGATGAATAGAAACCGGAAACCCGTCCCCGCCGGCGCCCCGACCCCGCGCTCCTCCGATTCCGGCACGCGGGCGATGTTGGGCAACACCCGCACCCCCGCGTGCCGCTCCGCCAGTCGGGCGCGATCCGTCTCCGAGCAGACAAACACCCGTTCGCAGGCGGGAAGCAGTCGTTTCTCCAAACGCGCCAGACTCCACGCCGCCCACCGGTATTCGCCGCCCCGCCGCCGATCCCCGTTCGCCAGGTAGCGCTCCGCGATCCGAAGATAGGTCAGCGAATCGATGTCATCCTGATCCAACCACAGGCGCGCCCCGCCCGACCGCCGCGCGATTTCCCGGCCCGCCTCCGCCAGACACAAACGGTAGGCCAGCACGACTTCGAAAGGCCCCATCTCGAGCGCCTCCGCCACCACCGTCTTCCGCCACGCCGGCGTCAGATCCGCCCAGGCGAAAGGCGCCCGCCACAAAAACGCATGCACCGCCGGGAAGCGCCGCGCCAGGCGCGCCCGCCAGGAACGCCCGTCCGCCGGGGGAGCGGATTGGAATCGCACCCGCCCGCCCAGATAGTCGGACGGGAGCGGGGCGACCTGGGCGAAATTCAAACCCGAGACCACGAAGAGGCTGACCTTGTCCTGTTTCGACAACGCCTCGATCACCGCGTGGACGCGCCGGGAGGGGCCCGTGCCCTCGGGGTCCGGACGCACCGGACTCAAAACCAGGATACGCCGCCCCGCCCGCGAGTCGTTCGCGGCGCTTTTGACCGCCGTCCCGGTTCGCCGCCTTGACCGCGTCCAAAAGCGCTGCAGGCCGCGTGCGAACGGTCCGGGCTCGACCCAACGCAAAACGATCATCAGCCGCAGGGGCGAGAGCGTGCCCCGGCAACACCGCGCCAGCCCGTCCAACGCCCGGTGTTTGGCTTCGCGCTTACCCGCCAGCAGCAATCGCACCGCAAAAAACCGATACAGCGCCGCCAGTTTCATCCGGCGCCGCCGGTCCAGCCTCCCGCTCGCCTCGGCCCACGCCACGAAGCCGTCCAGGGGCTCCATATACGCCTCGAAATACGACTCCGGACCATGGGTGAGGTGCAGCTGATCGGTTCCATGAATCCGATACTGCCCCTGCACCGTCGGAAGATGCGCCGGCCGCAAGGCCATGCTCCGAATCCGCAGCAGATACTCCTCGTCCTCTCCGGAACGCAGATTCTCGTTCCAAGGACCGGCGGCATTCACAACGGCCCGGCGGTAACAGCCGCCGTGAACCAGCCAGAAACACTTCAACTCCCAGTCCGGCGCGTGCGGATCGGGATGAAAATGCCGCGCGTTGGACAACGGCCGGCCGGTTTCGTCCGTCTGGTCGATCGACGCGTAGCAATAATCCCCGCCCGTCTCCCGCAAAGTCCCCACGTATCGCTCCAAGGCCGACGGATACAGGATGTCGTCGGAATCCAGATAAACGATGAACTCGCCCGTGCAGCGCCTCGTCCCGGTGTTGCGCGCCGCCGCCACCCCGGCGTTGGGTTGGCTCAACACCACCCGCGTCCAGCCCGGCGGCGGCGGCGGGCGGGACGCCAGCAGCGCGAGCGTGTCGTCGGTGGATCCGTCGTCCACCACCACGATCTCCCCATCCCGCCAGGTCTGCGTTTCTAGCGAGTCCAAAGCGTTTCCCAAAAGGCGCGCCCGGTTGAAGGTCGGCACCACCACGGAAACCCGCCCCGGCGCAAAGTCCTTTGCCAGCCAGTCGGCCGGCGACGCGGAAGGGGAAGGGAGGAAGGACTTCGCTGCCATGTTCAAAAATCATCCCAGCCTAAAAGTCGCCCGCCGCACAATTCAACCCTCCCGCCATCCGCCTTTACATCGCCTTAAAAAAAATGCCGGCCCGCCCACACACGACGCCAACACGACGATGGTTTACTGGCTCCGTCGCTCGCCTCCCCGCCCTCTCCCCTGGCGCCGGAAAGTTCCGGCCGGGGCGGAGGGGACGAGCGACCCCGACACCACCATGAACCGCACCCACCTGCTCCTCCTCCTGCTCTCCACCCCCGCCGCCTGGGCCGCGACGTCCACCGCCAAATCCGCCCACCCGCCGCACCGCCCGCCCGACCTGCTCGTCATGACCATCGATACCGACGACGATCGCAGCCTCTCCGCCGCCGAAATCGCCGCCGCCTCCACCAGCCTCGCCGACCTCGACCTCAACGACGACGGCCGCCTCACCGCCGACGAAATCATCGTCACCCCGCCCGCCAAACCCGCCACGACCACCACGACGTCCAAGCCTGCAAAACCCGCCAAACCCGCGACCAAACCCACCCCCCCCCCCCCCCCGGGGATGAACGCGCTCGGCCCCCATGCCGACCGCGAACCGTCCCCCGAGGAACCGGCCGGCGCCCCCCCCTCCCCCGCCC
>JAIXVP010000174.1 GCA_027482905.1 Opitutaceae bacterium
GCCGCCCTCGCCGCCGGCCAGCTCCCCGCCACCCTCGGCTCCGACACCGGCGGCTCCATCCGCCAACCCGCCGCCCTTTGCGGCGTGGTCGGACTCAAGCCCACCTACGGGCGCGTATCGCGCTACGGTCTCATCGCCTACGCGTCCTCGCTCGACCAGATCGGGCCCTTCGGCCGCACCGTAGAGGACGTGGCGATGCTGCTCCAGGCGATCGCCGGGCCCGACGAACACGACTCCACCTCGTTCGAAGCCCCCGTCCCCGACTACCGCGCCGCCCTCGCCGCGCCTCGCGAACGCCCCTGGCGCATCGGCATCCCCAGGGAGTATTTCGGAGCCGGCCTCGACCCCGAGGTCGACGCCGCCGTGCAAAACGCCATCGCCCACTACCGGGCGCTGGGAGCCGAGATCGTCGCAATCTCGCTGCCCAACACCGAACACGCCCTCGCCGCCTACTACATCATCGCCACCGCCGAGGCCTCCTCGAACCTCGCCCGCTTCGACGGCGTGCGCTACGGCCATCGCAGCCCGGACGCAGAGAACTTGCTCGACGTCTACTTCAAATCCCGCGCCGAGGGCTTCGGTTCGGAGGTGAAACTCCGCATCATCCTCGGCACCTACGTGCTGAGCTCGGGCTACTACGACGCCTACTATGGGCGCGCGCAAAAGGTCCGCACCCTCATCCGCGAGGACTTTATACGGGCCTTCGGCGAGGTCGATGTCCTCCTCACCCCCACCGCGCCCACCCCGGCCTTCAAACGCGGGGAAAAATCCGCCGACCCGCTGGCGATGTATCTGGCCGACATCTACACCATCGGCGTGAACCTCGCCGGCCTGCCCGCGATCAGCGTGCCGTGCGGCTTCACCGCCGCCGGCCTGCCCATCGGCCTGCAACTCATCGGCCGCCCCTTCGCCGAGGCCGACCTGCTCGCCGCCGCCCACGCCTACGACTCCGCCCACGACTGGTCCCGCCGCACCCCGGGTATCTGATTGGAAAACAGGACATCGGACCACCCCCGCCTCCGTTTCCCGCCTTCCCGCTTTCCACATTCCAACGCCATTTCTGATGCAATACGAAGCCGTCATCGGTCTTGAGGTTCACGTCCAGATCAAGACCCGCTCCAAGATGTTCACCCGCGTCGCGGCCGGCTACGGCCGGCCCGAGAACACCCTGACCGACCCGGTCGTGCTCGCCATGCCCGGCGCCCTGCCGGTGATGAACCGCGCCGCGGTCGACTCCATCATCAAAGCCGGCCTCATGCTCGGCTGCGCCATCGCCCCGGTCTGCAAGTGGGACCGGAAAAACTACTTCTACCCCGACAGCCCGAAGAACTACCAGATCTCGCAATACGACCAGCCCATCTGCGTCGGCGGCGCGGTCGAGATCGAGCTGCCCGGGCCCGCCCGCAACGTCATGGGCGAACACAAAACCATCCCGCTCACCCGCATCCACCTCGAGGAGGACGTCGGCAAGCTGAACCACGGCGCCGGCGGCTCGCTCATCGACTACAACCGCGCCGGCACCCCGCTGATGGAGATTGTATCCGATCCGGCCCTACGCTCGGCCGAGGAGGCTCACGCCTACCTGCAGTCGCTTCGCACCAGCATCGTCTACGCCGGCATCTCCGATTGCGACATGGAGAAGGGCCAGCTCCGCTGCGACGCCAACGTCTCGATCCGCCCCGTCGGCGAGACGCGGCTCGGCACCAAGGTCGAGCTCAAGAACCTAAACTCCATCGCCTTCGTGCGCGATGGCATCGCCCACGAAATCGCCCGTCAGATCGCCGTCGTGAAGGCCGGCGGCGTGATCGTGCAGGAGACGCGCGACTACGACGGGCTCACCGGCACCAGCCAGTCGCTCCGCTCGAAGGAAATGGCCCACGACTACCGCTACTTCCCCGACCCCGATGTCATGCCGGGCAAGGTGGACGAAGCCTGGAAGGCGCGCCTCGACGCCGAACTGCCCGAGCGCCCCTTCGATAAGCAGCGCCGCTTCATGGCCGCCGAGGCCGACGGCGGCTACGGCCTGCCCTACACGCTGGCCAGCGTCCTAATCCCGGATCGGGAGATAGCCGACTGGTTCGAGCGGGCCGCCAAACTCACCGGCCCCGCGCTCGCCCAACCGGTGGGCAACTGGATCGTCAACGACCTCCAGCGCGAACTCGCCGCCGCCAGCGTCTCCCTCGCCGACGTCAAGATCACGCCCGCCGCCCTCGCCGACCTGGTGAATCTCATCGCCGCCGGCACCTTGCTGCAAAACGCCGCCAAGGAGGTCTTCGCGGAAATGTTCGCCACCGGCGAACCCCCCGCGGCCGTCGTCGCCCGCAAGGGACTCGCCGCCGCGCCGACCGACTCGGCCGAACTGGAGACCTGGTGCCGCGAGAGCATCGCCGCCAACGCCAAGGCCGTGGCCGAGTTCAAGGCCGGCAAGGAGAGCGCGCTCAACGGCCTCAAGGGCCCCGTGATGAAGGCCGCCAAGGGCAAGGCCAACCCGAAGGCGGTCGACGAAACCCTCCGCCGTCTACTGGCCGCGCTCTGAGTTTTCCGCGCCGCCATGGTCACGATCCCGGTCGACGCCGGACTGCGTCTGGTCCAGCTCCAGAATGACGACGCGGAGGAGTTGTTCCGCCTCACCGACGCAAACCGCGCCCACCTGCGTCGCTGGCTGCCCTGGCTCGACCGCACTCGCGTGCCCGCCGCGACCGCCGCCTTCATCGAGTTCACCCTGCGCGCGGCCGAGGCCGGCAACGGGCTGCACTGCGCGATCGAGGAACACGGGCGGATCATCGGCGTCTGCGGTTACAATCACATCGATCCGGCGAACCGCTCCGCCCAAATCGGCTACTGGATCGACGCCGGCGCGCAGGGCCGGGGCCTCATGAGCCGGAGCGTCGCCGCCCTCGCGTCCTACGGTTTCGCGCGGCTCGACCTGCACCGGCAGGCCATCGCTTGCGCGGAGGAAAATCTCGCCAGCGCCGCCGTGGCCGCGCGGTGCGGCTTCCGTCCGGAGGGAATCGCGCGGGACGCCGAGTGGCTCTACGACCACTTCGTCCATCACCGGCTCTTCGCCCGGCTGCGCACCGACGCCTGAAGCGGTGCGTCGCGCGGAAGTTTGCACCTCGCCCGCGCCTCGCTACATTCCAACCCATGAATTCCCTCGCCGTCCCGGTTTCGCGTCGACAAGCTTTGCAATCGCTGGGCATCGGCGCGGCCGTGCTCGCGTTCGCGCGGCCCCCGGCCTTGGGCGCTCCGTCGGCGGCGGAGCCGACCACGCAACCCTTCACCCTGCCTCCGCTCGGCTACGCCTACGACGCCCTCGCGCCCCACTTCGACGCGAAGACGATGGAGATCCATCACACCAAACATCACCAGGCCTACATCAACGCGGCCAACAAGGCCCTCGAGTCTCGGCCCGATCTTCGCGAACTCACCGCCGAACAGATCGTCGCCCGCATCGACGCTTTCGAGGAACCGCTCCGCACCACCTTGCGCAACCACGTCGGCGGCCACCTCAACCACACGTTTTTCTGGAAAATCCTGGCCGCGCCGACCGACTACAAGCCCGGTCCGCTGCAAGCCGCCATCGCCCGGCGCTTCGGTTCGCTCGAGGCCTTCCAGAAGGAATTCGCCACCGCCTCTCTCGGACGCTTCGGCAGCGGATGGTCCTGGCTGACCGCGAAGGACGGCGAACTCGACATCGTCACCACCGCCAATCAGGACACGCCCCTGCTGCAAGGCGCCCAGCCGATCATCGCCCTCGATCTGTGGGAACACGCCTACTACCTGAACTACCAAAATCGCCGCGCCGACTACGTGCAGGCCTTCTGGAAGGTCCTCAACTGGGACGCGGTCGAAGCCGCCTACGGCGGCGTCGGGACGATCTGAACCGCAAACCGCATGCACGCCGAATCTCGAGCGGGTCCACCCCGCCGCCGCGTCCGTTTCGGCCACGAAAAAGCCGCCCCGGAGAGGGCGGCGATGCTTTAGTCGATAGCGATAACTCCCACCCTTATACTTGGGTCGGAATCTTCACCTGCGCGTCGCGAGTGCGCGTCCCCTCGGTTGCGCTTGAACCCTTGGCGAAAAACTCGAGCACGTGGCTGACGTTCTCATAACCCTTGTCGCGGAGCTCCTGCTCAACCTTCGCGATCGTCTCGGCGAGACGCGTGCTGGTGGCGGCGTCGAGGGCCTGAATCTCGGACGTATCCTTGGAAACGATATGGTAGACCGGATCCTTGCGGTCGCCGAGCTGGTATAGGCTGGTGCCGTTGTGGAGGAAGGAGCGACGCACGATGCCGATATCCTCAAACGCACCCAAGCAACGATAGACCGTGACGAGATCGCACGACTTGCTGTCGAGTTCGGCGTGAATCTGCTCGATGCTGATCGGTTGATTACACTGGATCAATGCGTTGATGATGGCGATGCGTGGCTGTGTGATACGCAAACCGGCTTCTCGCAAGCGCCCGCAGGCGGCGGCGAGACGGGCCTCGGCCTCGGCACCGAGATTGCCGGCGCCGTGCAGGGGATGGTTGGTCTGGGTCGAGGCGATCATGATTAAATTAAAAGGATTGGCGAAAAGCTTGTCGTTACCGGATTGAAACACAAATCGTAAAAACAAGATTCTTCTAGTAGAATTCTGTTAAGGGATACACCTACCAAGGCGGCGTATATAATTCACTGTCGAGCGCCCAGCGGGGGATTGCGCAAACGAAGCCCCGCGATTTAATAACCAACAAGATGGCCGACCTGGACGTTGAACACATTGTCACCCTAATCCGAAAGGAAGACCCCCGGTTTGATCGGCAGGCCTACAAATTCGTGCGCGACGGCCTCGAACACGCGGTAAAGGAACTGAAGAAAAAGGACGCCGCCCGAGCGAAAATCTCCCGCCACGTCAGCGGCCGGGAACTCTCCGAAGGCCTCCGCGTCTACGCGCTCGAGCAATACGGTCCTCTGACCAAGACGGTGCTCAACTCCTGGGGCCTGCATGAAACCATTCACTTCGGCGATATCGTTTATAATCTAATCGAATACAACGTCTTCAGCAAAACCGAAGCCGACCGCCGCGAGGATTTCGCGGACGTTTTCGATTTCGACGCGGCCTTCGTCGATCCTTTCCAGCCGCGCGCCCGCCGGGTCCCGCTGCCCAGTTTCGCCGAAACCGAGTAAACTACGTCCGACGCCTCCGATTCCCCGGGAGGCGCCGCTTGCGCACGGGCATTGGCCTTGGCCCGCCGCCTTCCGGCCCCCATCGTCCAACCCGATGCCCTCCCTGCTCGCCCCCGCCGACCACCGCCTGCTCGAACGCCTCTGGGCCCAGCCCGTCCACCGCGCAGAGCTGCCCAACGGCCTGGTCCTCCTCGTCCAGCCCGACGACGCCGCCCCCGTCGTCTCCGTCCAGGTGTGGGTGCGCACCGGCAGCCAGCACGAGGGCGCCCTGCTCGGCGCCGGCCTCTCCCATTACCTGGAACACCTTCTGTTCAAGGGCACCCCGACCCGCGCCGGCCGCGAAATCTCCGCCACCGTCCAGGCCCACGGCGGTTCGATCAACGCCTACACCACCTACGACCGCACCGTCTACCACATCGACCTGCCCGCGCCGCACCTCGAGATCGCGGTCGACCTGCTCGCCGACATGACCCTGCGCAGCACCCTGCCCGCCGACGAGGTCGCCCGCGAACGCGACGTCATCCTGCGCGAGATCGCGATGGGCGACGACGACCACGACCGCCGCCACTGGGACGCCCTCGCCCGCACCGTGTTCAAACAACACCCGCTGCGCGAACCCGTGATCGGGCACCGCGACGTGTTCTCCGCCGTCACCCGCGAAGAGCTGCTGGCGTATTACCAGGAGCGATACGCGCCCAACAACCTCGTGGTCGTGATCGCCGGCGACGTGTCCG
This sequence comes from Opitutaceae bacterium, assembly GCA_027482905.1. Classification (GTDB taxonomy): domain Bacteria; phylum Verrucomicrobiota; class Verrucomicrobiia; order Opitutales; family Opitutaceae; genus IMCC26134_A. The sequence continues at coordinate 5,904 of JAIXVP010000174.1, forward strand.
CCGACGCCGTCCGCGCGAGCGTGGAAAAACATTTCGGCGCCGCGCCGCGACGCCGCCTCGCGCCGGTCTTCCAGCCGACCGAGCCCGCCCAGCTCGCGCCCCGCGTCCACCGCGAGACCGCCGAGGTCGAGCAATCGCGCGGCGCGCTCGCGTGGCCCACCGTCGCCCTCACCCACCCCGACGCCCCGCTGCTCGACCTGCTCGCGGTCGTCATCGGCTACGGCGACAGCTCCCCGCTCTGGCGCGAGCTGCGCGAAAAACGCCGCCTCGTGCACAGCATCGACGCCCACCACTGGTCCCCGGGCGAAGCCGGGCTCTTCGCGCTTTTTTTCACCTGCGATCCGGACAAACGCGTCGCCGCCGAACGCGCCGCGCGCGCCGAGTTGGAACGGCTGTCCGAAAAAGGCGGCTTCACCCGCGCCGAACTCGCCCGCGCCGTGCGCCAGCTCGTGGTCGGCGAGATCGGCGGCCGCAAGACCGTCTCGCGCCGCGCCGCCCGCCTCGGCTCGGCAGAAGTCGTGGCCGGCGACCTCGACTTCAGCCGCACCTGGTTCGCGCGCGTCGCCAACGCCACCCCGGGCGCCCTCCGCCGCGTCCTCCGCGAGTGGCTGGTGCCCGCCCGCGAAAACACCGTTTCACTCGACCCCGTTCCCAAAGACGTCGCGAAAAAAACCGCCGCCGCCGGCACCGCCCGCAAACCAGCGCCCGCCTGGAAACTCAAGACCCTGCCCAACGGCGTGCGCCTGCTTCTCCGCCGCGACGACCGCCAGCCCAACCTCCACCTGCACCTCGTCTGCGAGGGCGGCCCGCTTTACGAGACGCCCGGCAAACGCGGCGCCTCCGCCCTGCTCGCGACCCTGCTGACCAAGGACACCGCCGCGCGCGACGCCGCCGCGGTCGCCGCCGCGATCGAAGCGGTCGGCGGCAGCTTCTCGCCCCTCTCGGGCAACAACACCCTCGGCCTCGCCCTCGAAGTCCTGCCCGGCGACGCCGCCCTCGCGGTCGAGTTGCTGCGCGACGCCGTGCTCACCCCGGCGTTCGCCGAGCGCACCTTCGCGGTCGAACGCGACGCCGAACTCGCCCAGCTCCAGCAGGACGAGGACGACGTGGTCAACGCCGGCCACCGTCTCGCCCGCGCCCGGTTTTTCGGCGCCCACCCGCTCGCCCTCGACGCCCACGGCGACCGCGCGGGCGTCGCCGCCCTCAAACCAGCCGACCTGCGCGCGCTGTGGACCAAACTCCGCGTCGGCGGCAACCTGGTCCTCGCCGTCGCGGGCGACTTCGACGAAAAGAAACTCGTGCCCGCGCTCTCCTCCTGGCTCGCGAAAATCCCTCCGGGCGTCGCGCCCGTCCGTCCCGCCCGCCACGCCCCCGGCCGCGCCGCGGCCCGCACCCACGCCCGCGAGTGCCAGCAGGCCCTCGTCTTCGACGCCTTCCCCGGCCCCGGCGCGCTCAACCCGGCCGACACCGTCGCGGCCGTGCTGCACGAGATCCTGAGCGGCATGGCCGCGCGTTTGTTCGAGCGGGTCCGCGAGGAAAAGGGCCTCGCCTACTTCGTCAGCGCCAGCCGCGTCGTCGGCGTCGAGGACGGCATGTTCTACCTCTACGCCGGCACCCAGCCGGGCAAGGAGACGGAAGTGCTGGCCGAGTTCGACGCGGAGCTCGCCCGCCTCGCTTCCGGCGGCATCGAGCCCGCCGAACTCGCCCGCGCCGTCACCCGCCTCCAGGCCTCGCGCCGCATGCGCCTGCAAACCAACGCCGCCCACGCCGGCGAGGCTGCCGTGCGCCAATTACTCGGCCTGCCGCTGGAAAGCCTCGCCGACTGGGACGCCCGCCTCGCCGCCGTCGATCTGCCCGCGCTCGCCGCCTTCGCCCGCACCTGGCTCGCCGCCGGCAAACGCCAGCGTTTGGTGGTGCGTCCGGACTAGTTTGCGCCCACGCTTCGACCGTCCCCCCCCCCCCCCC
>JAIXVP010000380.1 GCA_027482905.1 Opitutaceae bacterium
CGGCCGGCAGCTCGCCGCGATCAAAGCGACGCGGCTGTCGGACGTGATCCGCCGCAACACCACGATCACCAAACTCCAGGACAACGTGTTCTTCTACAACCCAGACACGACCCTCGCCGGCCTCACCGCTCGCGCAGGCTCGTTGCCCCGCGACTTGTATCTGTCTTCCGCCGCGTTGCCGTCGCCCGCCGCCCTGGACGGCACGGGCAACAACGCCACGCACGACACCTGGGGCGCGGCGGGCGCCGATCTGGTGCGCTTCGCCCCGGCGGCCTACGCTGACGGCGTGTCGAGTCCGTCCGGCCCGAACCGGCCCGGCGCGCGGGCGATCAGCAACGAGGTGGCGGTCCTCACCGCGACGGAGCCCAACGACCGGATGATGTCGAGTTTCGTCTACGGCTGGGGTCAATTCCTCGACCACGATATCGGCCTTACCAGCACCGGAGCCGAGGCCTTCCCCATCGCGGTGCCGGCGGGCGATCCGTCCTTCGATCCGTTCAAAACCGGCGTCGCGACGATCCCGTTTTCGCGGTCGAGTTTCGATGACACCACCGGGACGGCCGATCCGGTCGTTGGCAGCGCGGTTCTGAAGATCGTCTCCAAGCCCGCCCGCAAACGCTAAAAGTCTGAAGCGCAGGTCCCCTGCGACGGAGGCATCGGTGGCGCGGGTTTACGCCCGCGCCACTTTCCCGTTTCAGCCCCGGCTCAGGTGCGGGGCGCGGAGGGTGCGGCCGGCAACTCGCGGTTTTCCTGGGTCAGATAGATGAGGATGATGCCGAGGCAGGCGAACATGCGGAAGGCCGAGCCCTGCGCGTCCCACTCGCGGGAGAGAAACATCAGGAACCACTCGGCGCCGAAGGTGAGGGAGATGGTGAACCACTGCAAAAGCGACAGGGTGAGACCGCAGATCGCAGTGTCCTTGGCGGCGTTGAAGACATCGGCGGATGCGCGACGCGCGCGCCAGAGTTTCCAGGTCCCGAGACCGCAAAGCAGGCCGGTCGTCGCTTCGCAGGCGATGATCGTCCAGTAGAACGCGTGGTAGATCCAGTGGTTGGCCGCGTCGGGTCCGGACGGGCGGATGGCGCGCCAGAGCTGGCCGTGTTCCCCGGTGGTGTCCATGCTCAGCACGTGGCGGACGAACTCGTAGTTGCCGCGGTAGTCCAGGATGCCGTTGTTCAGAAAAACGAGCAGGAAAAACAGGGTCACCGCCGCCAGCAGGACGATTTTGGAAAGACGAGGGATCATGCCCATGTCCAGCATCGCCGATGCCATGGCGGCGGTGACAAACGTTCGGAAACGTCCGCGCCGTGGTGTTTACGACGGGGACCAGCTCAACCGACGCCACGCCGGCGGCGGATACCGAGCGCCCCGAGGGCGGCGAGTCCAACCAGCGCCGCGTTCGCGCCGGGTTCCGGGATTTGGACGTAGCTTCCGGTGATAATGCCCCCGCCCGTAGCGGTCGCGCTGTCGCGCACGCTCCAGGAGACGGTCGGGACGAAGGTGACCGGATCTTCGTCGAGCGTGTAGTCGATCGCCATCCAGCCGTAGAGATCGACCGCGTCGGGCGCGTTCACCACGCCGCCGCCGCCGAGAAGCGAGCGGTCGTCCCAGATTGCGAAGAGGCTGGATTGCCCCGGTTCGTAAGTCAGGAAGTAGGGCGGAGTCGTGCCCGTGTTGGACGCCACCGGCTCGTGGGTGGCGACATAGGCGGCGTCGAAGACCAAGCCGGGCGGCACCACGAATAGTTTGTAGAGCTCGGCGATGAAGGCGCCGGTGATCCGGGTGGAGACCGTTCCGCTGGTTTCGTCGTGGATGCTATTGAAGAAAAAGCCGCAGGCGCCGGAGCCCGATGCGATGGATTTGGTCAGGGCGAGCAGATGGGTGGCGCCGTCCGGATAAGGCGGAAAAGGGGAAAACGCCGCGTCCTCGAGAACCACGGCCGCGTGGGAACCGGACGGCGCGAGCAGAGCCAGGGACAGGGCGAAGAGGCGGCGGCACATGGTTGGGGAGTTGGCGGGGCGGAGGCGGGTGACGCGGGGAAAGTCTCGCCGGCGTGTCGCTCAGCTCCGTCCACCGCGTTTGGCGAGGCGGGCCTGGGCTTCGTCCAGCTTGGCGCGTTCGGCCGGCGTGAGGCTGTGGATGCCGTCTCGGCTGATCTTGTCGAGCAGCGCGTCGATGTCGGCCGGGCCGGGGGGCGGCACGCCGCGCACGGTGGGGCGCGGCGCCGCGGGCCGGGCGGGCGCGAAGCGCGTCGGGGGCGCGCTCTGACGGGGCGCGGGGCGGGCGGGCAGGCGCGGGGCGGGCAGGTTGAAATAGCCCTGGGCGTGACGGATGTAGGCGAAGGCGAACCCGGTGGTGGCCCAGAGCGCGAGCAGGCCGGACCAGTCGCGTCCGCTCAGCGCGACCAGCGTGTAGACCGCCACGAGGATGCCGGCGACCCACTTGGCGAGCACGTTGAAGAACATCGGCACGTTCGGGTAGAGCACGGCGAAGGCGATGAAGATGGCGAAACTCCCGGTCTGGCCGGAGAGGAAACGCGGACCAAAGAGCCCGAGTATGGTCAGCAGGACCGGGGTGAGCAGGTAGAGCGCGACGTAGAGCCGGATAAAGGCGCGGCGTCCGAGGTATTTCTCCACCTCGCGGCCGAAGAAAACCAACATCACCATGTCGATCACAAAGCCGAGGCCGGGCGGGTTGACCAAGCCGTAGGTGAACGGACGCCAGAGCTGGCCGGCGAGGACCTCGGGGCTGGTGAATTCGAGCCAGGCCAGCCAAGCCCGGCCGCCGAAGGCCAGCATCAGCGTGGTCACGACCATGCTGACGCTCAATACCGCGACGATGACGTGCGCGGCGTAGACGGGATGGCCTCGAAACCAGGTGACCGGCTGGTGATCCTCGTCGGTGGTGGGGGGGAGGAAACGGCTCATGGACGTTGGCAGTCTCGGCGGCTTTCGCGTGGACGTCAAAAACTCGTCGCGACGGAAACGAATTTATCGGACGCGGCCCGCGGCGAAGCGCTAGAAGTCTTCAGGCGATCGGGCGGTGCCGATCGGCGGCGGGCTTCAAGGCATGCAGCACCTGGAACTTTTGCCCCATCTGGGCGGGGTGGAGCAGATGCAGCAGGGCGCGTTTGCGCGGACTGGAACGGCGGGCGCTTTCGGCCGCCAGCGCGGCGTCGAGGGCCTCGGCGGCGTGATGGACCAAGAAACTCTCCTGCGACGCGACGACGGGCTCGGCGGAGCCGCCGGCGACGAGGCCGGCCGCGAGCCAGTCCCAGCACACGTGCGCGGTCAGATCCTGTTCGCCGGGACGGGCCAGCAGGTCGTTGTGTTGTGTGTGTTGAAAGTAGGCGCGGGCGGTGCCGCCGGGCTGGGAATGGCCGAGCTCGGCGAAGGACTTGCCGTAGTCGAAAGCGAGGAATAACCCATTCCACGGCTGGCTGGCGAGGGTGGCGGCCAGTTCGGCGGCGGCGAAGGGCGCGTCGAAGACGTAGCCCGCGGGCGTTTCTTTCGGCGAGGGCAGCGCGGCGAGGATGTCGGCCGGCGCGGGGCCCAGATCGCGCTCGACCAGCGCGGTGTCGTCCGCGGCGAGCGAGACGCCGAGTTCGTTCCAGCCGTCGCCGGACCGGATAAAGCGGCGGACGGGCTGGGCGTCGAAGAGTTCGTTCGAGAACACGACGCAGGCGCCGGAAAACGCGAGCGGTTCGCCGATTAGCAGGGTGCGCAGGCCCGCGAAAGGGTGCGCGGCGTGGCCGGCCAGCACACCGCCGCCCGGCTCGGCGCCGATCTCGACGAAGGTGTGCGCGGCCGGGTCGAGGCCGGCGTCCGTAAGGAGTTTGGCGGCGGCGGCGGCGACCAGTTCGCCGAAGAGCGGACCGAGGCTGGTGGCGGTGTAGAAATCGGCCCCGCGTTCGCGACCGACGCGCAGACGATCGCGGCGGTAGTAGCCCAGCTCCGGCTCGTAGAGGGCCAGGGCCATGAAGGTGTCGAAGCGCAAGGTGTCCGCGCCGCCGGCGGCGCGGCGAAAGGCGGCGGTGAAGGCGGGCGAGGGTGGGGTGGGGGACGGATTGGACGATGCCATTTACAAGGCAGAAGCGCATGGGCACGGTGCGCGGATGTTCAAACGGATTATCTCCATCGGACTGGGCGTGATCGCCGGTTACCTGATGACCCTCGGGGTCGTCCAGGTGGTCCAGGCCTGGGGTTGGTGGCCGGACCGCGCCACCGACCGCGCGGCGGAGCAGGTGCGCGAGGTCATGCTGCGGGTCAACAAACACTACGTCGACGCCGATGCGGTCGGCGCGGAGCAACTCGCCGACCACGCGCTGTCCGGGCTGCTCCGCGGGCTGGACCCGTATTCGGAGTTTTTGCGGCCGACCGCATTCCGCAGCCTGGAGGAGGAGATCGAGAGCAAGTTTGGCGGCATCGGCGTGCAGGTCGAGGAGGTGGACGGGCGCATCGTGGTGGTCGCGCCCATCGCGGGCACGCCGGGCGAGCGGGCCGGCATCCTTCGCGGCGACGCTTTGGTGAAGGTCGACGGCGCGGACGTGCGCGGGTTGAAGCTGGACCAGTTCATCGGCAAACTCCGGGGCAAACCGGGCACCGAGGTGACGGTGACGGTCGAGCGCGGCGCGCCGGCCCGGGAGTTGGAATACCGCCTGAAACGCGAGGTCATCCGGGTCGAGAGCGTGCGTGACGCCACGATGCTGGGCAACGGCCTGGGCTACGTGCGGCTGAGCGTCTTCGCGGAAAAAACCGGTAACGAGTTTTCGGCGGCGGTGAAAAAACTCCGCTCCGAGGGTTTACGCGCGCTGGTCGTCGATCTGCGCAACAACCCCGGCGGCCTGCTCACGGCGGCGGTCGCGGTCGCGGAGGTGTTTTTCCCCGAGGGCGAACTGATCGTCTACACCGAGGGGCGCGCGAAGACCGACCGGGTGGAGTTGCGCGCCGGGGGCGGGGGCGAGCGGCTGAAGATACCGGTGGCGATTTTGGTCAACGGCGGCAGCGCGAGCGCGGCGGAGATCGTGGCCGGCGCGATGCGCGACACGCGCCGCGCCGTGCTGGTGGGCGAAGAAACCTTCGGCAAAGGCTCGGTGCAGACCATTTTCCCGCTCAGCGACGGTGCCGGGCTGCGGCTCACCACCGCGCGTTATTTCACGCCTTCGGGCGCGAGCATCCACAAAAAAGGCATCGCGCCCGACCTCACCGAGCCCATGACGCCGGAGGAGGAAAAGGCTGTTTTCCTCGCGCGTCTGCGGCCCGACATCACGGACCCGGTGGCGTTCAAGGAGAAGTTCGGCGTGCCTCCGGCCGAGGACAAACAACTCGCGGCGGCGGTGCGCGAGTTGCAGGCCGAACTGGCCGGCGCCGCGCCGACCCGTCGGCCGGGCGCGCTGCCGGCCGACGCGGACGAGGGCGACGCCACCGCCGCGGTATCGACGTCGGCCCCGGCGAAGCAGGAGGCGGCGCCGTGATCCTGGCCCTCGAGACCTCGTGCGACGAAAGCGCCGTCGCCCTTTTCGATCCGGCGCGCGGGCTGGTGGCGGAGTGGGTGCATAGCCAGATCGCGATCCACGAGCGCCACGGCGGCGTGGTGCCGGACCTGGCGACGCGCGAACACCTGCGCACGGTCGAGCCCTTGCTCGGGCGGGCGCGCGAAGCGTCCAACGGCTTCGCGAACTTGGCCGAGATCGCGGTCACGCAGGGACCCGGCCTCGCCGGTTGCCTTGCGGTCGGCCTCGCCTCGGCCAAGGCCCTGGCGCTCGCGTTGAACCTGCCGGTGAAGGGGGTTAACCACCTCCGCGGTCACGTCTGGTCGCCATTCATCGGCCTGCACGCGGCGGCGCCGGAAGCGTTCGCGGCGCGTGTGGCTGCGCTGTTGCCGCATCTCGCCCTGGTCGTGTCGGGCGGCAACACCCTGCTGGCCACGCTCGACGCGGAGCGCGGGATCACGGTGCTGGCGAGCACGCGGGACGACGCGGCGGGCGAGGCGTTGGACAAAGGCGCGAAGCTGCTCGGACTGGGTTACCCGGGCGGTCCGGTGGTGGAGCGGTTGGCGGCGACGCGCGGCGCGGGCGGCGGGCCGGCGCGGGCGGACGCGTTTGATTTTCCGCGCGGGCTGGGGCCGCGGGCGGAGTTGGATTTCAGCTTCTCCGGACTCAAGACGGCGCTGCGTTACCAGTTGGAAAAGATGTCGCCGGCCGAGGTGGAGGCCGGTCTGGGCGACCTGTGCGCGAGTTACCAGCAGGCGGTGGTCGACGCCCTGGTGCGCAAGGCGGGGGCGGCGCTGGAATCGCGCGGGCCCTTCCGCAGCCTCGGCCTGTCGGGCGGGGTGGCCAACAACCGCGTCCTGCGAGCGGCGGTCGGCGCGCTCGCGGCCCGGAAGCGCATTCCCGTGCTGGTGGCGGAGCCCCGGCACACGGGAGACAACGCCGGCATGATCGCCTTCGCGGCCTGGGCCGATCCGGCGGCCCGCGCGCGGGCGGCGGCTGCGGCGGGTTTGGAGATCCAGCCGGGCTGGGAGCTCGGACAGGCCTGACCGAGCGGTCCGTCGCGGGCCGAAATGACCCCGTGTAGTCGCGGCGCAGGTTGCTCGGCAGCAGGCCGAGCTCCTCGCGATACTTCGCGACCGTGCGGCGGGCGATCTTGATGCCCTTTTCCTGGAGCTTCGCCACCAGCTCCTGGTCGCTCAAGGGGCGGCCCTTGTCCTCGAGGAGGATGAGCTCGTTGATCATCTCCTTCACGCTCTTGTTCGAGACCGACTCGCCGGTGGAGTTCTCGTAGCCCGGGGTGAAGAAAAACTTCATGTCGAACACGCCGTGCGGCGTGCGGATGTATTTGTTGGCGATGGCGCGGCTGACGGTCGTCTCGTGGACTCCGACGGCGTCGGCGATCTGCGTCATGGTGAGCGGACGGAGCTTATGCACGCCCTCCTCGAAAAAGTCGCGCTGGACCTTCAGGATCTCGCGGGTGATGCGCTCGATGGTCTGCTGGCGCTGCTCGATGGAGTTGATGATGAACTTGCCCGAGCGCATGCGTTCACGGAGGTAGTCGCGCTCCTGCTTGGTGAGGGTGCCGCGCGCGATCATCTCCTTGTAGGTATTCGAGATGCGGAGACGGGGGATGTAGTCGTTGTTGAGGATTATCTTCCACTCTCCCTCGTCCTTCTCGACCACGACGTCGGGCACGACCACGCGATTGTTGTCGTCGGCGAACTTGCGGCCGGGCGCGGGATCGAGGCGACCGATTTCCTCGATGGCCTCCTGCACGTCGTCCATGTGCGCGCCGGTTTTGCGGGCGATCTCGGGGATGCGACGGCGGGTGCGCAGGTCGAAGTGGTCGCGGACGATTCGGGCGGCAAGCGAGTCGCCGCGGCCCTTGTTTTGCAGTTGGAGGAGCAGGCACTCGCCGAGGTTGGCGGCGCCGATGCCGGCGGGCTCGAAGGTTTTGAGCAGGCGGGCGGCTTCCTGGGCGGCGGAGAGGGGCAAGCCGGCTTGTAGGGCGGCTTCGGACGGGGTTTGGGTGAGGAACCCGCGCTCGTCGAGGCCGCCGACCAACTGGCGCAGGGCGTCCTGCACCTCGGGGGCAACGTCCAGCATTTCAGCCTGGCGCAGAAGATGTTCCTGCAGCGAAGTTTCAATCACCAGGGAGTCGAAGAAATGCTGGCGGCGCTCGGCGTCCTCGGAGGTGAAGGGCTGGTTGCCGGAGCCCTCGGCGAGGTAGTCGCGCCAGTCGTCGCCCAGCTTGGTTAGGACCTCGAACTCCTTGGAAAAGTCCATGGACTCCGGGGTGTCGCCGGGGGTGTCCTCCGCGGGGGGAGGGGAGGCGTCCGATCCCTCGTCGTCTCCGCCGGAGGAGTTTTCCGATGGCGATTCGGACGCGGCGTCGAGGCTGTCGGTCTCGTTGGAGACGTCCTCCAGGGTTGGATTGGCCTCGAGTTCCTCCTGGATGACGGACCGGAGGTCGAGCGCGGCGACCTGCAGAATTTTGAGGGACTGGCGGAGCTGGGGAGCCAGAACGAGCGACTGGCTCTGTCTCTGGCGGAGGTCCTGGTTAAAGCCGGCGCACATTTAGGCGTTTCGTGGTCGGGGCGGGGACGCGTCCGGGGCGGAACGCGCTGTTGCGCTCAGGCGGCGGAGAGCAGATCGCGCAGGTAGGCGCCGAGTTTCTCGTTCGTCGGGCCGTAACCGTTACCGTAAAGGTAGACCTCGAGGGCGGTAAGAATCTCGGTGGCGGACTGGTAACGTTTATCGCGGTCGCGCGTGAGGGCTTTTTGAATGATGACCTCGAGTTTCGGGTCGATGTCGGCGCGCAGGGTGGAGAACTGCGGAATGGGCAGGGTGAGGATGTTGCGACGCGACTCGAGGCGGTCGGCGCTGCGGAAGATGTTACGGCCGAGCAGGAGTTCGGTGAGCACGATTCCGAGCGGGAAAACGTCGGCTCGGGCGTCGGTCACCGCGTAACTGGCCTGCTCTGGGGAAAGATACTCGTCCTTGCCTGCAATCACTTGACCTTCTTCATTATACATCAGGTCGAGAGCCTTCGCGATGCCGAAGTCGGTCAGCTTCACGTCGCCCTCGTGGCCGATCATGATGTTTTTCGGACCGATGTCGCGGTGCACGATGCCGAGCAGGCGACCCTCGCGGTCGCGTTTGTTGTGGGCGTAGGCGAGGCCGCGGGCGATGCGGGAAACGATAAACGCGGCGAGGTCGACCGGGATGGTGCGGCCGAGGGCGATGTGGCGTTCAAGAAATTGCTCCAGGTTCACCCCGTTTACGTATTCCATCACCATGAAATACTGACCGCCGATCATGCCTAGGTGGTAGGTCTGAACGATGTTGGTGTGGACGAGGTCAGCCACCAGTCGGGCTTCGCCGATGAAGTTGTTCTGAAACTCGGGAATAGTGGAGTATTCTTCACGGATCAACTTAACCGCCACGGTCTTGCGGAATTGACCGGCGCCGCGCTGACAGGCCTCGAAGACGATGCCCATGCCGCCGTCGGCGATTTTGCGGACCATCTCGTAGTGGAGTTCGTTGAAAATGTGTTTGAGGGCGCTCACGTTGGGTCGAGGAAACCATGAAGAGGTTTACTGGCAAGCGGGGAAATCGCTCCTAGCATGGAATATGCTGACCGGGTGTCAGCGCTCGGAGTATTGCGCAGTAAAGACCGGCCGTGGGCGGGCGGCGGGTTGACAGGCGTCGCCGATCGTGGACCTTGCCGGCGTGATCACGTTGACTCCGCGCGCCGCCGCGCAAATCCGTTCCATGCAGCAAGAACTCGGCGCCCAGACGAAGGTGTTGCGCCTTCTGGTCGAGTCCGGTGGATGTTCGGGTTTCCAGTATGGGATGTCTTTTGACGAGGTGAAGATCGACGATACCCGCTGCGAGAGCGAAGGCGTGGCCATGGTCCTCGATGCGGCGAGCGCGGCCTACCTCGGTGGAACTCGCATCGATTTCGACGATGGACTCCAAGGCAAGGGCTTCGAGATTCAGAATCCGAACGCCCAGAGCACCTGCGGTTGCGGAAAATCCTTCAGCTAGGACCGATTCTCGGCATCGGTCCGCGCGGGTTCAGCGGGTGCCGATATGCAAGGCCACGATGCCGAGCGTCAGGCGGGCGCAGGTGACCTCGCGTAAGCCGGCGTCGCGTAGTTCCTGGCTCATCGCGGCGTGGCCCGGGTAGGCTTCGATCGAGGCGTTGAGGTAGGCGTAGGCGGCTCGATCGCCCGTGAGCCAGCCGGCGATCGGAGGCAGCACGCGTTTGGTGTAAAAATAATACAGCGGACGAAACCACTCGGTGGGCTGGGAGAACTCCAACACGTGGACCCGCCCGCCCGGACGCAACACCCTGCGCATCTCGCGCAGTGCAAGCCGTCGGTCGGCCATGTTGCGCAACCCAAAGGAGATCGTGACCGCGTCGAAGGTCTCGGCGGGGCAGGGGAGGGCGAGTCCGTCGCCCTGGCGGAACTCGATCCGTCCGTCCGCGCCGCGCGCGGTTTGTTTGGCGACCGCCTGGTCTAGCATGGGTTGGCAGAAGTCCATGCCGACGATCCGGGTTTCGGCCGGCAGTGCGCGCGCCAAAGCGAATGCTACGTCCCCGCTGCCGGTGGCGAGATCGAGGACATCGGTCGGGTTTACCCGCGCCACCGCGCGCACCAGGCGCCGCCGCCACCAGCGATCCACCCCTCCGCTCAGTAGCAGGTTGGCCGCGTCGTATCGTCCGGCGATGCGGGCGAACATGGAATTTACTGCAACAGGATCGGGCATGGCGGATAGGGGTGGGGTGAGCCTGAAAATCACGCAAACCCCGAAGGCTCCAGCTTGGGTCTTTCCTCCCTGCATGCAAACGGGATGTTGGTATCTCAGTGAAGGCCGGGCGGATGGGTAAGCGGCCGGCCCGCCGCGATGAGTAACACTGCGTATAATGCTATTTTACTGCATGTTTTCTATGCACTTAGATGATACGAACACGCCCGATATCCGACGCGGATCGCTTTGCCTAATTGACGCAATTCGAGATTGGTAAATAACTTAGCTGCATTCCTCAACCTCAGTAAAAACACTCAACCCCACCAACCCATGCCCGCTAATCTTACCAAACGCGAAATCGTCCTAGAAATCTACGAAAAGACCGGGTTTCCGCAGAAGGAAATCGTATCCACTGTGCAGATGACTTTGGACATTGTGATGCGCGCTTTGGCCGAGGGACGCAATGTGGAGCTTCGCAACTTCGGCGTGCTCGAGGTGCAACGTCGCAAGTCTCGCATCGGCCGCAATCCGAACAAGCCCGACGCCGAGGTCGTCATTCCCGAGCGCGCGGTGGTGAAGTTCAAGTCCGGCAAGATTCTCAAGCAGATGCTCAAGAAGCTCGATATCAACCAACTCTAATCAGGCTCGCGAGCGATAGACACGTGTCTTTTCGGCCGGTCCCCCGCGTGGGGACCGGCCGCTTTGTTTTTGGGGTGGCGCCGCGCCCGGAGACCGCGCCAAGCTCGCCGGTTCGCGCCCGCGTCGCTCGTCGCCGCGGCCCGTCCCACGCTCCGCCAGCCTCCCAGTTTTCTCCCATGGCCCAGTTCCAGTCCCTGCCCGGTTTCCGCGAGTTTTATCCCGACGCCCTCGCGCGCCGGAACCACGTGTTCCGCGGCTGGCGGCGCGCGGCCCACGCGTATGGTTTCTCCGAATACGACGCGCCCGTGCTGGAGCCGCTCGACCTCTATCGCGCCAAGTCGGGCGACGAGATCGAGGCCCAGCTCTTCAGCTTCACCGACAAGGGCGGCCGTGAGGTCGCGCTCCGGCCCGAGATGACCCCGACGGTCTGCCGCCTCGTGGGCGAAAAGGCCAACGCGCTCAAGCGCCCGATCAAGTGGTTCAGTATCGGCGAGTTCTACCGCTACGAACGCATGCAAAAGGGCCGTGGGCGCTGCTTTTTCCAGCTCAACGCCGACATCTTCGGCGAACCCGGCATCGAGGCCGAGACCGAGCTGATCGCCCTGTTGGTCGAGTGCCTGCGCGGCTTCGGGCTGGGCGCGGAGGACTTCTACGTCCGGCTGAGCGACCGCAACCTGTGGTTTTATTACCTCGAAACCCTCGGCCTCGACGAGGCCCGCATCGGCGGCATCCTCGGTGCGGTCGACCGTTACGAGAAACTCGGCGACGACGCGTTCAAGGACTACGCCACCCAGTTCGGCCCCCTCGACGACGGCCTCAAGGCCAAGGTCCTCGCCTTCCTCGGTATCAAAACCCTCGCCTCGCTCGAGGCGACGCTGAGCGATATCACGACCGAAAAACTCCAGGCCCGCCTCGGCGACTGGCGCCGTTTGCTGGCCAACCTCGCCGACATGGGCCTCGCCGATTTCGTGTCCGTGGACCTCGGCGTGGTTCGCGGGCTGGCCTACTACACCGGCTTCGTGTTCGAGGCCTTCGATCGCAAGGGCGACCTCCGCGCCTTGGCCGGCGGCGGGCGTTACGACACCCTGGTCGGCAAATTGGGTTACAACGAGATGCCCGCGGTCGGCTTCGGCATGGGCGACATGACCTTCGCCCTCCTCCTCGAGCAGCGTGGCCTCCTTCCCGCCGTCGGCCCCGCCACCGAAGTCTACGTGGTGATCGGCGGCGCGGCCGAACGCTCGGCCGCCTTCGCCGACATCGCCGGCCTGCGCTCGGCCGGCTACCGCGTGGACTACCCCTTGAAGGAAATCGCCTTCGGCAAACAGTTCAAGGCCGCCGCCGAGTCCGGCGCCAAGCTCGCCCTGATCTACGGCGGCGACGAGTTGGCCAAAGGCGTGGTGAAACTCCGCGACCTGACCGACCGCAGCGAACACGAGGTGCCTCGCGCCGCCGTGGTCGAGGCGGTGCGCGATTACTTCACCTCGGGCCGGTCGGCCTGAGTTGGTATGGGCAGGCGGAGAGCGGGCGACCCCCGCCTCGCCTCGCGGCTTGAGGGCGTCGAGGCTCTGGCCCCGGGCTAGGTCGTGGCGGCCTTGGCGAGCAGCTTGCGCCACTTTTTCTGGCCGTTCTTGAGCAAACTGCCCGGCTGGGTGGAGAAGTAATCATAGCCCGCGGTGTTTTTGGCGACCATGGCTTCGTAGCTGTCGTAAACGATGCCGTCGCGTCCGGGGAAAATGGGGCGGCCCGTTTCAACGCTGTAGAAGCGCGCCCAGTAGATCTCGGTCGAGGCGGGATCGACCTGGTAGACCGTTTTCCCGTTCACTTTGCGTTTGACCACGTTGGTGACTTTGGCCGCGTCCAGCCAGCTCAGCCCGGCTTCGATCGCGGCGACGATCTCGGCCGACGGACGTTCAAAGCTCATGAGAAACTCGAGGATGTTCGCGCTTTCGAGACCGCTCAGGCTGGCTGGCTCCATCTTGCGCGCGTTTTCCGCCTGGAGGGTGATCGCGTCGTGCTGCGCGCACCAAACGGTCTTGGCGCCGTTGACGACGATTTGTGTGGCCAATAGGCAGCGCACGCCGTTGTCCAGCGCGGCGACGACGCGGGCGCGTTGCTCGGGCTCGATCATCGCGTAGGCCGGATCGCCGTCGGCGATGGATTTTAACAACTCGAGCACGCGCGTGTTGGCATTGTCGTTGAACGTGATGTCGTCGTGGTAGCCGCCTTCCAGCGGATAAACCTGGGGCCACCCTCCACTGGGGAACTGGGCGGCGAGGACAAAATCGACGCCCCGGCGCACGGCTTCGGCGCAGTCCTTGCGACCGGTGGCGAGGGCGACGCGCGCCAGAAAGGCGATCTGCTCGGTGGTCGAGCGATTGTCGAAAGTAGCCAGGTAGTGGGGTTCTCGGCCGGGTTTGTATTGCGAGGACCAGAGCATGCCGGGGCGACGCGGGCCTTGCGCGTAGTCGGTGTGTTTCGACCAGCCGCCCGAGGCGGTTTGGTAGGACAGGATCACGTCGGCGAGCCGGCCGTTTTCTTCGCCGGCGTAAATCGCCGGATCCGGCTTTTCGGGCTGCTTGAAATCGCCTCCGACGGGCGCGGGCAGGGCGGTCGTTAGTTTTTGGGCGGAGAGTTCGGCGGCGAGGGCGGCCGCGTCTTTCGCGGCGAGCGCGACGGAGCGGGCAAGGTATTCGTTCCAAG
This sequence comes from Opitutaceae bacterium, assembly GCA_027482905.1. Lineage (GTDB taxonomy): Bacteria > Verrucomicrobiota > Verrucomicrobiia > Opitutales > Opitutaceae > IMCC26134_A. Next base: position 13,589 of record JAIXVP010000380.1, read on the forward strand.
CGCCTTGCTCGTTCGCGGGGAGGGCGGCGACACGCTCGGGCGTGACGGGCGCGGCCAGGATGGGCGAACCCAGCAGCATCAGGGCGGCCGGCAGCAAACGCAGAAGTGGGGGATAGGGGTGGGGCATGGATCGAGGTTGCACCGAATCGGCGCGGTCTGGCCAACCGGACCTTGCGCTTATTGTTGCCCAAGGCGGTTTGGCGAGCAGAAGCGGTGGCAATGCCGGCCACTTTGCCCTTGCCCGAGCCGGGTTCGCGGGGCGAGTCTGACCGTTCGCGGCATTTTCTTTGGTCAGGCCGGTGACGCCGCGTCGCTCCCATCGGCCCAATCGCAGCAACCTTCAACCCGCGCGTCGCAAGGCGCGCCCACGGTTCGGAGGCGTCTTCGGAGCGGAGACGTCATCGAGCCGTATTTCCGCACGTTATGAGTTCCATCATGCAAGCGCTGTTGGCCGAATCCAGCCTCAGCCAGCTCCAAGAGGGCAAGATCGTCCCCGGTGTCATCACCGAGATCCGCCAAAACGAAGTCGTCGTCGATATCGGCGGCAAGTCCGAGGGCGTCATCCCCGCCAGCGAGTTCATCGACATCGGCGATCTCCAGATCGGCGGCACCATCGAGGTCCTGATCGAGAAGATCGAAAACAAGGAGGGCTATCCCGTCCTCTCCTATGACAAGGCCGAGCAAAAGAAGAACTGGGACAACATCCTCACCAAGTTCCCCGAGGGCTCCGTCGCCACCGGTCGCGTCAAGGCCAAGGTCAAGGGCGGCCTCATCATTTCCATCGGCGTCGATGCCTTCATCCCCGCCTCCCACGTCGACATCCAGCCGCCCAAGAACCTGGATCAATACGTCGGCCAGACCTACGATTTCAAGGTCATCAAGATCGACCAGCTCCGCAAGAACGTCGTCCTTTCCCGCCGCGAGCTCATCGAGCAGCAGCGTGGCGAGAAGCGCCGCAACCTGCTCGACTCGATCCAGCCCGGCCAGGTCCGCAAGGGCGTGGTCAAGAACATCACCGATTTCGGCGCGTTCATCGACCTCGACGGCATGGACGGCCTGCTGCACATCACCGACATGTCCTGGGGCCGCATCACGCACCCCTCCGAGGTCCTGAAACAGGGCGAGGAGATCCAGGTCATGATCATCGAGGTCAACCGCGAGAAAGAGCGCGTCTCCCTTGGCCTCAAGCAGACCACCAAGAACCCCTGGGACGAGATCGAGCACAAGTTCCCGGTCGGCGCCAAGGTCCACGGCAAGGTCGTCAACCTCGTCCCCTACGGCGCGTTCATCGAGATCGAGCCCGGTGTCGAAGGCCTCGTGCACATCACCGAGATGTCCTGGACCAAACGCATCACCAAGCCCTCCGAAATGCTCAAGGTCGGCCAGGAGCTCGACGCGGTCGTCCTCGGCGTCGGCAAGGAAGAGCAGAAGATCTCCCTCGGCCTCCGCCAGCTGGAGCCCAATCCTTGGGACATGGTCCGCCACAACTACCCGATGGGCGCCCGCGTCCGCGGCAAGGTGCGCAA
>JAIXVP010000072.1 GCA_027482905.1 Opitutaceae bacterium
CTTCGAGCTCGGCGACGATCTCGGCGCCGGCCTTGTCGTAGAGTGAAGAGCCGATCTTCATGCCGCGATTCACCTTGTGGAAGGTGTAGGCCATGCCGCCGCCGATGATGACCTTGTCGGCCTTGTCGAGGAGGTTGTTGATGAGGGGGATCTTGTCCGCGATCTTGGCGCCGCCGAGGATGGCGAGCAGGGGGCGGTCGGGGTGGTCGAGCACCTTGGCGAAGGCCTTCAACTCGGCCTCCATGAGGAAACCGGCGGCCTTCTCGGGCAGGGTGACGCCGACCATGGAGGAGTGGGCGCGGTGGGCGGTGCCGAAGGCGTCGTTCACGAAGACGTCGCCGAGCTTGGTCAACGAGGCGCGGAAAGCGGCGACGGCGGCGGGATCGGCCTTCTTGGAGGTGCCGTCCTCGAGCTTCACCTTGCCCTCTTCCTCGATGTGGAAGCGCAGGTTTTCCAGCAACACGACGGTGCCGGGAGCGAGGGTGGCGCAGGCGGCCTCGACGGCGGCGCCGACGCAGTCGTCGAGGAACTTGACCGGGCGGCCGAGGAGTTTTTCCAGCTCTGTGGCGACGGGCTGGAGGGAGAACTTGGCGATGCGCTGGCCGTCCGGACGGCCGAGGTGCGACATGAGGACGACGGAGGCGCCCTGTTCGAGGGCGAATTTGATCGTGGGCAGCGCGGCGGTGATGCGCGCGGTGTTGGTGATGGCGCCGGTCACCTTGTCCTGGGGGACGTTGAAGTCGACGCGCATGAGGACGCGTTTGCCGGAGAGCGAGAGGTCGCGGATGGATTTGAACTTGGCCATGGCGAAAGAAGGAAAGGGACGGGAAAAAATTAACCACGGATCACACGGATGGACACGGATTGAAGGGTATTCATCCGTGTTATCCGTGTAATCCGTGGTCGGTCTTAAACGGGATCTGTGGGCTTAGAGGGCGGCGGCGATCTTCTTGGTGAGATCGACGACGCGGTTGGAGTAGCCCCACTCGTTGTCATACCAGGACACGAGCTTGAAGAACTTCGAGTTCAGCTCGATTGAGGAGCCGGCGTCGTAGATCGAGGAGCGCTTGTCGTGGATGAAGTCGGTCGAGACGACCTCTTCGTCGGTGTAGCCGAGGATGCCGGAGAGGTAGGTCTCGGACGCCTTCTTGAGGGCGGCGTTGATCTCCTTCAGGGAGGTTTCCTTGGTGGTCTTGAAGGTGAGGTCGACGACCGAGACGGTCGGGGTCGGCACGCGGAAGGCCATGCCGGTGAGCTTGCCCTTCACCTCGGGGCACACGAGGGCGACGGCCTTGGCGGCGCCGGTGGCGGAGGGGATGATGTTCTGGGCGGCGGTGCGGCCACCCTTCCAGTCCTTCTTGGAGGGGCCGTCCACGGTCTTCTGGGTCGCGGTGTAGGCGTGCACGGTGGTGAGCAGACCTTCCTCGAGACCGAAGCCTTCCTTGAGGAGCACGGAGACGAGCGGCGCGAGGCAGTTCGTGGTGCAGGAGGCGTTGGAAATGATGCTGTGCTTGGAGACGTCCAGCTTGTCGTCGTTAACACCCATGACGACGGTGATGTCCTCGCCCTTCGCGGGGGCGGAGATGATGACCTTCTTGGCGCCGGCGGTGATGTGGCCCTTGGCCTTCTCGGCCTCGGTGAAGAGACCGGTGGACTCGATCACGAGATCGACGCCCAGCTTGGCCCAGGGGAGCTCGGCGGGGGACTTGGCGGAGACGACGAGGATGTCGTGGCCGTTGATCACGAGGACGTCGTCCTCGGCCTTGTCCGGGGAGGACTTCTTGGAGGAGACGGTGCCGTTGAATTTGCCCTGGGTGGAGTCGTATTTCACCAGGTAGGCGAGATTGTCGGCGGGGACGATGTCACCCACGGCGACGACATCGAGCGTGGTGCCGAGGAGGCCCTGTTCGACGAGGGCGCGGAAGACGAGGCGGCCGATGCGGCCGAAACCATTGATAGCGACTTTGATAGCCATGATGAGGGCTCCGTGTAGTGGTGTTGTTTTCTGTGGTGAGGAACCGCGCCTTGCCGACGCGGAAAGAGCGAAAAAAGGCCGGCCAGCCATTGAACGCAAGGGTTTTGGCGGCGCGGGGCTTGTCCGGGTCTGCGCGGCCCTTGTCCGGAGTCGGCCGCGCGGCGCCGACGGCCGCTATTCGGCCAACCACAGTCCGCAGCCGAGCGAGGGGACAAACAAATCCGGCGTGACGGAGCGGGCGCCGGCGGGGCGGCCCGGGGCGAGGAAACGGTCCTGGTCGGCCAGTTGGCGCCAGGGCAGTTCGGCGAGGTCGCCGAGCGGGAGGCGCACGTCGGCCTGGGTGGGGTTCAAGGCGAACAGCAGGCGTTGGCCGCCCTGGCTGAGGTCGGCGTTGTAGATCACGGCAGAGGCGATCGAGCCCTCGGCCCAGATGAAATGGAAAAAGCCCTCGGAGGCGCGCGAGAAGTGCCGGAGCAGGCGGCCGGTTTCGGAGCGCCGGAAGGCGATCCAGTCCGCGAAATAGGCGTGCGTGCCGGGAAAGCGGTGGATGCGGTGGTAATCGAGGGCGTTGAGGTCGCCGCGCAGATAGGTGTTATTCACGCCGTGCTTGGAGCGCAGGAAATCCTGGCCGGACGAGAGCATCGGGATGCCGATGGAGCAGAACAACGTCGCCGCCATCAGATGGGTGCGGGCGCGGTCGTTGACGGTGGGCAGGTGCCCGTCGTGGTTGGCGTTTTCCGTGATCACATCGATCCAGCAGCGGTCGTCGTGGGACTCGGTGTAGTTCACCGTCTGGGCGGGCCACTTCGCGTAATACCAGGGCGAGCCCTTGAGGAAATACTCGAAGGTCGCGCGGGAGCCCGCCCCGCGCACGTGTTCGCGCAGGAAGTTGCGGTATCCATCATTCCACGACGCCCAGCCGGTGTCGCGCAGCTCGCCCGCCGCGTGGCCGCGGAAGCTCCACGGCTCGGCGATCAGGATGACATCGGGCTTGGCGCGTTTCAGGGCGGTCTCGACCTCGCGCAGCACGGGCACGCCGACCAGGTCGGCCAGGTCGAAGCGGAAACCGTCCACCCCGTAGGCGTCCAGCCAGTGCAGGCAGCTGTCGATGATGAGCCGTTTCGCCATCGCGGCCGAGGCCCGCAGGTCGTTGCCGCAGCCGCTCCAGTTGGCCAGGCGGCCGGCCGCGTCCTGCTCGAAGTAGTAGAGCCGGTCCAGGAACATCAGATGGGCGGGCTCGCCGACGTGGTTGTAGACCACATCCACGATCACCGCGATGCCCCGGGCGTGGAAGGCGCGCACCAGGTCCTGCAGTTCGCGCACCCCGGAGGCGGCCTCGGGCCGCGTCGCGTAGGCGCTGGCCGGGGCGAAGAAATTCGCCGTCATGTAGCCCCAGTGGTAGTCGGCGGGGGCGACGTTGTCGAATTCCTGGAGGGGTTGCAGCTCGACGCAGTTCACCCCGAGGCGGGCGAGATAAAAATCTTCGCGCTCCACCCATTTGCGCAGGCCGGTGAACCCGCGCCGCTCCAGCTCGTCGGCCGGCACCGGTGCGCGGGCGGCGAGATCGCGCACGTGGGCTTCGCAGATCACCAGATCGTGCCAGGCGGGCGTGCGAAACGCGTCCGACCCTCGGGCGACGGAACCGATCCGGGCGTGGTCCAGGACGATGCCCGGTCCCTCGCGACAAACGGCGGCGAGCGCGTAGGGATCGAGGATGCGGCGCTCGGGATCGAAGGCCCCGAAAACATCGCGCGGGCCGTCCACGTGATACCAATAAAACCAACCGTGGAGGTCGCCCTCCAGCGTGACCTCCCAGACTCCCGCCGCGCCGTCCGCGTCCTCCCGCCGCGTGAGAGCGTAGCGATGGGGGCGGTCCCGCTCATCGAGGGCGGCGCAGACGGCCAGTTCGACCGTGCGCGCGCGCGGGGCGAACAGCCGGAATACCGTGCCCGCCGGCTCCACCCGGGCCCCGAGCGGGAGGACGGTCCCGAGTTCATAAAAAAAGCGGGCGGGCTGGAGCGGCACCTGATCCCCCTCATGTCCCTCGGCCCAACGCACCGTCAGGCTGGTCGAAAGGTCGGCCGGGGCGGTCAGCTCGAAGGCGAAACGGTGGCAACCGGTGCGATCCGGATCCACCACGCGGTTGAGGTTGCCGCCGTCGTCGCGCTCGGCTCCGGGTGCGTCCCACGGCACCGGCAGCCAACGATGCCCGCCGGTCACGAACTTGAAGCGCCGGCCGGACGCCAGCACGGGACCCGCCGGACCGGACCAGGCGTAGACGGACCGGCCGGCAAGGGTTCGCGGGCGCAGCGCCCACTCGCCCAGGTCCGCGCCGCGCCAGCCATTGAATTCACCCGCCACGTGAACCCCGGCGGCCGCGAGATCGACCTCCGGGTGGTCGGCCGGATCGAGCACGAACTCGATCACGCCCTCCTCGGGAAAATGGTAGCCGCTGCGCAGCGCGAAGCCCGCCGTGGCGAGACGTTCCAGACGGCGCATGCGCAGGCGGCCGCCCGCGATGACGAACATCGGCACGCTGCGGCCGCGCCAGTCGTGGCGCAGCTCGATCACGCCCCGGGTGGGGGACTCGAGCGTGGCGGAGACGAGGGCGTTGGCGCGGGCGGTCATGGCGTGGCGGAATCATTTCCCGCGCCAAGCCGCGCACAAGTGCGAAGCCTGCGCCTAAAGCGCGAGCCAATCGGCGGGCAGGCGGTCCTCCAGACGTATTCTCGCGCCCCGGAACCACTCGCGGGGCGCGATCACCGTGCCATCGACGCCACGGCCCAGCCACGCTCCCCACCAGCTGAAAGTGCTGTTCGCGATGATAAAGTGCCGGCAGCGGGTCAGCAGATGAAAATCTTCCCGGTCGCTCCGTGGCGGGTCGCCGGGCGGCAACACCACGGGGCCGGGCGGTCGGATGTTTTCCGCCGCCCATGCCGGATCGTCGGAAAAGATCGCGTATCGCGCTTCCGGCACGCGCCGGGCCATCTCGGCGAAGGCTCTCGCGTAGTAGTCCGCCGAACAAGGGAGCAGCTTCCTTCTCGTCGGTTGCGGCGCCAGATAATCGCCACGCCGCACATGGACCGCCACGACGGGCCGTTCATCGAGCCGCGCGCCGATTTCGGCCGCGCGCGGGGTCGGCGGACGAAGGTCCAGGGTGTCCCGGAGATCCTTCGCGAAGCCGGCGAAATACCTTTCGCTTTGCCACCATCCCCGCAGGTAGACGGGCCCGCGCACCCGACGTATCCGCGCGTCGTAATTCGGGAAGCGCTCCACCAGGACGAGTAGCCGGCCGGCCGGCAGCAGGTATCCGAGCCAGGCCCAAAGCCGCTGCCCGCGCGGTCCGTGCCAACGGGGGATGATCGCCCCGACCTCGGCCCCGGAGGCCGGGAGCAGACCGGGAACGATTTCGCGGATGGAGGCGGAGCCGGCCCAGCGCTTGCCCATCGCGCGGTAGTCGGCGCGCAGCGGCAGCCCCAGACGGCGGGACAAAGCGTAGGCCGTCGCGTATTGAAACAGCTGGTTGCCCAACCGGTCCGTGCAAGCGAAGACGACCGGGCGCGGCGAGGAAAGGCTCGGCCCCGGGCTACTCATCCATCTGAATGTCCTTGTTCCGGTGCCGCGGACAACCGGCGCGCAGCCACGCGTTGATGAAACGGTCCAGGTCGCCGTCCATCACCCCCTGGGTGTCGGAGGTCGAGATACCGGTGCGCAGATCCTTCAC
>JAIXVP010000383.1 GCA_027482905.1 Opitutaceae bacterium
CCGGGGTAGTTGCCCACCTTTTGTTTCAGGCCGGTGAGGGCGTTGAACAGGGTGGACTTGCCGCAGTTCGGATTGCCCACGAGGGCGTAGACCGGGGCGGACCGGGGCGCGGAGGAAGAGGCTGCAGGCACACTCATGCGGCGGGAGCGGCTTCAGGCTCAACTTCGACCAGTGCGGCTTCGGATTTACGCAAGGAGAGGCGGTAGCCGCGGACCTGGATTTCGATCGGGTCGCCGAGCGGCGCGACACGCACCAAGGTCACGCGCGTGCCGGGTAGAAGACCCATCTCGCGAAGTCGGGTAAAGGCGACGCCGGCCTGCGGATAGGCTTTGATCGTGGCGGAGTGACCGACGGCAAGTTGAGCTAGATTGGCGAAGGGCATCGATCAGATAGCGGAGGCGTTTGACGGTGAATAGGATGTGTTGAGGTGGTGCGGAAGAAGCGGCGCGAGTGAATGCAAAGACTGAGACTCAGTCTTAATAAGTCAACGGGTGTTTGCGACCCGCGCGACGATTTGGGTTTCAGAACAGCGAGTTTAGAGCCGGCCGGATTGGAAAATTCAGCGCACGAAACGGATGCAGAGCGGATAGATGTAGGTTCCGCCCTCCGATGCCTTGATCGCGGCGATGATGGCGAAGATGGCCGAGGCCAATCCGAGGGCGATTAGCATGGGCACGCCGACCACGATCAAAACGAAAGGGAGGCAGACCAAGGCGTAAATCATCAGCGAGAGGTGGGCGTTGAGCGCTTCGCGGGCGTTGGCGCGCACGTAGCCCGCGTCTGATTTGGTCACGAGGTAGACGACGAGCGGGAGGATGAGCGCGACGCCGAGAAAGCCGGAGACGTGGCAGAGGACGGCGAGCAGCTTGTCGCTGCCGGAGGGATGCGTGGGAACGGGAGACGGGAGCGTGGAGTCCATGTTGTGGGAAAATGTCGCGAGGGGAGTGGTTACTGGGCGAGTTCGCCGAGCAACCGTTCGCGCACCGTCGCGTTGGCGACGGTGCGGGCGAGCTCGTTGGCGGAATCGCGCAGACCCTGGCGTTTGAGTTCGAGGGCGGCGGTGTAGGCGGCTTGGTCGCGGCTGGTCATGTTGCCGATCTTGGCGAGGACCATGGTGGTGATGTCGGGCGCGGCGGCGCGGGCGCATTCGGTGGCGAGCTTCTGGAGGACCTGGTCGCGAAAGGTCGCGTTGGCGATGGACGAGGCGGCTTCCAGTCTCGCGAGCAGGTCCCGTTTGCGGGTGTTGATGGATTCGGCCGATTCGGGCGGTGGAGGGCTCCAGCCGGAGCGGGCGAAGAGTTCCAACGCGGCCAGACCGGCCTGGCGCACGTAAGGGAAAGGGGCGGAACCGTCGCTTTTCGCCTCGAGCGCGGACTGTCCGAGCAGATGGAGACTCAGGGCCAGCGCGTCTTCGAGTCGAGAGGCGGGGACCTCTTTCCATGGCCGGAGGGGGAAGAGCTGGCCGGCGAATTCTTCGTCGATTGATCTGGTCGGCAGATTGGCGGGAGGAAGCGCGGCGAGAAAACCGGGACAGGCGCCCCGGCGCGCCAGCTCGGCGCAGGTATCGACGAGGGAGGCGAGTTCGTTTCGTCCGATGGAGTTGCCATTCCGGGGGACCTTGCCCGCCTGCATCCAACGCGACACGAGGGCGGCGAGTTGCTCGTGTTGGCGCGCGACCAAGGCCGACAGATCGAGTGCTTCGGGCGCCGGCGATGAAGGTTCGATGGCGACGGACGGTGGCGCGGTTCGGTTCAAGCGGACGAGACACTCGGCGGGCAAACTGGTCGGGCTTGTCCAGCCGGCGTCGGCGTAGCCGGCGAAGACGGTCGAAAACCCCATGCTCCTCGTGCCGGCCGGATCGTAGGGCAGCCGGGCCACGCCCGCCGCGTCGGTCAGGATGGGCGGGGCGATGGTGTTTACCCCGTCGAAGTCGCCGAAGGGGGCGAGGTAGACGCCGGCGAGAGGTTCGCCGGTCTGTTTGTCGACCACGCGCACCCGAAGCTCGGCGGGGCGAGCGCCCGGGTCCGGAACCGTCGGCAGCGAGGCGAGCGGCGCGCGCGACGGGTTGGAGGCGGCCAGGGTGGCGGCGACCAGCGCGTAGGCGGCCCGCGAATGGCCGGAAACCAATTCCAGGCTCGCCACCGGCGCTTCGGGCCGCGGGTTGATGATCGTGGTGGCGATGACGCGCGCGGTGGCGTTTTGTCCCGGCGCGCCCTGGCCTCGCCAGACCACCGCGCTGGCGGGGTCGGACAAAGGTTCGGCGACCTCGCCTGGCAGTCGCTGCCAGTCGAGCACATGGACCCCGTAGCGAAGCGCAAAGGAGCGGGTTTCTCCGTCGAGATAGTGTATGCGCACGGTGGCGACCTCCGCGCCCACGGCGTCTTGCCAGAAGGCGGCGTGGAGAAGGTGGAGCTCATCGAAGGTTCGACCGACCGGAATGCTCACCTCGGGCGGGAAAGCCGTGCCTGGGCTGTTGTCCATGCCTTTGCTCCCGAGCACGACCTGGCCTCCGATCTCGAATGGCAGGCCGCCGAACTCGTGCCGACCGGCGAGCGCGCGCAGGCCGAATTCGCGGTCGGACGGATTCGGCGGAAAGGAGCGGGTCCAGAACGGTGCCAGATCGATCACGTCCCGCGGGATTTCGCCGGAGGGCGGCGTTTCGGGAGGGGGAGCTTCGGGCGCGGCCGCCGGAGCGATCTGGAAAAACTTCCATCGCAGTAGCGCCGAACGGGAAGACGAGTCGCCCCGTGCGACACGAAACAAGCCGACGGCGCCGTTGCGGGTTTTGAAGAGAAACGCGTTGGGGATTTGTTCGATACCGATGGTGACGAGCGAGCCCGGCGAAGCTTCTTGGGCGAGGATCTCGTCATAGGCCTCGGCACGGTCGAACTGGTCCCACTGGGATGGGCCGATCGGTCGTAGGGCGACTCCGCCGACGCCTTTGATCGTGAGTTTGTCGCTGCCGGGTTCGAAGCCGAACACGACGCCCACGGGGCCGGGTTTTTCCACGCTGCGCTCGGGCAAGGGCACGTCGGCGGGCAGGACCAGTTCGCCGCGTTCCAGATCAAAGAGGCCGGTTTCGTGGGTCTGGTCCCCGATCGGCAGCACGCGGTCTTGCACGGGACCGAAGGCGAAGCCCGGGCTGCCGGGCGACGCGGGCAAGGGGGGGAGCGGACCGGCGCGGGAGCCCTCGAGCAGCGCGCGGGACGCAGCGTGCCGGGCGTCGTGGTGATCCATCACCGTGGCCACGATGGCGCCGGCGAACAGTCCCAGCAGGGCGGCCGCGCCGACGGTCGCGAACAGCAGGCCGCCGAGGCGGCGCTTGCCCGGAGCACCGTCGTCGAAGGCGGCGTGGACCTCGCGATGGAGCAGGATGACCAGCGCCCAAAAACCGAAAAGGACGCCGAGTCCCAGTCCTTGGGCGGTGAACAACGCCAGCAGCGCGCCGAGCAAGGCCAGTCGCCGTCCGCGCAGCCGGCGCATGCGCAAGGCGGCGACAAAGATGAGGGTCGACAGCACGAGTCCGCCGACGAGGACGACGGGGGCCAGCGAATACCAGACCGGCGGCACGCCGCTGCCGGGACTCGAGCTCGTGTCATGTTTGAAAAAAAGAACCGAGACGTTGAGCACGTCCTTGCCGTCCTCGTGTCGGAAGGTGACGCCCGTGATGTAGAACCAGGCGAGTGCGCCCAGCATGAGGATTTGGAGGCCGGCGGCGATCATCAGGCCCGCGGCCGGCCCTGCGATGCGGCGAGCGGGCGCCGGGGGTTCGACCTCGCGCGAAGTTGTCGCCGGCGAAGCGGTGGCGGCCGCGTCGTGCGCGGGCGATGGCGAGGGAGCGGGGTTCTGGTCGAAGGCGGCCTTCACCTCCGGACGGCGTAAAACGAGCCATGCCCAGATGC